>NZ_JAEKMI010000029.1 GCF_020217485.1 Mycobacterium sp. WUMAC-067 | reverse complement strand
GAGTTCCGGGCGCGCCTGCAGCGCGAGGCCGATATCGCCGGCCGGCTGACCGAACCACATGTGGTGCCAATCCACGACTACGGCGAGATCGACGGCCGATTCTATGTGGACATGCGCCTCGTCGACGGCGTCGATCTGGGCACGCTGCTGCGCCGGGACGGTCCGCTGGCCGCACCGCGGGCGATCGCCATCATCAGCCAGGTCGCCGCCGCGTTGGATGCGGCCCACGCCGTGGGGGTGACGCACCGCGACGTGACACCGGGAAACATCCTGATCACCGGCAGCGACTTCGCGTATCTGGCGGATTTCGGAATCGCCCGGGCCGCAACCGATCCGGGGTTGACCCAGTTCGGGACCGCGATCGGCACGTACTACTACATGGCCCCGGAACGATTCACCGACGACACCGTCACCCATAGCGCCGACATCTATTCGCTCGCATGTGTTTTGAGTGAGTGCCTGACCGGCTCGCCGCCGTACCGGGCCGACACGATCGAACGGCTGGTCGCCGCGCACCTGACGAAGACGCCCCCGTCGCCCAGCCAACTGCGCCCCGGCGCGTTTCCGCCCGCCTTGGATCAGGTGATCGCCAAGGGCATGGCCAAACGTCCCGAGGAGCGCTACCGCACCGCGGGCGAATTCGCCGCCGCGGCCCATGACGCGCTGACCACGTCCGAGCAGCGCAAAGCCACCACGATCCTGCGGGAGGGGGAAAACGCCGTCCAGCATGCGGAGGCGTCGGGCCCGCTCCCCGGGCGCGAGCCGCCCTCATGGCCCAGCGCCGAGACCATGGCGGGTCCGGTGGCCCCGAGGACGGGCGGCACCGGTTGGTCGGAGCGCTCCGGCCATAACCCGTCGCTGATTCGCCCCGCACCCACGACGACATTCGGCCACGCCTACGGGTCCGGGCCGGACTTCAGGAGGCCCCCCGTGCCAATGGACCCCAAACGCAAACAGTGGATCATCGTCGGCGCCATCGCGCTCGTCGCCCTCGTCGCGTTCATCCTGGCGGTCGCCGGTTACCTGTCCACGCGGTCCTCGGGGCCGGCAGAGCAGGCGTCGGGCCAAAGTGTGTTGCCGTTCAACGGCATTGACTTCCGCCTGTCCCCGGGCGGGGTGGCGCTGGACAGCGCCGGCGACGTCTACGTCACCAGCGAAGGCATGTACGGCCGGGTGGTGAAGCTGACGGCCGGTTCGAACGCCACGACGGTGCTGCCGTTCCACGGGCTCTACCAGCCGCAGGGTTTGGCCGTCGACGGTGCGGGCACGGTGTACGTCGCCGACTTCAACAACCGGGTGGTCAGCCTGGCCGCGGGCTCCAACGACCAGAAGGTGCTGCCGTTTTCGGGTCTGAGCTATCCCGAGGGCGTCGCGGTCGACAGCCAGGGCAACGTGTACGTCGCCGACCGCGGTAACAGCAGGGTGGTGAAGCTGGCAGCGGGATCCAAGACCCAGACCGAGTTGCCGTTCACCGGACTCAAGAATCCCGATGGTGTCGCCGTCGACGCCGCGGGCACCGTGTACGTCGCCGACACCGACAACAACAGGATCGTGAAGCTCGACGCCAATTCAAATACCCAGGCGGAGTTACCCTTCCAGAACATCTCTGTGCCGTGGGGCATCGCGGTGGACAACAGCGGCACCGTCTACGTCACCGAACACGACAAGAGTGACGTGCTGAAGTTCCCGGCGGGCTCGAACGCGCCGACCGTCCTGCCGTTCAACGGGCTCAACACGCCCCTGGCGGTGGCGGTCGACAAAGACCGGAACGTCTACGTCGCCGACCGCGGCAACGACCGGGTGGTCAAGCTGACGCCGTGAGGCTCACGATGCGGGTTGCGGTGCGCCCAGATACTCCTCGGTGTGCTGCCCGAGGGCCGGGGGAGGATCGGTGGCGTCAGCGTCGAAGCTCGAATACCGTGCCGGGGTGCGGATTACGGTGACCGCGTCCTCGCCCTCGCCGACCGGCAGGGCGAGCTCGTTCTCGGCGAACAGCGCGGTGCCGACCACCTGCTTCCAGGTGTAGGCGTGGCAGGCCATCAGGCCGCCCTCCTGGAGCAGCCGGACCCATTCGTCGGCGGTCTTGGCGGCCAGCGCCTTCTCGAGTTCCTCGGTGAGCTCCGGATAGTTGAGCGCGCGGGCGCGCTGGTCGATGAACCGTTCGTCGTCGCGCATGTCGGGGCGGCCGATGATCTCGCACAGCTTGTCCCAGTGCTTGGGCACGTAGGCACTGATCACCAGGTAGCCGTCGGCCGCCTTGAAGGCGTCCGACGGCTGGGTCGCGAACCCGACACCCTTGCGCCGCTTGGGTTTTGACGCTGAATCCGCAGGCTTGGGTTCGGCGTTCGGCTTGTTCAGGTGGATGGTCAGCTGACTGGCCTGCAGGCTGACCGCGACGTCGTACATGGCGACCCGCACGACGTCGGCCACCCCGTGGCGCTCGCGGTTGAGCAGCGCGGCCAGCACCGCCTGCGCCAGCACGTGACCGCTGGCGGCGTCGACGAGCTGGAAGGGGATGATCTGGGGTTTGCCGCTGGGCGTGGGCATCCCGGTCGTCATGCCCGATTCGGCGGCCACCATCAGGTCCACGCCGGGCCGGCTGCCCTCCGGGCCGTTGCCGCCGTAGGCCGACAGGCGCGCGTAGATGAGTTGGGGGTTGCGGGCTTGCAGCTCGTCGGGTCCCAGGCCCATGCGTTCCATCACCCCGGGTCGAAACCCTTCCAGCACAACGTCGGCGGTGTCGACCAGTCGCATGATCTGCTGCTTGGCCTCGTCGCTGCGCAGGTCCGCCATCACCGACTTCTTGCCCCGGTTGTGGGGCAGGAACAGGGTGGCCAGCGGCGGGCGGCCAGGCAGGACCGCGGTGATGTGGCGGGCGGCCTCGCCGATGGGCGCCTCGACCTTGATGACCTCAGCCCCCAGGTCGGCCAGCACCTGGCCTGCCATCGGCCCGGCGATGTTCTGGGTGAAGTCGAGAACCCGGAATCCGTCAAGCGGCTTGGGCGGCTTACTGTTTGGCACGGTGTCTGCCTTCCTTTAATGCGCCGCGTTGAGCACCGCGGTGCAGTAGTAGTTCTGGGCGAAGGGTGCCTCGGGGTCGGTCGACTGCAGCGGCAGCCCGGCGTTGGCCAGCAGCTGGTTCAGCGGGGTGCGCGCCGGTTGCCAGCCCCGCTGCTGCAGATAGGCCGCCACGTCATTGCGCGGCCCGGGGAACCCCAGATCGCCCAGCGCGATGTCGAGGCCGCGCTGCCGCCACTTTTCGCTCGCCGCGTTCAGCGCGTCCCCGCTGGCGCCGGTGTTCGCGAAGACCTCGGCCACCAGCTGGCTGCCGTCGGCGGACAGCGCGGTGATGTTGTCCAGCAGCCGGTCCTGGGCCTCGGGCGGCAGGAAGCCGATCAGCCCCTCGGCGGCCCAGGCGGCGGGCCGCCCGGTGTCGAAGCCGGCCCCGCGCAGCGCCGACGGCCAGTCGTGGCGCAGGTCGACCGGGACGGTGCGGACCTCGGCGGTCGGCCGGGCGCCGAGGTCGGCGATGGTCGCGGCCTTGAATTCGAGGACCTGCGGCTGGTCGATCTCGAACACCGTGGTGCCCGCGGCCCAGGGCAGCCGGTAGGCGCGCGCATCCAGGCCGGAGGCGAGGATGACCACCTGGCGGATGCCGGCCGCCCCCGCCTCGGCGAAGAACGCGTCGATGTAGCGGGTGCGGGCGGCCATCATGTCGGTCATGCGCTGCATGCCCCACGCGGCGCCGGGCTCGTCGACGTCGTCGGCGTCGAGTTCGCCGGCGGCCCACCGGGTCATGAAGTCGACACCGACCGCGCGCACAAGCGGCTCGGCGAACCGGTCGTCGATCAGCCCGTCCCGGGTGGCCCGGGCCCGTCCCGCGGCCACCATGGTGGCGGTCGCCCCCACGCTGGTGGCCAGGTCCCAGGTGTCGTCGTCGGTGCGCGCCATCGCGGAATTCCCTTCGGGTCTACTGGTTAGCAACAATAACTACCCACTCCGGGCCGCGGCCCGCGGCCCGGGCCCCGGCCGCGCCGCGCCGCGACACAGATCGATCACGGCCGGGTGTTGCGGCACCGGCCCCGCCGCGCGCTCGCTAACCTGGCCCAATGACCACTTCGGTTGCCCTCGCGCGCGAATGCACCGCCGCGCACGACGCCGACTTCACGCGCGGCGCCGCATGGGCCCGTCGGCTGGCATGGATCAGCCTGGCCGTCGTGCTCGTCGAGGGCGTCGTCGGGCTGTGGCAGGGCCTCTCGGTCGGCTCCATCGCCCTGACCGGATGGGCCCTCGGTGGGGCGTCGGAGGCGCTGGCCAGCGCGATGGTGGTGTGGCGGTTCAGCGGTGCGCGCACCTTTTCCCACACCGCCGAGCGGCGCGCGCAACGCGGCGTCGCGGTGTCGTTCTGGCTGACCGCCCCGTACATCGCCGCCGAATCCATCCGCGAGTTGGCCGGTGACCACCGCGCCGAGACGTCGGTGATCGGCATCGGGCTGACCGCCCTGGCCCTGCTGCTCATGCCGGTGCTGGGCCGGGCCAACCACCGGCTGGGTGCGCGGTTGGGCTCGGGAGCCACCGAGGCCGAGGGCATCCAGAACTACCTGTGCGCCGCCCAGGCCGCCGGGGTGCTGATCGGCCTTGCCGCGACGGCGCTGTGGTCGAGCGCGTGGTGGATCGACCCCGCCGTGGGGCTCGCGATCGCCGGTGTCGCCGTGTGGCAGGGCGTGCGCGCCTGGCGCGGCGAGCAGTGCGGCTGCTAGTTTCCGCCGCGCTCACCGCTGCCGCGCGGTGACCCGCTGCGCCCGGCTTCGCCGCGCTGGCGATCACCGTTGTCGCGCGGCACATCCAGCCGATATCTGATCAGCCGGGAGCTGTTGGCCACCACCGCCACCGACGACGCGTTGTGCAGAATCGCCGCCAGCACCGGGGACAGCGCCCCGCCCGCGCCGATGATCAGCCCGGCGGCGTTGACGGCGATGGACATGCTGTAGTTCTCCCGGATGACGTCGACGGCGCGGGCCCCCAGGTCCCGCACGTCGAGCAGGCGGTGCAGGTCGTCGTTGGCCAGCGCCACGTCGGCGGTCTCCACCGCGACGTCGGTCCCGGCCAGCCCCATGGCGATGCCGATGTCGGCGGCCGCCAGCGCGGGGGCGTCGTTGATGCCGTCGCCGACCATGCCGACGATGAACCCCGCGTCCTGCAGTTCGCGCACCGCCGCGAGCTTGTCCTCCGGCATCACCTCGGCGCGCCACTCGTCGATCCCGAGTTCGCCCGCCACCACCTCGGCGATGTCCGGGTGATCGCCGGTGAGCATCACGATCCGGCGAATGCCGTTGGCGCGCAACTTTTTCAGCACATCGGCGGCCTCCGGCCGCACCTCGTCGCGCAGGCTGATCAACCCCACCAGCTTGCCGTCGACCGCCAGCAGCAGCGGCGTCTCGGCCTCGCGGCGCAGCCGGTCCACCCATTCCGACGCCTTCTTGGACACCCTGACCTTTTCGGAGCGCAGCAGCCCGGGGCTGCCCAGCAGCAGGGTGCGGCCGTCGGCCCAGGTCCGCATGCCCAGCCCGACCAGCACCTCACACTCCTCATGCGGCGGGATGGTGATGTGGCGCTCCTCGGTGGAGCGGATCACCGCCTCGGCCAGCGGGTGGCGGGAGTGGATCTCCGAGCTGGCCGCATAGGCCAGCACCTGCTCGGGCTGCCAGTCCTTGTGCAGCGCAATGATATTGGTGACCACCGGCCGCCCGACGGTGAGCGTGCCGGTCTTGTCGAACACGATCGCGTCCACCCGGCCGGCCTGCTCGAGGTGCGAACCGCCCTTGATCAGAATCCCGCGGCGCGCGCCGTTGCCGATCGCCGCGCTGATCGCCGTCGGGGTGGCCAAACCCACCGCGCACGGGCAGGCGATGAGCAGCATCGTCATCGCCCGGCGGACGTCACCGGTGACCGCCAGCGTGATGGCCGAGACGATGAACGAGGTGGGAACGAAACGGCGAGAGAAGTTTTCGCCGACGGTCTGGATCGGCGCCCGGTCGTGCTGCGCCTCTTCGACCCGGGCGATGATGCGCCCGATGGTGGTCTGATTGCCGACCGCGCTGGCCCGCACCACCAGCCGCCCGCGCACCACCACCGAACCGGCGTGTACGTGCGCGCCCGCCACGATGCTGACCGGCAGGTTCTCCCCGGTGATCGCGGACTGGTTGACGACGGCCTCGCCGTCGACCACCTCGCCGTCGACCGGGATCGCGACGTGGTCGTGCACCACGACCTCGTCGCCGATCTGCACGGTGTCGATCGGCACCTGCACCTCGTTGCCGTCGTCGAGCCGGAGCCATGCCGTGTCCTGGTTGCCGCGCAGCAGCTCCGAGATGGCCCGCCGGGTCCGTCGCAGCGTCAGGTCCTGCAGGTACTCACCGATGTTGAGCAACCACAACACGGTCAGCGCGACGACGTTCTCCCGCAGCACCAGGCTCGCCACTGTCGCCGCGGAGACCAGCGCGTCGGTCCCGGCCCTGCCGGAGCGCAACGAGCGCAGCGCGCCGCGCAGGAAGGGATAGCCGGTGAAGACGGTGACGCCGGTGGCGAACAGCCGGCCGCTGGGGCCGAGCAGCGGCGGCCGGGCGAACACGTAGCGGCGCACCCCGAGCAGGGCCAGCGCCGCGCCGCCGATCACCATGCGCAGCACGTCGGCGTTGCGGATCTCCGACGAATGCGGCGCGCGGACCGGGATCAGCTCGGCGGCGACGTGTGCCGCGTCGCCGATGGCCGCGAGCACCGAGGACCGGTCGCAGCGCCGGGGCGAATACCAGACGACCACCGATCCGGTGCGCGGGTAGGCGTGCACCACGCGCACGCCCTCGCACTTGGCGACGGCCTCCTCGACCGCGACGGCGCGCCGCGAATCGGCGCGCACCCAGGCGACCGCGACCCGCATGCGCCCGGCGGCATCCGAAATCACCTGCAGCGCAGGGTCATTCGCTCGTACCTCGTCTGCAACGTCGGGGACTAGGGCTAGGTCCATCGTGGCGATCAGTGCTCGTGGTCGTGGGTGTCGGCGATCGACGGCGTGGGCGCCTCCTCGCCGATACGCTCGCGGGCCTCGGCCATCACGTCGGCGAGGCGCAGGCGCGCCGACTCGGCGGCCTCCTCGGCCCTGCGGGTGCCGCGGAGTCCGAGCTCGGCGCCCTTCACCGCGGTCTCGTGCAGTGGCGCCTTGGCCACGGCCTTGCGCACCACCTCGTAGGCCGTCACGCCGACCAGCCCGGTGACGACCGTCCCCGCCGCCTTCGCCAAGAGCCCGTACACCGCCATCACCGCAACCTTCCTCGTCGTCTCAGCGTTTAGCCGATGTCCGCTCGACGTTAACATCGAAATATTGCGATATCAATATGTATCGACGGCGGTGGGCCGGCGGGACGGCCTCACAGCACCCGGGTGACCTTTTCGGTCTCGATGCGGCGCGACTGCGCGTCCGGATCGGCGTTGGCCACCTGCACCAGCGAGGCGCCGACGGCCATGATCGCCAGCAGGCCGTCCACCAGCTCTGCGGGGTCGGTCCACGGCTTACCGGACAGCACGCGGTCGCTCGACGTCAAACCCCTTGTCGCCGCGGAGGTTTGACAGTCCGCAAGCACCTCGTCGACCGAGCGCCCACCCAGCGCCGGGCCCGGGCGCGGTTCGGGAACGATCTGGTCGCCGTGCACCCGCACCGCGGTGGCGTAGTCGGTCACGCCGATCGGCAGGTCGGGCGCGGGGCGGCCGAACGCGTCGAGCGACAGCACCGCGACCTCGCCTCCCGCCACCGCGTCGTCGGCTTCGTCCAGCCTCTCGATGGTGCAGAGCGCCAGGTCGGCCGGGCCCGCCAGCACCGCCTCGGCGCCGATCCACCACACCCCGAACAGCACGGCCGCCGTCTGCCAGTGCGCGGGCAGCAGGATCGCGACGCGGCTGGCCGCCCCGGCCCCCAGTTCGTCGCGCAACAGGTTGCCCGTCTTGGCGGCCCAGTTGGCCAGCGTCACCCCGGACAATTCGATGCGCTCGCCGGTCGCGTCGTCGTAGTACGTGATCCGCGGGCCGACCGGGTCGGACCGCAGCATCGGATCGAGGATGGCACCGCTCAGCGTGCTCAGTTGATGCACGGGTCGTTAGTTTATGCACTCCGGCTTGTCGGAACCGGCGGTCAGGATCGGCGACGGCGGGGGAGCGCCCGCGTTGGCGGTCACCGCGCCGGCGGTGGACACCCGGGCGGGCATGATCGATTCGGTGCCGGACAGGCCCGAGCCCGGCCCGCTGTAGTCGTTGGCCAGCACCACGCGCACCGCGCCCGGCGCCAGCGAGGTGTCGGCGATCACCGGCAACCCACCCAGTTCTTTGGAGACCTCTTTTGCCCCCATGTCGTCGATCTTGGCGGCGCGGACCTGGCTGGCCTTGACGTGCCCGCCGTCGTTGTTGCCCACCGTGCCGGTGGCAAAGCCCTTGGCGCTCAACACGTCTGACACCGCCGCGGCCAGCCCGTTGATGTCGGTGTCGTTGACGACGCTGGCGGTGGTCTTCGCGGGCGTGTAGGCGATCTCCTCGGTCTTGCCCTGCTCCTGCTCGTGCAGCAGGCCGCCGACCCAATCGGCCACCTGGTGCGGGTCCACCCGCACCACGCTCTGCATGCCGTCGTCGCTCCAGCCGGCGCCGTCGAGCACCGGGATGGTGGCGAACGCGACGTTGCCGCCCGCCAGCTTCTGCATCTGCTGCACGAAATCCATCACGTCCCACCCGGCCGAGATCACCACCGAACGCTGCACTGCGGATTCCAGGCGCCGCACCGTGGTGGGGCTGGACAACGTCTTGCCGGAGATGACCCGATGGGCCAGCGAGGCCATCACCACCTGCTGGCGCACCACCCGGTCCAGGTCGCCGCGCGGCAGTTCGTGGCGCTGGCGCACGAAGCTGAGCGCCTCCGGGCCGCTGAGCCGTTGCGGGCCCGCCGGGAAGTCCGCACCCGAAAGCGGTTCGAACACGGGCTCTTTGAGGCAGACGTCGACGCCGCCGAGGGCGTCGGTGATCAGCGAGAAACCGAGCAGTCCGATCTCGGCGTAGTGATCGACGGTGACGCCGGTGAGGTCGGCGACGGTCTTGATCAGCGCCTCGCGGCCGGCCTCGGTGCCCTGGGCGGCCGCATCCGCCGCGGCATCGCCGGCCCTGACCAGGCTGGCGCGCTTGGCTTCCCGGGTCTGGCCGTAGACGCCGTTGATCTTGGTCTTGCCCAGCCCAGGGGCGGCGACGTAGGAGTCGCGCGGGATCGAGATCGCGGTCGCCGACTTCCCGTTGTTGGGGATCCGGATGAGGATGATCGTGTCGGTGTTGGTGGCTTCCTCGTCGCCGGCCTTCAGCGTGTCCAGTTCCTCTTGGGACAGCGGGTTGCCGTGCGCGTCGGTGCGGCTGTCGAGGCCGACCAACAGGATGTCGATCGCGCCGTCGTCGCCGCCCTTGCCCAGCGAGGGCGCCGACATGTGAAAGATGCCGTCTTCGAAGGACCGGACATTGCTCCACGCGATCCCGGTGCCGACGACGACCGCGAGCGTCAGCACGGTGGTAATCACACGAACCACACGTTGCACAGGCATCCCACTACATTACTTGCGACACATCAGCTTCACGGGTAGCCGATCGCGGCGTGGCCCGCGCCGCCCCGCGATATCTTGGGCCCCGCGCTTTTCTGGGCTTCGCCCGGCCATGCCAAACTCGAACCATGTCAGGCAGGATCGTGATCGCCGGGGCCGGTGGGCAGCTGGGCAGCTATTTGAGCTCGCTGGCGGCAGGTCAGGGCCGGGAGGTCCTGGCACGCGGGTCAGCGCAGTGGGACATCACCGACCCCGCGGCGGCCGAGCGGATCGTGCAGCGCGGCGACGTGGTGATCAACTGCGCGGCCTACACAGATGTCGACGGCGCCGAAACCGACGAGGCCGGCGCCTTCGCGGTCAACGAGGCCGGTCCTGGGCACATCGCGCGGGCCTGCGCACGGGCCGGCGCCCAGTTGATCCACGTGTCCACCGACTACGTCTTTAACGGCGACTTCGGCGGCGCGCCGCCCCGGCCGTACGAGCCCAGCGACCAAACCGCGCCGCAGGGCGTGTACGCCCGCAGCAAGGTCGCGGGGGAGCAGACCGTGTTGGCGGCGCTGCCCGAGGCGGTCGTGGTCCGCACCGCCTGGGTCTACACCGGCGGCACCGGCAAGGACTTCGTCGCCGTCATGCGCCGGCTGGCCGCCGGGGACGGCCCGGTGGACGTCGTCGACGACCAGATCGGCTCCCCGACCTACGTCGGCGACCTGGCCGCCGCGCTGCTGCAGATCGTCGACGACCGCGTGCCCGGCCCGATCCTGCACGCCGCCAACGAGGGCGCGGTCTCGCGGTTCGACCAGGCCCGCGCCGTCTTCGAGGAATGCGGCGCCGACCCGGCCCGGGTGCAACCGGTCGGCACCGACCGCTTTCCCCGACCGGCGCCGCGGCCGGCGTACTCCGCGCTGGGCAGCGGACAGTCCGCGGCGGCCGGGCTGCGGCCGCTAAGGCCCTGGCGCCCTGCGCTTGTCGCGGCCCTGGCCGCCTCGCAAAGCGACGCTGCCAGCGGTGTCGCGGCCGATCGACCGTTACCCTCTACGCGTGACTGACGTGCTGCCGGTCGTGACGGTGACCTATTCACCGGGTCCGCACCTGGAGCGCTTCCTGGCCTCGCTGTCGCTGGCCACGGAGCGCGAGGTGTGCGTGCTGCTGGCCGACAACGGCTCCACCGACGGCACCCCGCAGGCCGCGGTCGATCGCTATCCCAACGTGCGGCTGTTTCACACCGGCGCCAACCTCGGCTACGGGACCGCGGTGAATCGCGCCGTCGCCCAGCTGGACCGCGAGGACGACTGGGTGATCGTGGCCAACCCGGACGTGCAGTGGGGCCCGGGCAGCATCGACGCCCTGCTGGACGCGGCGTCGCGCTGGCCGCGGGCCGGTGCGCTGGGCCCGCTGGTCCGCGATCCCGACGGGTCGGTGTATCCGTCGGCGCGGCATCTGCCCAGCCTGATCCGCGGCGGCATGCACGCGGTCGTCGGGCCGTTCTGGAAAACCAACCCGTGGTCGGCGGCGTACCGCCAGGAGCGGCTGGAGCCCAGCGAGCGCCCGGTGGGCTGGCTGTCGGGGTCGTGCCTGCTGGTGCGCCGGTCGGCGTTCGGCCAGATCGGCGGCTTCGACGAGCGCTACTTCATGTATATGGAGGACGTCGACCTCGGCGACCGGCTCGGCAAGGCCGGCTGGCTGTCGGTCTACGTGCCGTCGGCGGAGGTCCTGCACCACAAGGGCCACTCCACGGGCGGGGACCCGGCCAGCCACCTGGCCGCCCATCACAAGAGCACGTATATGTTTCTGGCCGACCGGCACGCCGGTTGGTTGCGCGCGCCGCTGCGCTGGACGCTGCGCGCCTCGTTGGCGGTCCGTTCCCGCCTGATGGTGCGCAGCGCGGTGCGCGCGTCGGGCCGGGCCAAACTGGCGGAAGGGCGACACTGAGGTGGGAACTCCACAAGTCGACGTCGTGATCCTGGTCGGCGGCAAGGGCACCCGGCTGCGGCCGCTGACGCTGTCGGCGCCCAAGCCCATGCTGCCCACCGCCGGACTGCCGTTCCTCACCCACCTGCTGTCGCGGGTCGCCGCGGCGGGCATCGAGCACGTCGTCCTGAGCACGTCGTACCGGGCCGGCGTATTCGAGGCGGAGTTCGGTGACGGCTCCAAGCTGGGCCTGCAGATCGAATACGTCACCGAGGAGAGCCCGCTGGGCACCGGCGGCGGCATCGCCAATGTCGTCGGCCACCTGCGGCACGACACCGCGATGGTGTTCAACGGCGACGTGCTGTCGGGCTCCGACCTGGGCCAGATGCTCGACTTTCACCGCGCCCAGGAATCCGACGTCACCCTGCACCTGGTGCGGGTGGGCGACCCGCGGGCGTTTGGCTGCGTGACCACCGAGGAGGGCAGGGTCACCGCCTTTTTGGAAAAGACCCAGGATCCGCCGACCGACCAGATCAACGCCGGCTGTTACGTGTTCTCGCGCGAGATGATCGACCGGATCCCGCGCGGCCGTGAGGTTTCGGTGGAGCGCGAGGTGTTCCCCGCGCTGCTGTCCGATCCCGGCGTCAAGGTCTGCGGCTACGTCGACGCCAGCTACTGGCGCGACATGGGCACCCCCGAAGACTTCGTCCGGGGGTCGGCGGATCTGGTGCGCGGCATCGCGCCGTCGCCCGCCCTGCACGGCCACCGCGGCGAGCAACTGGTGCACGACGGCGCGGCGGTGTCCCCGGGCGCGGTGCTGATCGGCGGCACCGTGGTGGGGCGCGGCGCCGAGATCGGGCCCGGCGTCCGGCTCGACGGCGCGGTGATCTTCGACGGCGCCAAGGTCGAGGCCGGCAGCGTGATCGAGCGCTCGATCATCGGCTTCGGCGCGCGCATCGGCCCGCGGGCGCTGGTGCGCGACGGCGTGATCGGCGACGGCGCCGACATCGGCGCGCGGTGCGAACTGCTGCGCGGCGCCCGGGTGTGGCCCGGCGTGTCAATTCCCGACGGCGGGATCCGCTACTCGAGCGACGTCTGAAGGCGGGGGTGCCTTCGCGTCCCCGAACGTGAAGCCAGCCGCACGCTCGAGGCCGAACGTGAAGCTAGCCGCACACGCGGCGGCTAACGGGCACGCGTGGCCCGCGACACCAGGTACGCCAGCGCGTGATCGGTCCCGGCGGGCAGCGCGTCGGCCGGCCACCAGCGCAGGTCCTCCGACTCGTCGCTGATCGCGATCCGCGCCCCGGCCGGCGCGTGCGCCACGAACTGCAAATCCAGATGGCGGGTGGGCACGCCCAGCGAGCACACCACCGGATGCACGTGCACCGCGGCCAACCCGGGTTCCATGCGCAGCTCGTCGACCCCGGACTCCTCGGTGGCCTCGCGCATCGCCGCGGCGACGATGTCGGCGTCGTCGTCGTCGCAATGGCCGCCCAGCTGCACCCAGCGGCCCAGGCGACGATGCAACGTCAGCAGCACCCGGCCGCCGCTGTGATCGAGCACCAACGCCGACGCGGTGACATGCCCCGGCACGCACTCGCGGCGGCACGCGTCCTCGCGGGCCGCTACGAACGCCAAAACGGCGTGCCGCAACGAATCCTGGCCCGCGTCCGGGGGTTCCCAGTCGGACAGGATCGCGATCACCGACTCCCGCAGGCTCACCGCGAGCCCCGCCGTTTCCTGCGATGGGCCAGCGACGCCCACGCCGCGCGGCAGTCCGCCACGGTCTCGGCCGGCAGTCCCAGCCCGTCGATCAGCACGCGACGGTCGACGAGGTCGAGCGCCTTCTCGATCTCGTTGGCCTTCAACAGCAAATCGACGTCGCCGGCGAGGTCGGGATCGGCGTGTTCGGGCGCGGGAACGGGCAGCTGCTCGGCCTCGCGGGGTTCGAGCTCCAGCACGCCCCCGCCGTAGCTGCGGCCCATGACCTCGGTGAAGGCGAACGTCACGCTGTTGTGGAACACCGCGGCCAGCCCCGCCGGGTCGACGGGGCGCCCGCGGGAGCGGGCGAGGCGCACCCGATGGACGGTGTCGGTACTCGTGGCGCCCACACCATTGACGGTCAACCGCGGCGCCCGGTGAATCTGGCGCAGCAGGAACAGGTCTGGCGCCCACAGCGACGGCGTGCTCCACCAGGGCGTGCGGATCGAGCACTTGTAGCCGCGGTGCACGCCGGCCACCTCCCCGGCGCGGATGTGGGCGATCAACGCGGGATCGGCCGGCTCGCGTGGCGCGTTGAGCAGCCAGCTGCGGTGCGCGGAGGCGACATCGCTTGCCCGGCAATCGGTGTCGTAGATCAGCCCGGACAGCTGGGCGCTGCGCGAGACGAGCGGGACGCAATGCGGCCGCAATCCCCGCTCCCGGGCCTGGGCGTCGGTCAGGGTGAAAAACGCGTTGCGCCCGGTCACGATGCCCACATCCACCTCGGCAAGAGACCCGAGCGGGAGCAACGCGTCGGAGCCCTTGAGCGCGCGCAGCAGCCGGATCGCGGCGGGGTCCAGAAAGTACTTGGTCCACTTCTCGTTTTCGTGCAGCAGCGCGGGCGCCCATTCGGCGTCCAGGTCCGCCCGCGCCAGCGCGTCGGCGTCGGGCAGGTGCACGGTGCGGATGCGGGCGGGGCCGGGGCCGGTGACGCCGCAGAACAACACGACCTCCTGCAGGATGCCGTCGAACACCAGCCGCTCGAAGGTCAGCAGCGTGATGTCGCGGAATCGGCTCAGCAGAAAGTCGCGCAACGGCGCCGCGTAGGTGACCTGCAGGAGCTCGGACGGGAGCACCAGGCCCACCCGCCCGCCGTCGCGCACCAACACCGTGCTCGCCACGACGAACGGCACCCACGCGTTGGTCAGCCTGCTCGGCCGCAGGCCCTCGCGCCGCATCAACTCCAGCGCCGGGTCGCGGTGCTGCGGGGCCCAGTTGCCGAACCGGATGTAGGGCGGATTGCCGGCGACCCCGTCCCAGCCGCCGGCCCCGGCTTCAGCGGCGCCGGCCAGCCAGGTGAACAGGCTGTCGGTGTCGACGGGAGCGAACCGGCGGGCCTTGGCCGCCTCGCGCGCGATCAGCTCGACGCCGTGGGCCCGGTCGCTGAGCGCGGCCAGCTCGCGCAGGATCGCGCCGTCACCGCAGGAGGGTTCGACGATCTTGGGGCCGGCCTCGCGAACCCAGCGGGCCAAAAACCGTGCCACCGGCGCGGGGGTGTAGTAGCCGCCGCGGACCTTGTCGGCCGACGCCGCCGCCTTGCCCGCGAAGTTCATGGGCTCAAGTATTACTTGCGGATCAGCAGATCCCCGGGGTCCCCGGCGTCGCGCGGGCCGGCGGGCTCGTCGGCGTAGCCGATGGCGATGGCGCCCAACGGCTCCCAGTCGGCGGGCAGCTCCAGCTCGGCGCGCACCAGGTCGGCGGCGAAAATCGTCGACCCGATCCAGCAGCTGCCCAGCCCGCGCACCGCCAGCGCGACCAGCAGGGCCTGCACGGCCGCCCCGACGGCCACGGTGAACATGGTGTGCTCGGCGTCGGTGCGCGCGGCGTCGGGATAGGAATGCGCGCCGTCGGGAACCAGGACCGGGATGACGACTTCGGGCGCGTCGTAGAGGATCTGGCCGCGCGCCACCCGGCGCTCGATGGCGTCGGCGGGCTTACCGTCGCCGGCGAGGTCGGCGCGCCACTTGTCCTTCATCCGATCCAGCAGTCGGGCCCGCGTGGCCCGGTTTTGCAGCCAGGCGAACCGCACCGGGCGGGTGTGGTGGGGGGCCGGGGCGGTGAGGGCCTCGGCGACGGCCGCCTCCACCAGATCGGCCGGGACGGGCTCGGCGCCGAACCGGCGCACCGATCGGCGCAGCAGCTGCGCTTCGCGGCGGCCCAGGTCGATCGCCTCGGCGGTGCCGAGCCAGAACAGGTCTTCGGTGCCGGGCCGCAGCAGGCGCCGCGCCGTCGAGCCGTCGTCGGTCACGGACAGTCCGCGCACCACCGCCACCGGCATCGCGGTCAATTTGCCCTTGACCAGATCGGCGGCCGCGGCGATCTCGTCGGCGACCGCGACCTCGGTGACCAGCAACTCGTTGCCGTGTTGGTCGAGCGCCCCCGAATAGCCATGCAGCACAGCCAGACCCGCCGCGCCCACCGCCGCGTCGGTCTGGCCGTTGCGCCAGGCGCGGCCCATCGTGTCGGTGATGACGACGGCGACCTCGACGCCGAGCCGCTCGCGCAGCGCGGCGCGCAGCGTGGCGGCGCTGCCGTCCGGGTCGACGGGCAGCAGCGCCAGCTCGTCGCGCCCGACGTTGGAGCCGTCCACGCCCGCGGCGGCCTGGACCAGCCCGATCCGGCTCTCGGTGATCAAGGTCTTGCCCTTGCGGGCCAGCACGCGCACGGCTTCGTCGTCGACCAACTTGCGCCGCAGCCGGTCGCGCTCTTCCGGGTCGCGGGGCGCCGGCACCAGCCGGCCCTCGCATTTGGACACCGCCTTGCTGGTGACCACCACGACGTCGCCGTCGCGCAGCCAGGGTGCCCCGGCGGCGACGGCCGCGCCTAGATCGTCGCCGGGCCGGAACTCGGGCAGACCGGCGACGGGCAGGATCTCGATCGCGGCGGCGGTGCCGTGCTCGCCGGGTGGAGCGTTGTGGGTCACGGCGCCACCCCCGCCAGCTCCAGCCCGGCGCGGACCATCTCGGCGGTCGCCCCGGGGTCGGTCATCACCAGCGGCACCGAGCGCACCGCCACGCCGTCGATGTCGGCTGAGTCGCCTTCGCTCACCAGCCAGCAATCCAGGATGCCGGTGCCCCCACGCGCGCCGTAGTGGCGGCCGACGGCCTCGGCGGTGGACTCGACGCCGATCACCGACAGGCAGGCATCGGCCATGCCGCGCAACGGCTTTCCACCGATGATCGGCGAGTAGCCGACGACCGGGGCCTTCGCCGCGCGCAGCGCGCCGCGGACGCCGGGGACGGCCAGAATGGCGCCGACGCTCACCACCGGGTTCGACGGGGCCAGCAGGATGACGTCGGCGTCGGCGATGGCCGCCGTGGCTTCGGTTGTGGCGGCTGCCTTTTCGGCGCCGACGAAGGCGAAGCTGTGGGTGGGCACCTGGGCGCGGTAGCGCACCCACCACTCCTGGAAGTGGATGGCCCGCCGGCTGCCGTCGTCGGGATCGGTTATCACCACGTGCGTCTCGCAGCGGTCGTCGGTGACCGGCAGCAGCCGCGCGCCCGGTTGCCAGCGGTCGCACAGCGCCGTGGTGATCTGTGACAGCGGGTAGCCGGCGTTGATCATCTGGGTGCGCACCAGGTGGGTGCCCAAGTCGCGGTCGCCGAGTCCGAACCAGTCCGGCTGCACCCCGTAGCGCGCCAATTCCTCTTTGGCGTGCCAGGTTTCGTCGCGGTGCCCCCACCCTCGCTCCGGGTCGACACCTCCACCTAAGGTGTACATGCAGGTGTCCAAATCGGGGCAGACTCGCAGTCCGTGGATCCAGGCGTCATCGCCAACGTTGACGATCGCCGTCAGCTCGTGACTGCCGGCTTCCGTGTCTGGGCGCCGTAGCGTGTGAAATTGACCCAGTCCGAACAACTGTTGAACCCCCAGCAGGAAGCGGGCGCCGCCAACCCCACCGACCAGAACGGTGACCTTCACTTGAGCCTCACACAGCACGACAGTACTGCCCGTCGACAGCGCGGTGGCGGGCCCGTCGGGGCTGCCTCAAAGTTGGGCTTCCCCACCACTTGTGGGGAAGTTGGGGGCTATGTGATCGACACGCCGACGGCCCAAAGCAACAGAAACGCCGAAATTCGATCACGAGATGGTATGGAAATTCGCCGAAGTGCTTGACCCGGCAGATCAACCCGTGTCTAATCACATCAGTGTCATTTCCCGGTTGGCCGGCCGACTCCGGTGTCGCAGACCGAGATTCGATCACTTGTTCGAATTGTCTGTACATCAGAACAGTGGGAATCAAACACTCTCTCTCCAATCAAGCTGAGGAGGCGGACGACCGTATGTCTTACGAAACTTTTCGAGGCGCCATGGCGAGCACGCCGCACACCCCGATCGACTCGGCGCCGGACCGTCCCGCCCGGCCGCACCTGACCGTGGTTCCTGATGCGCCAGTCGCATTCGAGCCCGAGCCGTTGCCGGCGCCCGTCGCCGACCAATGGCAGGACCGAGCGCTGTGCGCCCAAACCGACCCCGAAGCCTTCTTCCCGGAAAAGGGTGGGTCCACCCGCGAGGCCAAGAAGATCTGCCTGGGCTGCGAGGTGCGCCACGAGTGCCTCGAGTACGCGCTCGAGCATGACGAGCGCTTCGGCATCTGGGGCGGTCTGTCCGAACGCGAGCGCCGCCGCCTCAAGCGCGGCATCATCTAAACGCCGCGCACCGTAGTTATTCGTCGTCGATCGTCGGATCGATGACCGACGGTTCAACGTCGAGATAGATGGCCACCTGGGCCACCAGGATCTCGTGCAGCAAGTCGCCGAGTTCGACTGTGTCCTTGGCCCTTCGCTCAATTGGCTTGCGGAACAGCACAATTCGCGCCCGCGTGGAGTTGCCGCGGATGTCGACACCGGCCGGGATCAACCTGGCCAGGGGGATCGGTCCGTCGGCGATCACCTCGGGTGGCCACTGCACGCTCTCGGGATCCTTGGCCGCGATCCGCGGAATCTCATCGACCGCCACGTCGAGCTCGGTCAGCCGGTCCTGCCAGTTCCGCTCGATGGGTTCGTAGGCCTCCAGCACCGCCATGTCGAACCGCTCGGCGCGGCTGCGCCACCCCGGCACGCTGGGGGGCAGCAGCGGGCCGCGCATCTCGCGACCCCTGCGGAAGAGTCGATGGGTGACCGGTCGGCGCGGAGCCGATCCGTCCGAAAACCGATCTCTTCGCGGGGAACTGCGCGAATCGCCCACGCGCCGATGGTAACGGTTGCACATCGGCGCCCGTCCGGTTGCGCGTGTCCGGCGCTTGGGCGGCGTTTGTGCACGATAGCCTTTCGAACGTGAACGTTCCCCGTCGCTGTTGCCGGCCCGGGTGCCCGCACTATGCCGTGGCGACCCTAACGTTCGTCTATTCGGACTCGACGGCAGTCGTCGGCCCGCTGGCGACCGCTCGGGAACCCCATTCTTGGGATTTGTGCGTCAACCACGCCGGCCGCATCACCGCTCCCCGCGGATGGGAGCTGGTGCGCCATGCCGGTCCCCTTGTTTCCGAGCCCAATCACCCCGACGACGACGACCTTGTCGCGTTGGCCGACGCGGTCCGCGAAGGTGGTTCCGGGGAGCGCGGCGCGCCGTACGGCGGCACCGTCTCGCCCGTGAACGGCTTCGCGGACCCGCACATCCACCACGGCGGCTCCCAGGCCACCGCGCCCAGCAGCAGTGTGCTCGCCCCGCCGGAGCATCGGTCGGGGCGGCGCCGCGGGCATCTGCGCGTGTTGCCCGACCCGGCCGACTAGGCGGGTCCTGGCCAATCCGCCCGCACCGCGGCTCGTGTTCTCTTTCGCCCGATAGGCTGACGGCCAAGAGTTCACGTCGTCAGGAGTCCCGCATGTCTCGGCCCGCCGCGACTGTCCACCGTGTCGTCAAGGCTTACGACGTGCGTGGTCTAGTCGGCGAAGAGCTCGACCAGCCGCTGGTTACCGATCTGGGCGCGGCCTTCGCCCGCCTGATGCGCGCCGAGGGCGCCCGCCAAGTCGTGATCGGCCACGACATGCGCGACAGTTCGCCCACCCTGGCCGCCGCGTTCGCCGACGGCGTCACCGGCCAGGGTCTCGACGTGGTGCGCATCGGTTTGGCGTCCACCGATCAGCTCTACTTCGCCTCCGGGCTGCTGGACTGCCCGGGCGCGATGTTCACCGCGAGCCATAACCCGGCCGCCTACAACGGAATCAAGCTGTGCCGGGCGGGGGCCAAACCCGTGGGCGCCGAGAGCGGGTTGCGCGTCATCGCCGACGACGTCATCGCCGGCGTCGAGGGCTCCGCGGGCCACGACGGCCCGCCCGGAACGGTCACCGACCGCGACGTGCTGGCCGACTACGGGCAATACCTGCGGTCCCTGGTGAACACCTCCGGGCTGCGCCCGCTGCGCGTGGCCGTCGACGCCGGCAACGGCATGGCCGGTCTGACCACCCCCGCGGTGCTCGGCCCGATCGGCTCGATCACGTTGTTGCCGTTGTACTTCGAGCTCGACGGCTCCTTCCCCAATCACGAGGCCAACCCGCTCGAACCCGCCAACCTGGTGGACCTGCAGACGTTCGTGCGCGAGACCGGCGCCGACATCGGGCTGGCCTTCGACGGGGACGCCGACCGCTGCTTCGTGGTCGACGAGGGTGGCAACCCCGTGTCGCCGTCGACCGTGACCAGCCTGGTGGCCGCGCGCGAGCTGGGCCGCGAGATCGGCGCGACGATCATCCACAACGTGATCACCTCGCGCGCGGTGCCCGAACTGGTCAGCGAGCGCGGCGGCACACCGCTGCGCTCGCGGGTGGGGCACTCCTATATCAAGGCGCTGATGGCCGACACCGGCGCGATCTTCGGCGGCGAACATTCGGCGCACTACTACTTCCGCGACTTCTGGGGCGCCGACTCCGGGATGCTGGCGGCGCTGTACGTGCTGGCCGCGCTCGGCGAGCAGGACCGCCCGCTGTCGGAGCTGACCGCGGACTACCAGCGTTACGAATCGTCCGGCGAGATCAACTTCACGGTGGCCGACGCCGCGCAGTGCACGGAGGCGGTGCTGAGGTCGTTCGGCACCCGCATCCACTCCCTCGATCACGTGGACGGCGTGACGGTGGACCTCGGCGACGGCAACTGGTTCAACCTGCGCAGCTCGAACACCGAGCCGTTGCTGCGGCTCAATGTGGAGGGCCGCACCGCCGAGGACGTCGGCGCGATGGTCGCCCAGATCAGCGCCGAAATCGCCGCGCAGACGTCGCGCGCCGGGGCCACCCCGTGAACGCCACCCGGGCGGTCGATCTCGAAGACACCGAAGGCCTGCTGGCCGCCGACCGCGACGGCCTGCTGCGGGCCGCGTCGTCGGCCGGCGCGCAGGTGCGCGCGGTCGCCGCCGCGGTCGAGGAGGGCGCGCTGGACCCGCTGCGGGCCGAGGACCGTCCGCGCAGCGTGATCTGGGTGGCCGGCCGCGGCACCGCCGAGACCGCCGGGACGATGCTGGCCGCGACGTTGGGTTCGGTGACGTCCCAGCCGTTCACGCTGGCCGCCGAGGCGCCCCCGTGGGCGGGCCCGCTCGACGTGCTGATCGTCGCGGGCGACGATCCCGGCGACCCCGCGCTGGTCGCCGCCGCCGCGACCGGGGTGCGCCGCGGCGCGCGGGTCGTGGTGGTGGCGCCGTATGAGGGCCCGCTGCGGGATTCCACCGCAGGCCGCGTGGCGGTGCTGGCGCCCCGGCTGTGGGTTCGCGACGAGTTCGGGCTGTGCCGGTATCTGGCCGCCGGGCTTGCCGTGCTGCACGCCGTCGACCCGCGGCCCAGCATCGACCTGGGGTTGCTCGCCGACGAGCTCGACGCCGAGGCGCTGCGCAACAGCGCCGGCCGCGAGCTGTTCACCAATCCAGCCAAGCTGCTGGCCGCGCGGATCGCCGACCGCCAGGTCGCGCTGGCCGGCGACGGCGCCGCGACGCTGGCGCTGGCGCGGCACGGCAGCTCGGTGCTGCTGCGCGTCGCGAATCAGGTGACCCCGGCCACCGGGCTGGCGGACGCGGTGGTCGCCCTGCGCGCCGCGGCCTCGAGTGGCGGGATCGCCGATCCCGACGCCGCCTTGTTCCACGACGAGGAGCTCGACGGGCCGCTGCCGCCGCGGCTGCGGGTGCTGGCGATCATCCTGGCCGACGAGCAGACGGTGGTGGCCGCCAGGACCGTCGGGCTCGACGACGTCTACCTGCTCGCCGCCGAGGATGTGCCCGACGGACCCGGCGGTTCTGCCGGCTCCGGTGTTTCGCCTGCGCTGGGGGGTCCCGGCCGCGCCGAGCAACAGCTGGCAGTATTGGCCGTCCGGCTGGAGATGGCCGCGGTTTACATGCGACTGGTGCGGGGATAGATAGAACAGTGGAACTGCTTCGCGGGGCCTTGAGAACGTACGCGTGGGGTTCGCGTACCGCCATCGCCGAGTTCACCGAACGTCCGGTGCCGGCGGCGCATCCGGAGGCCGAGCTCTGGTTCGGCGCCCACCCGGGCGACCCGGCCTGGCTGGAAACCGACAACGGCGAGATCACGTTGCTCGAAGCGCTCGACGCCGACCCGGAGGGTCAGCTCGGGCCGGGGTCGCGGGCCCGCTTCGGGGACGTGCTGCCCTTCCTCGTCAAGGTGCTGGCCGCCGACGAGCCGCTGTCGTTGCAGGCGCACCCGAGCGCCGCGCAGGCGGCCGAGGGTTACCTGCGCGAGGAGCGGGTCGGCATCCCGCTGACCTCGCCGGTGCGCAACTATCGCGACACCTCGCACAAGCCCGAGTTGCTGGTGGCGCTGCACCCGTTCGAGGCGCTCGCCGGATTCCGCCCGGCGTCGCGCACGATCGAGCTGCTGCGGGCTTTGGCGGTTTCCGACCTCGATCCCTTCATCGACCTGCTCAACGACCAGTCCGACGCCGACGGTCTGCGCGCGCTGTTCACGACGTGGATCACCGCGCCGCAGCCCGACATCGACGTGCTGGTGTCCGCGGTGCTGGACGGCGCGATCGCGTACCTCAGTTCGGGGGCAACGGAATTCGCGGCCGAGGCCAAGACGGTGCTCGAGCTCGGCGAACGCTATCCCGGCGACGCCGGCGTGCTGGCGGCGCTGCTGCTCAACCGCGTCAGCCTGGGCCCGGGTGAGGCCATCTTCGTGTCGGCCGGCAACCTGCACACCTACCTGCGGGGTTTCGCGGTGGAGGTGATGGCCAACTCCGACAACGTGTTACGGGGTGGGCTGACCCCCAAGCACGTCGACGTGCCCGAGCTGCTGCGGGTGCTGGACTTCGCGCCCACCAGCGAGGAGCAGTTGCGGCCGCACATCCGCCGCGAGGGCTTCGGGCTGATCTATGAGACGCCGACCGACGAGTTCGCCGTCGCGCTGCTGGAGCTCGAAGACGAGTACGTCGGCCACGAGGTGGATGCGACGTGTAGCCACGACGGGCCCCAGATCCTGTTGTGCATCCAGGGTTCCACGACGGTGCACGGCAAGTCCGGCTCGCTGACCCTGAAGCGGGGGATGGCCGCGTGGGTGGCGGCCGATGACGCTCCGATCCGGCTGGTCGCGCACGAGCCGAGCAAGCTGTTCAGGGCGACGGTAGGGCTGTAACGGCCGGCCCTGATGGTGGCGACCCGCTTCGCCCGGCTCGTGCCTAGCGCGGCGACCCGCAGCGCCCGGCTTCGCCGCGCTTGCGGTCGCCGCGGCCGCGCGTGCGGTCGCCGCCGCCGCGCTTGCGATCGCCTCGCCGCCGTCTGACGGCCTCGCGTCGCTCGCTCAGCCACAGCCGTGCGTTGTGCGCGATGGCCCGGCCGATGATCCGCGGCGGCGGAACCATATAGAGGCTGTCCAGCAGCGAGAACCGGCGCAAAAACCATTCCGCCAGAACGGGTTCGGTTTCGGCGGCGCCCAGGAACTGGTCGAACAGCGCCCCGGAGGGCCGCCACCACCAGGGAACCGGCCCCGACGTGTCGGCGTGGTGGAAGGTGATGTCGCCGATGGCGTTCATCATCCACACCGGGAAGGTGCTCTTGGCGGTGGCCCGATTGAGCGCCGCGGCCAGTTGATCGTCGGGGCCTTGCAGGGCGCGGCGCAGATGGCCGGCCTGCAAAGAGGTCATCGTCATGCCTTGGCCGTAGGTGGGGTTGAAGCTGGCCACCGCGTCGCCGAAGGCGATGATGCCGCCTGGGAAGCGGTCGACTTTGTCGTAGCGGCGCCAGCGGCTGGCCGGGAAGGCGTGGAAGGCCGGATCGCCCAGCGGCTCGGCCTGTGCCAGCGCCGCGTTGAAGTGGGCGGGAAGCAGTCGCTGGGCCAGCGCCAGCATCTCGGGGAAGGTTCGCGGCGGTTTGACGTCGGCCACGCCGAAGGTGGTGAGGACCCAGGTGCCGTCCTCGTAGCACAGCATGCCCAGCCCCAGGGATTGGTCGTGGGAGGCGCCGGCGACCACGACCTTCTCCGCGATCAGCCCGTCGGGGATGCGGAACTGCTGGGTGGCGTAGTTGATGCCGATGTCGATGGCCTGCTCGACGGGGCGCGCAAATCCCCAGTGCGTCAACCACACCGGCAGCCGGGTGCCCCGCCCCGCCGCGTCGACGACGAGGTCCGCGCGCACGAATTCCGGCTCGCCGTCGGCGGGATCGGCCGGATCCACCAGCACGCCGGTCACCCGTTGCCGCGTGCGGTCGAACCGCGGTTCGGCCACCGAGCGCCGCACGATGATGACGTTGCCGAGGCGCTGAACCCGTCTGCGCAACTGCCATTCCAGGTGCGGCCGGCTGGGCACATAGGCGGTGAATTCGTCGCGCAGGGTTTGCCCGGTGCCCAGGACATGGCCCGCGGCGCCCAGGTGGATGCAATCGGGCCGGTTCTCCAGCTTGGGCACGCCGGCGGCCACCATGCCGTCGAGCAGGCCGGGAAAGAGGTTCTCGAATTCGATCGCCCCGCGCGCCATCAACATGTGCAGGTGCCGGTCCTGGGGCACCGTCGCCCGGTTCGCCGGGACGGCCGGCAACTCGTCGCGCTCGAAGACCGTCACCCGCGCATACGTGTCCGACAGCACCCGCGCGGCGCACAGCCCGGCGATGCTCCCCCCGATCACGACCGCGTGCGCCCGCGTGTTTGCTTTGCTGTCCGGCATCCGTGGGGAGTACCCAGTACTGTGTCGGACCAATGGCTCCCAGCGTTGGGAAAGGGCGGTTGCATGGCCAATCGATGGCGCACGAAGTCGGTGGAACAATCGATCGCCGACACCGACGAGCCGGACACCAAGTTGCGCAAGGACCTCACCTGGTGGGACCTGGTCGTCTTCGGCGTCGCGGTGGTGATCGGCGCCGGCATCTTCACCGTCACCGCGTCGACGACGGGCGACATCACGGGGCCATCCATCTGGTTGTCGTTCGTCATCGCGGCCGGCACCTGCGCGCTGGCGGCGTTGTGTTACGCCGAGTTCGCTTCCACCCTGCCGGTGGCCGGTAGCGCCTACACCTTCTCCTACGCGACCTTCGGGGAGTTCCTGGCCTGGATCATCGGCTGGAACCTGCTGCTGGAATTGGCGATCGGCGCCGCCGTGGTGGCCAAGGGCTGGTCGAGCTACCTGGGCACGGTGTTCGGGTTCGCCGGTGGCACAGTCGAATTCGGGTCGGCCCAGGTCGACTGGGGCGCGCTGGTGATCGTCGCGGGGGTGGCGACGCTGATCGCGCTGGGCACCAAGCTGTCGTCGAGGTTCTCCGCGGTGGTCACCGGCATCAAGGTGTCGGTCGTGCTGTTCGTCGTGGTGGTCGGGGTCTTCTACATCAAGCGCGCGAACTATTCGCCGTTCGTTCCCAAACCGGAAGCCAGCAGCGAGGCCAAGGGCATCGACCAGTCGGTGTTGTCGTTGCTGACCGGGGCGCACAGCAGCCACTACGGCTGGTACGGCGTGCTGGCGGGGGCGTCCATCGTCTTCTTCGCGTTCATCGGTTTCGACATCGTCGCCACCATGGCCGAGGAGACCAAGAATCCGCAGCGCGACGTCCCCAGGGGGATCCTGGCGTCGCTGGGCATCGTGACCCTGCTCTACGTCGCGGTCGCGATCGTGTTGTCCGGCATGGTTTCCTACACGGAACTCAAGACGGTGCGCGGCCGCGGGCAGGCGAACCTGGCGACGGCGTTCACCGCCAACGGCATTCACTGGGCCAGCAAGATCATCTCGATCGGCGCGCTCGCGGGATTGACCACCGTCGTGATGGTGCTGATGCTCGGCCAGTGCCGGGTGCTGTTCGCGATGGCGCGCGACGGGCTGTTGCCGCGCTCGCTGGCGAAGACCGGTTCGCGGGGCACCCCAGTGCGGATCACCGTGCTGGTCGCCCTCGTGGTGGCCGTGACCGCGTCGGTGTTCCCCATCACCAAGCTCGAGGAGATGGTCAACGTCGGCACGCTGTTCGCCTTCGTCCTGGTCTCCGCCGGCGTGATCGTGCTGCGCCGGACCAGGCCGGACCTGGAGCGCGGCTTCAAGGCGCCGTGGGTGCCGGTGCTGCCGATCGCCTCGATCGCTGCCTGCGTGTGGCTGATGCTCAACCTCACCGCGCTCACCTGGGTCCGGTTCGGGGTCTGGCTGGTGGTCGGCACGGCGATCTACATCGCCTACGGCTACCGGCACTCGGTGCAGGGCGAACGCGAGGCCGTCGCGTCCGAGCCCGCCGACACGCTCGAGGCGGACCCCCACAGCCCGGTGCCGTAGCAACGACTTTACAAAACAACGACGTTTGTCTAGACACAAGACGCAAACGCCGGTATTGTCCAATCTCAACGTGGTGTGACTCACAAGGAGGTTGGGCATATGACGACACTCGAACCGCAGGTAGAGCAGGGAACCGGCGCGCCCGTCTGGCGGGACAAGAAGCGCCGCCTGTGGCTGATGGGGCTGATCGCCCCGACGGCGCTGTTCGCGATGCTGCCCCTCGTCTGGGCGCTGAACCGGCTCGGCTGGCACGGCGCCGCGCAGGTGCCGCTGTGGATCGGTCCGATCCTGGTCTACGTCCTGCTGCCGATCCTGGACCTGCGCTTCGGGCCCGACGGCCAGAACCCGCCCGACGAGGTGATGCAGCAGCTGGAGAACGACAAGTACTACCGCTACTGCACCTACGCGTTCATCCCGTTCCAGTACCTCAGCGTGGTCTTCGGCGCCTACCTGTTCACCGCCTCGAACCTGAGCTGGCTGGGGTATGACGGGCCGCTGGGCTGGGCCGGCAAACTGGGCGTGGCGTTGTCGGTCGGGGTGCTCGGGGGCGTCGGCATCAACACCGCGCACGAGATGGGCCACAAAAAGGATGCGCTGGAGCGCTGGCTGTCCAAGATCACGCTGGCGCAGACCTGCTACGGCCACTTCTACATCGAGCACAACCGCGGCCACCACGTGCGGGTGGCCACCCCGGAGGACCCCGCCTCGTCGCGCTTCGGGGAAACATTCTGGGAGTTCTTGCCGCGCAGCGTCTTCGGGAGCCTGCGCTCGTCACTGCGGCTGGAAGCCCAGCGGATTCGCCGGTCGGGCAAGAACCCGTGGAATCCCGTGACGTACCCGTCCAACGACGTGCTCAACACCTGGGCCATGTCGGTGGTGTTGTGGGGGATCCTGATCGCGGTCTTCGGGCCGGCGCTGATCCCGTTCGTGATCATCCAGGCCGTCTTCGGTTTCAGCCTGCTCGAGGCGGTCAACTACCTCGAGCACTACGGCCTTCTGCGGCAACAGAATTCGAGCGGCCGCTACGAGCGGTGCACCCCCGTGCACAGCTGGAACTCCGACCACGTCGTGACCAACCTGTTCCTGTACCACCTGCAGCGGCACAGCGATCACCACGCCAACCCGACGCGGCGCTACCAGACGCTGCGCAGCCTGGACGGCTCGCCCAACCTGCCCAGCGGGTACGCGTCGATGATCTCGCTCACCTACTTCCCGCCGCTGTGGCGCAAGGTGATGGACCACCGGGTGCTGGCGCACTACGACGGCGACATCACCAGGGTCAACCTGCAGCCGCGGCTGCGCGAGAAGCTGCTGGCGCGCTACGGGGCCCAGGGGGCCCGGGCATGACCGCCTACCGCTGCCCCGGCTGCGACTACACCTACGACGAGGCGAAAGGCGCTCCGCGGGAAGGCTTTCGGCCGGGAACGCCCTTCGCCGACATTCCCGACGACTGGTGCTGCCCCGATTGCGCGGTGCGCGAGAAGGTCGATTTCGAAATCACGACAGCCCGATAGGAGTGAACCGATGAGCGAGGACTACAAGCTTTTCATCTGCGTGCAGTGCGGGTTCGAATACGACGAGGCCAAGGGCTGGCCGGAGGACGGCATCGCGCCGGGAACCCGGTGGGACGACATCCCGGAGGACTGGAGCTGCCCGGATTGCGGCGCGGCGAAAACGGACTTCGAGATGGTCGAGATCGCCCGTTCGTGACCGCCATCGGCGCCGCTGCCCGTCGCGAAAGAACAGATTCCGGCCCGCGAGCCGCTATTGTCGCGGCTGTGAAGCGGATGCCGTACGCCGAGGCGTCGCGCGCCCTGCTGCGCGACTCGGTGCTCGACGCGATGCGGGAGGAGCTGCTGACCCGGGACTGGTCGGCCATCACCCTCTCCGACGTGGCCCGCGCCGCGGGCATCAGCCGGCAGACCATCTACAACGAGTTCGGCTCCCGGCAGGGGCTCGCGCAGGGATACGGCCTGCGCCTGGCCGACCGCCTGGTCGACGCCGTCAACGCCGCGCTAGAGGCCCACGTCGGCGACATCTATGCCGCGTTCCTGCAGGGGTTCCGCGATCTGTTCACCGAGCTGTCGGCCGATCCGCTGGTGATCTCGCTGCTGACCGGCGTCGCCAAACCGGACCTGCTGCAGATCATCACCACCGACAGCGCCCCGATCATCACCCGGGCCTCCGAGCGGCTGACCGCCGCGCTCACGCACAGCTGGGTGGCCACCAGCGACGAGGACGCCGGTGTCCTGGCGCGTGCCATCGTGCGGCTGGCGCTGAGCTACGTGTCGATGCCACCCGAGGCCGACCACGACGTGGCCGCCGATCTGGCGCGGTTGATGACTCCCTTCGCCGAGCGGCACGGCGTCATCAACGTCCCCTGAACGTTCCCTGGCCCGTGCGGCGCGCGGGCGCACGACTACAGTGGCGCAAGAACATACCTAAGCTAATTACCGCTTGGATCCGAGCGAGCCCCTAGACGGCAGGAAAAAGGAAGAGAAGCTATGACGACGACCGAAAACGCACTCACCCCCGAGGTTCGAAACGGCATCGATTTCAAGGTCGCCGATTTGTCGTTGGCGGATTACGGTCGCCGGGACATCGAGCTCTCGGAGCAGGAGATGCCGGGTCTGATGTCGCTGCGCCGCGAGTACCACGACGTCCAGCCGCTCAAGGGTGCGCGCATCTCCGGCTCGCTGCACATGACCGTGCAGACCGCGGTGCTGATCGAGACCCTCGTCGCGCTGGGCGCCGAGGTCCGCTGGGCGTCCTGCAACATCTTCTCCACCCAGGACCACGCCGCGGCCGCGGTGGTCGTCGGCCCGCACGGCACCCCGGAGGAGCCCAAGGGCGTCCCGGTGTACGCGTGGAAGGGCGAGACGCTCGAGGAGTACTGGTGGGCGGCCGAGCAGGTGCTGACCTGGCCCGACGAGCCCGCGAACATGATCCTCGACGACGGCGGCGACGCCACCATGCTCGTGCTGCGCGGGGCGCAGTACGAGAAGGCCGGCGTGGTGCCGCCCGACGAGGAAGACGACTCGACCGAGCACCGGGTGTTCTTGAACCTGCTGCGCAAGCGCTTCGAGACCGACAAGGACAAGTGGACCAAGATCGCCGCGTCGATCAAGGGCGTCTCCGAGGAGACCACCACCGGCGTGCTGCGGCTCTACCAGTTCGCCGCCGCCGGCGACCTGGCGTTCCCGGCGATCAACGTCAACGACTCGGTCACCAAATCCAAGTTCGACAACAAGTACGGCTGCCGGCACTCGCTGATCGACGGCATCAACCGCGGCACCGACGTGCTCATCGGCGGCAAGAAGGTCCTGATCTGCGGCTACGGCGACGTCGGTAAGGGTTCCGCCGAGTCCGTGGCCGGCCAGGGTGCGCGGGTGACCGTCACCGAGATCGACCCGATCAACGCCCTGCAGGCGCTGATGGAGGGCTTCGACGTCAAGCGGGTGGAGGACGTGATCGGCGAGGCCGACATCATCATCACGACCACCGGCAACAAGGACATCATCACCCTCGAGCACATGAAGGCGATGAAGGACAAGGCGATCCTGGGCAACATCGGCCACTTCGACAACGAGATCCAGATCGCCCGCCTGGAGAAGTCCGGCGCCACCAAGACCAACATCCGCCCGCAGGTCGACCTGTGGACCTTCCC
The DNA here is from genome assembly GCF_020217485.1 of Mycobacterium sp. WUMAC-067. Taxonomy (GTDB): domain Bacteria; phylum Actinomycetota; class Actinomycetes; order Mycobacteriales; family Mycobacteriaceae; genus Mycobacterium. The sequence goes on along the minus strand of NZ_JAEKMI010000029.1, from coordinate 26,287 downwards.
GGACACCGGCAAGTCGATCATCGTGCTCTCCGAGGGCCGGCTGCTGAACCTCGGCAACGCCACCGGCCACCCCTCGTTCGTGATGAGCAACAGCTTCTCCAACCAGGTCATCGCGCAGATCGAGCTGTGGACCAAGAACGACGAGTACGACAACGAGGTCTACCGGCTGCCCAAGCACCTCGACGAGAAGGTGGCCCGCATCCACGTCGAGGCGCTCGGCGGCCAGCTGACCAAGCTGACCAAGGAACAGGCCGAGTACATCGGCGTCGACGTCGACGGCCCGTACAAGGCCGACCACTACCGCTACTGAGCCACCAGATCGCCGCCGAGCGTGACACCACAGTCACGCTCGGCGCCGACTGTGACTGTGGTGTCACGTTCGCGGCTCGATAGGCTCGCGCCGTGCTGATCGCGATCGAAGGCGTCGACGGCGCCGGCAAGCGGACGCTGACCGAAGGGTTGCTGTCCGCTTTCGAAGCGGCCGGGCGGTCGGTGGCCACGCTGGCCTTCCCGCGCTACGGGCAATCGGTGACGGCGGACATCGCGGCCGAGGCGCTACACGGCGAGCACGGGGACCTCGCGTCCTCGGTCTACGCGATGGCGACGCTGTTCGCGCTCGATCGCGCCGCGGCGGTCGAGCATCTCGAGGGGCTGCGCCGCGACCACGACGTGGTGATCATGGATCGCTACGTCGCCTCGAATGCGGCCTACACCGCCGCGCGCCTGCATCAGGACGCGGGCGGGCCGGCGGTGGCCTGGGTGCACGGCCTCGAATACCGGCGCCTGGGTCTGCCCGCGCCCGACTGGCAGGTGCTGCTGGCGGTGTCGGCCGAACTGGCCGGGGAGCGCGCGCGCAGCCGGGCCGCATCCGATCCGAGCCGCCCGCGCGACAGCTACGAACGCGACGACGGGCTGCAGCAACGTACCGGCGACGTCTACGCCGGGCTGGCCGCCGCGGGGTGGGGCGGCCCCTGGCGGGTGGTCGACAAGGACGTCGATCCGGGTGGTTTGGCCGCCAGTTTGATCGCCAGATAGCACAAATTTGTCACGATTCGGCCTTATCGGAGAAGAAACGCCCGTGTGGCGCCCCAGTTTTGTCCCGATCTGGTGACACCATGGACTCCATGAGGCAAAGGATTTTGGTCGTCGATGACGACGCTTCGCTAGCCGAGATGCTCACCATCGTGCTTCGTGGGGAGGGTTTCGACACCGCGGTCATCGGTGACGGCACCCAGGCCCTGACTGCGGTGCGCGAACTGCGCCCCGATTTGGTGTTGTTGGACCTGATGTTGCCCGGCATGAACGGCATCGACGTGTGCCGGGTGTTGCGCGCCGATTCGGGCGTGCCGATCGTGATGCTGACCGCCAAGACCGACACCGTCGACGTGGTCCTGGGCCTCGAGTCGGGCGCCGACGACTACATCATGAAGCCGTTCAAGCCCAAGGAGCTGGTGGCCCGCGTGCGGGCGCGGCTGCGGCGCAACGACGACGAGCCCGCCGAGATGCTGTCCATCGCCGACGTCGAGATCGACGTGCCGGCGCACAAGGTCACGCGCAACGGCGAGCAGATCTCGCTGACCCCGCTGGAGTTCGACCTGCTGGTGGCGTTGGCGCGCAAACCGCGGCAGGTGTTTACTCGTGATGTGCTGCTCGAACAGGTGTGGGGCTATCGTCACCCGGCGGATACGCGCCTGGTGAATGTGCACGTCCAGCGTCTGCGGGCCAAGGTCGAGAAAGACCCTGAGAACCCGACCGTGGTGTTGACCGTTCGAGGAGTGGGTTACAAGGCCGGACCTCCGTGACCCACGCACGTCTAGAGCGTCGTAAGGGAGAGCGCCGGCGGTGATTTGGGGCTCCCGGCGACGCACTCGGAGCCGCTGGGGGCGCTCCGGCCCCATGACTCGCGGCATGGGCGCGGTGAGTCGGGCCGTGGCAGTCGCCTGGCGCCGCTCGTTGCAGTTGCGGGTCGTTGCGCTGACGCTGGGGCTGTCGCTGGCGGTCATCCTGGCGCTCGGCTTCGTATTGACTTCTCAGGTCACCAATCGCGTGCTCGACGTCAAGGTCAAGGCCGCCATCGAGCAGATCGAGCGGGCGCGCACCACGGTCGGTGGGATCGTCAACGGCGAAGAGGCGCGCTCGCTGGACAGCAGCCTCCAGCTGGCCCGCAACACATTGACCTCCAAGACCGACCCGGCCTCCGGCGCGGGGATGGCCGGCGCGTTCGACGCGGTGCTGATGGTGCCGGGCGACGGCCCGCGCGCCGCGACCACGGCCGGACCCGTCGACCAGGTGCCCAATTCCCTGCGCGGCTTCGTCAAGGCCGGGCAGGCGTCCTACCAGTACGCGACCGTGCACACCGACGGATTCTCGGGCCCGGCGCTGATCGTCGGCACCCCGGCGTCCTCGCAGGTGGCCAACCTGGAGCTGTACCTGATCTTCCCGTTGAAGAACGAACAGGCCACCATCCAGCTGGTGCGCGGCACCATGATCACCGGGGGCGCGGTGCTGCTGGTGCTGCTGGCCGGGATCGCGCTGCTGGTGTCGCGCCAGGTGGTGGTGCCGGTGCGGTCGGCGTCGCGCATCGCCGAACGGTTCGCCGAGGGGCACCTGTCGGAGCGCATGCCGGTGCGCGGCGAGGACGACATGGCGCGGCTGGCGATGTCGTTCAACGACATGGCGGAAAGCCTGTCGCGCCAGATCACCCAGCTGGAGGAGTTCGGTAACCTGCAGCGCCGCTTCACTTCTGACGTGAGCCACGAGCTGCGCACCCCGCTGACCACGGTGCGCATGGCCGCCGACCTGATCTACGACCACAGCGCGGACCTCGACCCCACGCTGGCGCGCTCCACCGAGCTGATGGTCAACGAGCTGGACCGGTTCGAGTCGCTGCTCAACGACCTGCTGGAGATCTCCCGGCACGACGCCGGTGTCGCCGAGCTGTCCGTCGAGGCGGTCGACCTGCGTACCACCGTGCAGAACGCGCTGAGCAACGTCGGGCACCTGGCCGAGGACGCCGGCATCGAACTGAAGGTGGACCTGCCGACGCACGAGGTGATCGCCGAGGTCGACACCCGGCGGGTGGAGCGGATCCTGCGCAACCTGATCGCCAACGCCATCGACCACGCGGAGCACAAGCCGGTCAAGATCCGGATGGGCGCCGACGAGGACACGGTCGCCGTCACCGTCCGCGACTACGGGGTCGGGCTGCGGCCCGGTGAGGAGAAGCTGGTGTTCAGCCGGTTCTGGCGCGCGGATCCCTCGCGGGTCCGCCGGTCCGGCGGCACCGGGCTCGGCCTGGCGATCAGCATCGAGGACGCGCGGCTGCACCAGGGCCGGCTGGAGGCGTGGGGCGAACCGGGCGACGGCTCGTGCTTCCGGTTGACGCTCCCGCTGGTTCGCGGCCACAAGGTCACCACGAGCCCGCTGCCCATGAAGCCGATTCCGCAACCCCCGCCCACCGGCCCACAGCACGCGAAAGACCGCACGCGGCAACGAGAGCCGGCCGAGAGGACCCTGTGATGTGGCGGTTGTTGGGCCTGCTGATGCTGGCCATGCTGCTCGCCGGCTGTGCCGGGGTGCCCAGCTCGTCGGCGCCCCAAGCCATCGGCACCGTCGAGCGGCCGGCGCCGTCGAACCTGCCCAAGCCGACCCCGGGCATGGACCCCGACGTGCTGCTGCGCGAATTCCTCAAGGCCACAGCCGATCCGGCGAACCGGCACCTGGCCGCCCGCCAGTTCCTCACCCAGTCGGCGTCGAACTCGTGGGACGACGCCGGTAGCGCGTTGCTCATCGACCACGTCGTGTTCGTCGAAACCCGCGCGGCCGAACGTGTTTCGGCAACGATGCGGGCGGACATCCTGGGCTCGCTGTCCGACATGGGGGTGTTCGAAACCGCCGAGGGAGTGTTGCCCGACCCGGGGCCGATCGAATTGGTCAAGACTTCCGGCGGCTGGCGCATCGACCGCCTGCCCAACGGGGTCTTCCTGGACTGGCAGCAGTTTCAGGCGACGTACAAACGCAACACCCTCTACTTCGCCGACCCGACCGGCAAGACCGTGGTCCCCGATCCGCGTTATGTCGCGGTGCCCGACCACGATCAGTTGGCCACCGAACTGGTCTCCAAGGTGATCGGCGGGCCGCGGCCCGAGATGGCGCACACGGTCCGCAACCTGCTCGCGCCGCCGTTGCGGCTGCGCGGGCCGGTGACCCGGGCCGACGGCGGTAAGAACGGGATCGGCCGCGGGTACGGCGGTGCGCGCGTCGACCTGGAGAAGCTGTCCACCACGGATCCGCACAGCAGGCAATTGGTTGCGGCGCAGATCATTTGGACGCTGGCCCGGGCCGATATCCGGGGCCCGTACGTGATCAACGCCGACGGCGCGCCGCTGGACGACCGGTTCCGCGACGGGTGGACCACCTCCGATGTCGCCGCGACCGACCCCGGCGTGGCCGACGGCGCGGGCGCCGGGCTGCACGCCCTGGTGAACGGCTCATTGGTGTCGCTGGACGGGCAGCACACCTCGATGGTGCCCGGCGCGTTCGGTCGCATGGGGGATCAGACGGGGGCCGCGTTGTCGCGCAGCGGCCGGGAGGTGGCGTCCGTGGTGACGCTGCATCGCGGCGCCCCGGACATGGCGGCCTCCCTGTGGATCGGCGATCTGGGCGCCGAAGCGGTGCAGTCCGCCGACGGGCACAGCCTGTCGCGGCCCACCTGGTCGCTGGACGACGTGGTGTGGGTGGTGGTCGACGGCAACAACGTGCTGCGGGCGATTCAGGAGCCGGCGTCGGGGCAACCCGCGCGCATTCCGGTGGATTCGGTGGCGGTGGCCACCCGGTTCCCGGGGCCGATCACCGACCTGCAACTGTCCCGCGACAGCACGCGCGCCGCGATGGTGATCGGCGGCCAGGTGATCCTCGCCAGCGTCGAGCAGACCCAGGCCGGGCAGTACGCCCTGACGTATCCGCGGCGGCTGGGCTTCGGGTTGGGCAATTCGGTGGTGTCGCTGTCCTGGCGCACCGGCGACGACATCGTGGTGACCCGCACCGACGCCAACCATCCGGTCTCGTACGTCAACATCGACGGGGTGAATTCCGACGCGCCGGCCCGCGGCCTGCAGATGCCGGTGACGACCGTGGTGGCCAACCCGTCCACGGCCTACGTCGCGGGTCCCGAAGGGGTGCTTCAGTATTCGCCGTCCGCCGACGGTCAGCAGGGCTGGTTGGACGTGCCCGGGCTGACGGTTCCCGGCGCGGCGCCGGTGCTGCCGGGCTAGCGGGTCGCCGCCATCGGGCTAGCGCCGGCCCTGCTCATGTCGGCCCCGGCCGTCACACTGTCGCCATGCTCGACCTGTTCCTGCCTGCCGAATGCGGCGGCTGCGGCGCCCCGTCGACGCGCTGGTGCGACGCCTGCGCCACCGAGCTGGCCGTCAGGCCGGACGAGCCGCACGTGGTGAACCCGCGCATCGACGCGGGCGTCCCGGTGTTCGCGCTCGGCCGCTACGCCAACGCCCGCCGGCAGGCGATCCTGGCGCTCAAGGAACACGGCCGCGCCGATCTCGTCGCGCCGCTGGCGCGCGCACTGGCCCTCGGGGTGCACCGGCTGCTGTCGTGGGGGATCGTCGACACCCCACTGACCCTGGTGCCCGCACCGACCCGGCGTTCGGCCGCACGCCGGCGCGGCGGCGACCCGGTCACCCGGCTGGCCCGCGCCGCGGTGGCGCAGCATCCGGAGATCTCCGTCGCCCAGGCGTTGCGCATCAAGGCCTTGACCCGCGACTCGGTGGGGCTCGGCACGGCCGCGCGGGAACGCAACATCGCGGGCCGGGTCGTGCTGCGCGGCCGGCCGCCGCGCACCGACGTCATGGTCGTCGACGACGTCGTCACCACCGGGGCGACGGCGCGCGAATCGGTGCGCGTGCTTCAGGCCGCCGGGGTCCATGTCGTCGCGGTGCTGGCGATCGCCGCCGCCTGAGACTGTGCGACAGCCATGAGCTTGTGAAGAACTCGCAACAGCTCGGCGAAATTAGTGGCATGGGTGGGCGAACACGAGCTAACGTCGGAATCAACATTCATTGACTCACTGGTCGGGATATTCCCAGGTTGAGCCCCACTTGCGGGAAGGGGTGAGTAATCGACACCTCGCACCGGCGGGCAGCCTGCGGCGGTAGCCAGTCTCGAACCGCTCTCACCTCGTCGGCGCATCAAGTCAGCCGGGCACGCAACGCGCGTGCGACGTGTAAAGAGAAACGAGTTGTCACGTATGTCAAGGCTATCCGTGGATTCCGGTCAGATTCTGGACCAACCCTCTTCCATCGCCGATGGGCAAGCCCAACCGACAACCACCGCCGACGTTGTGTTCAAAGGCCGCAACGTAGAAATCCCCGATCATTACCGTCTGTACGTCTCGCAAAAACTCGCCCGCCTCGAGCGGTTCGATCGCTCCATCTACCTTTTCGATGTCGAGCTCAAGCACGCTCCCAACCGGCGCCAGCGCAAATCCTGTCAACGCGTGGAGATCACCGCCCGCGGCCGCGGCCCGGTGAGCCGGGCGGAGGCGTGCGCCAACAGTTTCTACGCCGCGTTCGAGTCCGCGGTCGACAAGCTGGAGAGCCGGCTGCGCCGCGTCAAGGACCGCCGCAAGGTCCATTACGGCGACAAGACGCCGGTCTCGCTGGCCGCCGCCACCGCGGTGCCACCGCCCGAACCGGCACGCGGCGCGCCCGAGGCGCCGGCCGATCACGACGGTGTGGAGTCGGACCACGAACCCGGGCGGATCGTGCGGACCAAGGAGCATCCGGCCACGCCGATGACGGTCGACGACGCGCTCTACGAGATGGAGCTCGTCGGGCACGACTTCTTCTTGTTCCACGACAAGCACACCGAACGGCCGTGCGTCGTCTACCGGCGCCACGCCTATGACTACGGGCTGATCCGCCTGGGCTGATCCCGTCACCCCGCCGAACGTCGACTTGTTGCGAGATTTCACGCAGATTGACGCAAGGAGTCGACGTTCGGCGCCCAAAGAGCGACGTCACCTAGGATGGGTGTCGCCAAAGACTCCGATCCGGCCCGGTGACGACGCAGAGCGCGTAGCGCGATGACGAGGAGCCGGGCGATCAAACCGTAGAGGACATAGCTGTGCTGTCGAAGTTGCTGCGCCTTGGCGAAGGTCGCATGCTCAAGCGTCTCAAGCGGGTGGCTGACTACGTCAACACCTTGTCCGACGAGATCGAGAAGCTGACCGACGCCGAGTTGCGGGCCAAGACCGACGAGTTCAAGAAGCGGCACGCCGACGGCGAGAGCCTCGACGACCTGCTGCCCGAGGCGTTCGCGGTGGCCCGGGAGGCGGCCTGGCGGGTGCTCGATCAGCGCCCCTTCGACGTGCAGGTGATGGGCGCGGCGGCGCTGCACTTCGGCAACGTCGCCGAGATGAAGACCGGTGAGGGCAAGACGCTGACCTCGGTGCTGCCGGCCTACCTCAACGGCATCGGCGGCAAGGGCGTGCACGTCGTCACCGTCAACGACTACCTGGCCAAACGTGACAGCGAGTGGATGGGCCGCGTGCACCGCTTCCTCGGCCTGGACGTCGGCGTGATCCTCGCCCAGATGACACCCGACGAGCGCCGCGTGGCCTACAACGCCGACATCACCTACGGCACCAACAACGAGTTCGGGTTCGACTACCTGCGCGACAACATGGCGCATTCGCTCGACGACCTGGTCCAGCGCGGGCACAACTTCGCCATCGTCGACGAGGTCGACTCCATCCTGATCGACGAGGCCCGCACCCCGCTGATCATCTCCGGCCCCGCCGACGGCGCCTCCAACTGGTACCTCGAGTTCGCCCGGCTGGCGCCGCTGATGGAGAAGGACACCCACTACGAGGTGGACCTGCGCAAGCGCACCGTCGGCGTGCACGAGCTCGGCGTGGAGTTCGTCGAGGACCAGCTCGGCATCGACAACCTCTACGAGGCCGCGAATTCGCCGCTGGTCAGCTACCTCAACAACGCGCTGAAGGCCAAGGAGCTGTTCAACCGCGACAAGGACTACATCGTGCGCGACGGCGAGGTCCTCATCGTCGACGAGTTCACCGGCCGCGTGCTCTACGGCCGCCGCTACAACGAGGGCATGCACCAGGCCATCGAGGCCAAGGAGCACGTCGAGATCAAGGCCGAGAACCAGACGCTGGCCACCATCACGCTGCAGAACTACTTCCGGCTCTACGACAAGCTCGCCGGCATGACCGGTACCGCCCAGACCGAGGCGGCCGAGCTGCACGAGATCTACAAGCTCGGCGTGGTGCCCATCCCCACCAACAAGCCGATGGTCCGCGCCGACCAGTCCGACCTGATCTACAAGACCGAAGAGGCCAAGTACATCGCGGTCGTCGACGACGTCGTCGAGCGCTACGAAAAGGGCCAGCCGGTGCTGATCGGTACCACCAGCGTCGAGCGCTCCGAATACCTGTCGCGGCAGTTCCAGAAGCGCCGCGTCCCGCACAACGTGCTCAACGCGAAGTTCCACGAGCAGGAGGCGACCATCATCGCGGTCGCCGGCCGGCGCGGCGGCGTCACGGTGGCCACCAACATGGCCGGTCGAGGTACCGACATCGTGCTGGGCGGCAACGTCGACTTCCTCACCGACCTGCGCCTGCGTGAGCGCGGCCTCGACCCGGTGGAGACACCCGACGAGTACGAAGCCGCGTGGCACGAGGAACTGCCCAAGGTCAAGGAGGAGGCCTCCAAGGAGGCCGAAGAGGTGATCGAGGCCGGCGGCCTGTACGTGCTGGGCACCGAACGGCACGAGTCGCGGCGCATCGACAACCAGCTGCGCGGCCGCTCCGGCCGCCAGGGCGACCCGGGCGAGTCGCGCTTCTACCTGTCCCTGGGCGACGAGCTCATGCGCCGCTTCAACGGCGCCGCGCTCGAGGCGATGCTCAACCGGCTGAACCTGCCCGACGACGTGCCCATCGAGGCCAAGATGGTCACCCGCGCGATCAAGAGCGCCCAGACCCAGGTGGAGCAGCAGAACTTCGAGGTCCGCAAGAACGTCCTCAAATACGACGAGGTGATGAACCAGCAGCGCAAGGTGATCTATGCCGAGCGCCGCCGCATCCTGGAGGGCGAGAACCTCAAGGAGCAGGCGCTGGACATGGTCCGCGACGTCGTCACCGCCTACGTCGACGGCGCGACCACCGAGGGCTACGCCGAGGATTGGGACCTGGAAGCGCTGTGGACGGCGCTCAAGACGCTGTACCCGGTCGGCATCGACCACGAGCCGCTGACCCACCACGACGCCGACTCCGAGCGCGACGACCTCACCCGTGAGGAGCTGCTCGAGGCGTTGCTCAAAGACGCCGAAAACGCATATGCCGCAAGGGAAGCCGAGCTCGAGGAGATCGCGGGCGAGGGCGCGATGCGGCAGCTGGAGCGCAACGTGCTGCTCAACGTGATCGACCGTAAGTGGCGCGAGCACCTCTACGAGATGGACTACCTCAAGGAGGGCATCGGGCTGCGCGCGATGGCGCAGCGCGATCCGCTGGTCGAATACCAGCGCGAGGGCTACGACATGTTCATGGCCATGCTCGACGGCATGAAAGAGGAGTCCGTCGGCTTCCTGTTCAACGTCACGGTCGAGGCGGTGCCCTCCCCGCAGGTCGCCCCCGTCCAGGCGCCCGAAGGCCTGGAGGAATTCGCCACCGCCGCGGCCGGACAGCAGGGCGGCGCCACGACGACGGCCGTGCGCGAAGAGGCCCCAAGTACGTTGCGCGCCAAGGGGATCGACAACCAGGCGCCGGCGCTGACGTATTCCGGCCCGTCGGAGGACGGTTCGGCGCAGGTGCAGCGCAACGGCGGCGATTCCAAGGCGCCGGCCGGGGTTCCCGGGGGCGCCAGCCGGCGCGAGCGCCGCGCGGCGGCGCGCCAGCAGGGACGCGGCGCGAAGCCACCCAAATCGGTGAAGCGGCGCTAGCGGGCTCACCATCCGCGCGAGTGCGCGGCTGGTCGCACACTCGGCACCGAGCGTGCGACAGGCCGCACATTGGTGGCCGAAATGAGGCATCCGCCCCATGCGCCGGGGCGACGTTCGCGTCCGCCTGCGAGCCAAGGCCGTACCGGGAACCGATGCCGGCCGAGGCGGCGACCCGCCGGCTGCGCGGGCGCGCGCAGGCCGGTGAACTCGAACCGGTCGCCGTCGAGGCGGTGTTGCACGCGGCCGGCCAACCCGCGCAACGGCCGACCCCGCGGCCGGATGGCCTGACCCCCAGGGAAATCGAGGTGCTGCGCCTGGTTGCGAGGGGCGCCTCCAACAAGGAGATCGCGGCATCGTTGGTGATCAGCGAGAAAACGGCCCGCAACCACGTCGAGCGAACGTACGCCAAGATCGGCGTATCGAACCGCATCGGCGCCAGCATGTACGCGCTGGGGCACGGCCTGGTGACCACGGCGCCCAGCTAACCCGGACGACGACCGGAAACGTGCCGGGCGCGGCCGAAAATGAGGCATCCGCCCCATGTTCAAACGCGCCGGCGAGGCGCACAATCAGCGAATGAAGCGATTCTTGATAGTCGGTTACGGCGCCGCCGCTTACCTGCTCTTTCTCGCCGCATTCCTGTACCTCGTGGCCTTCCTGGGAAACTTCTGGGTGCCGCGAACCGTCGATCACGGGATCTCGTCGCCCGTCGGTCAGGCCGTGCTGATCAACATCGTGCTGCTCGCCGTGTTCGCCGTCCAGCACAGCGTCATGGCGCGGCCGTCGTTCAAGACGTGGTGGACGCGGTTGGTGCCGTCGCCGATCGAGCGCAGCACCTACGTGCTGCTGTCGAGCGTCGTGCTGGTGCTGCTCTACTGGCAATGGCGGACGATGCCGGCCGTCGTCTGGGACGTGCGGCTGCCGGCCGGGCGCCTGGTGCTGTGGACGTTGTTCTGGCTCGGCTGGGCGATCGCGTTGGCCGCGACGTTCATGGTCAGCCACTTCGACCTGTTCGGCCTTCGCCAGGTGTACCTGGCGTGGCGCGGAAAACCCTACACGCACATAGGTTTTCACGCCCGGATGCTGTACCGGCTGGTACGCCACCCGCTCATGGTCGGTTTCGTCATCGTCTTCTGGGCGGTCCCCACCATGACGGCCGGGCACCTGCTGTTCTCGGTCGCCATGACGGGCTACATTCTGGTCGCCACCCATCTGGAAGAGCACGACCTGGTGGAGGCGCTCGGTGAGCAGTATCGCGACTACCGTCGCCGGGTGCCGATGCTGCTGCCGCTGGGACACCGGCCGCGCCGCGATCCCGCCCAACCGGCGGAGCTGCATTAGCGCTCGGGCAAGCGTCGCGGTCCGCTGACGGCGGGCCGCGCGACCTGTCAGGATTGACGGCATGGATGTCAAGGAGGTGTTGCTGCCCGGGGTCGGTCTTCGTTACGAGTTCACCGATCGCAACGGCGACCGCATCGGCATCATCGCGCGGCGCAGCGGCGATTTCGACGTCGTCGTCTATACCCGTGAGGATCCGGACGAGGCCCGGCCGCTGCTCCACCTCAACGACCAGGAGGCCGAGGCCGTGGCCCAGATCCTGGGGGCGCCCCGGATCGCCGAGCGGTTCACCGAGCTGGCCCGCGAGATACCCGGGCTCGAGACCGGGCAGGTGCACATCCTGGCGGGCAGCCCGTTCGTGGACCACCCGCTGGGAGACACCCGCGCCCGCACCCGCACCGGGGCGTCCATCGTCGCCATCGTGCGCAACGAGGAAGTGCTGGCCTCGCCGGGCCCCGCGGAGATGCTGCATGTCCGGGACGTTCTGATCGTGATCGGCACCGAAGACGGCATCGCCGGCGTCGAGCAAATCATCGACAAAGGTTGAGCCGGTGCAAATCTCGGGGACGCTGTTGCTACAACTCGGCGCCCTCCTGGCCACGCTGGCCGTATTGGGCGCCGCCGCACGCCGATTCGCGTTGTCGCCCATCCCGGTGTACCTGCTGGCGGGCCTGGCCCTGGGCAATGGCGGGATCCTGCCGATGGCCGCCGGCGGGGAGTTCATCACCACCAGCGCGCCCATCGGCGTCGTGCTGCTGCTGCTCACCCTGGGCTGCGAGTTCTCGGCGGCCGAATTCTCCAGCAGCATGCGCCATCACCTGCCGTCCGCGGCCGTCGATGTCGTCTTGAACGCCGCGCCCGGCGCGATCGCCGGCTGGCTGCTGGGACTGGATGGCGTGGCCATCCTGTGCCTGGCCGGCGTCACCTACATCTCCTCGTCGGGCGTCATCGCACGGCTGCTGGAGGATCTGCAGCGGCTCGGTAACCGGGAAACACCGGCGGTGCTCTCGGTGCTGGTGCTCGAAGACTTCGCGATGGCCGCCTACCTGCCGCTGTTCGCCGTCCTGGCGTCGGGCGGCGGGTGGCTGCGCGCCGTCGGCGGCATGGTGGTGGCGGTGGGCGCCCTGATGGCGGCGTTCGCCGCCTCCTACCGCTGGGGCCACCACGTGGACCGGCTGGTCGAACACCCCGACTCCGAACAGCTGATGCTGCGGGTGCTGGGCATCACGCTGATCGTGGCGGCGGTGGCCGAGTCGCTGCACGCCTCGGCCGCCGTGGGCGCATTCCTGGTGGGCCTGACGCTGACCGGGGAAACCGCCGAGCGGGCCCGCCAGGTGCTGGGGCCGTTGCGCGATCTGTTCGCCGCCATCTTCTTCCTGGCGATCGGCTACTCGGTGGACCCGCAGGAGCTGATCCCCATGCTTCCCGCGGCACTGATCCTGGCCGCGGTGACCGCGGCGACCAAGGTGGCGACCGGGATGTTCGCCGCCCGGCACGACGGGGTGGCTCGGCGCGGTCAACTGCGCGCGGGCACCGCGCTGATCGCGCGCGGCGAATTCTCGTTGATCATCATCGGATTGGCCGGCAAGTCGCTGCCCGCCGTCGCCGCGCTGGCGACGTCCTACGTTTTCGTCATGGCGATCATGGGGCCGGTGCTGACCCGCTATACCGGCGGTCCGCGGACGGCCGCCGCGGCGAGGTGACCGGCGCGGTCACCCGATGTGCAGGGCGACCACCATCCATCGGACCCCGCTCGCCAGGCTCACCTGCTCCACCCGGCAGGCGATGGCGTGGATGCGGTTCCCGCGGCTGTAGGAGCCGAAGACCTCGGCCGCCGTGTCCGGGTCCCGGTGGCCCGCCGGCTGTAATCGCAGGCGGCGCAACACCGCGGCACCCGCGTGACCGTGCGCCTGCCCGGCGGCCGAACGCCCTACCGCGACAACCGAATCCACCAGGCTGGGCGCCAGCAACGGATTCAGCTGGGCGGCCGGGCGGCGCCGGTCGATGACCTCCAGCACGCGCCGCAGCGCGGCGTCGGCGAAGCTCGCCGCCTGGCGCATCCGCGCGGACATGACCGTGGCCGAATCCGGCGCCGGCGCTCTGCTGGGTTGCCCGGTGTAGGGCCGGGGCGCAGGGTGTGCGCTGCGGCGGCGTAACGGGGCCCGCGAGGCCGGCCGGCACGGCGGGACGGCACGCGGCACGTCCCGGGTTTCCGGCTCGTAATCGACGACGGGCATGACGGTGAAGGCGCCAGGCGGATTCGCAACGGGGCTACTGTTCAACGCGCACTCTCCAACTCTTCGGCCGGACCGGAAGCCTGCTGGAGAGGGGCAGACAGTGGTCATCATTACATAACTCTGCGATCGCGCGTCCCCATCCCGACGCGCGCCCCGGGGCGGGCGATTACGGTGGGCGAGACATCGCTTGGGGCGACAGGCGATGAATCGACGAGGAGGACTGCGCCGAATGGTGACCCGGTTGTCCCCGCCGGACGCGTCGTTCTATCGGCTGGAAAACACCGCCACGCCCATGTACGTCGGATCGCTGGCCATCCTGCGCCGTCCGCGTGCCGGGCTGAGCTACGAGACGCTGCTGGGCACCGTCGAGCAGCGGCTGCCCCAGATTCCGCGCTACCGGCAGAAGGTCCGGGAGGTGCCGGTCGGCACGGTCCGGCCGGTGTGGATCGACGACAACGACTTCGACATCACCTATCACGTGCGACGCTCGGCGCTGCCCTCACCGGGCAGCGACGGCCAGCTGCACGAGCTGATCGCGCGGCTGGCCGCGCGGCCGCTGGACAAGACGCGGCCGCTCTGGGAGATGTACCTGGTCGAGGGCCTGTCCAAGAACCGGCTCGCCCTCTACACCAAGTCGCATCAAGCGCTGATCAACGGGATGGCGGCGCTGGAGATCAACCACGTCATCAGCGACCGGACCAAGCGCCCACCCCCGGCCCCCGAAGACATCTGGATCCCGGAGCGCGACCCGGGCAACACCCGGCTGGTGCTGGGCGCGATCGGTGAGTGGCTGGTCGGTCCGAGCGCGCAGCTGCAGGCCGTCGGGTCCGCGATCGGCGGCCTGGTGACCAACTACGGCGAGCTCGTCGGCGCCGGCCGCCGGGCGTTCGATTTCGTGCGCAACCTGGCCCGCGGCGACGCGCCCAGCAGCCCGCTCAATGCCACCGTTTCGCGTCATCGCCGGTTCACCGTCGCCACCGGCAACCTCGACGACTACCGCGCCGTGCGGGCCCGCTACGACTGCGACGTCAACGACGTGGTGCTCGCGGTGATCGCCGGCGCGCTGGGCAACTGGCTGATGTCGCGTGGGGTGGCGGTGTCGCCGACCGCGACGGTGCGGGCGATGGCGCCGCTGTCGGTGTACGACGACGGCGACCTCGACGCGAGCGGCCCCGGCCAGGCGATCAGCCAGGTCATGCCGTTCCTCGTCGACCTGCCGGTGGGGGAGCCGAACGCCGTGGTGCGGCTCTCGCAGATCGCGCACGCCACCGAGTCCAACCCGACGGCGGCCCAACTGGTGGACGCCAGGACCATCGTCACGCTGTCGGGATTCGCCCCGCCCACGCTGCACGCCATGGGAATCCGCGTCGCGACCAGTTTCCCGAGCTTCTCCAAGCGCACGTTCAACCTCCTGATCACCAACGCGCCCGGCGCCCAGTCGCAGATGTACGTCGCCGGCACCAAGTTGCTGGAGACCTACACGGTGCCGCCGCTGCTGCAGAACCAGGCGCTGGCGATCGGCGTGACCTCGTACAACGGCATGCTCTACTACGGAATCAACGCCGACCGCGAGGCCATGAGCGACGTCGACCTGCTGCCGGGACTGCTGGGCCAGGCGCTCGAGGAGCTGCTGGAGGCGTCACGGTCCTAGTCGGCGGTGAAAACCCCTGCGTGCGGCTATCATTCGTTGCTGTGAAGCCAGCCGCGCCCACGATTTCCGACGCCTCCGCGCCGAGCTAGCCGCACATGACGGTCGTCTACATCCCCGCCACGCTGGCCATGCTGCAGCGGCTCGTCGCCGACGGCTCGGTGCGGCCGGTCAACGGCACGGCGTTCGCGCTGACGCCCAAGTTGCGCGAGGCCTACGCCGAGGGCGACGACGAGGAGCTCGCCGACGTGGCGCTGCGCGAGGCTGCGCTGGCGTCGCTGCGCCTGTTGGCCGGCGACGGGCCTTCGGAGTCCCTGCCGCCGCGGCGCGCGGTGCTGGCCGCCGACGTCGACTTCGACGCATCCGGGGTCACCTACCGTCCCGACCTCGACGACGCCGTGGTCAGGCTGCCCGGCGCGGTCGCGATCGAGGACGTGATCGCCGCGTACGTCGACAATGCCGGCGCCGAAGAGGCGGTGGCCAGGGCCATCGAGGCCGTCGACGCCGCTGACCTGGGCGATGAGGACGCCGACCTGATCGTCGGCGACGCGCAAGACCACGATCTGGCCTGGTACGCAAACCAGGAACTGCCGTTCTTGCTCGAGCTGATGTGAGGCATTCGAGACGGCAGCGCTAGCTACGACACCGTAGGTTACGGTACCGTAGGTTTCGTGAAGCGCACAGAATCGACCACAATGTGAGCGTAAGCAAAGCGCCACGTCGTGAGCAGGAGCTTCCTCTGGGCAAACGGAACCCGTCGATCACGGGCAACGTCGTCGACACCAAGCGACCCGTGGTCGCCGGCGCCGACCGGCACCCCGGCTGGCATGCCCTGCGCAAGCTCGCCGCGCGCATCACGACGCCGCTGCTGCCCGACGACTATCTGCACCTGGCCAATCCGCTCTGGTCGGCGCGCGAACTGCGAGGACGGGTCCTGCAGGTGCGCCGCGAGACGGAGGATTCCGCGACCCTGGTCATCAAGCCGGGCTGGGGCTTCAACTTCGACTACCAGCCGGGCCAGTACATCGGCATCGGACTGCTGATGGACGGCCGCTGGCGCTGGCGGTCGTACTCGCTCACGTCGACCCCGGCGCCGACGCCCGCGCGCTCCGGTTCGGCGCGCACCGTGACCATCACGGTCAAGGCGATGCCGGAGGGGTTCCTCTCGTCGCACCTGGTGGCCGGTGTTGAGCCGGGCACCGTCGTCCGGTTGGCCGCGCCGCAGGGCAACTTCGTTTTGCCCGATCCCGCACCGCCGTCGATCCTGTTCCTCACCGCCGGCTCCGGGATCACGCCCGTGATGTCGATGTTGCGAACCCTGGTGCGCCGCAACCAAATCGGTGACATCGCCCACCTGCATTCGGCGCCCACCGAGTCCGACGTGATGTTTCGCGGCGAGCTGGCCGCGCTGCAGGCCGACCATCCGGGCTATCGGTTGCAGCTGCGCGAGACGCGTATCCAGGGCCGGCTCGACCTGTCCGTGCTGGACGCCGACGTACCGGATTGGCGCGAGCGTCAGACCTGGGCCTGCGGGCCGGAGGGCCTGCTCACCGCGGCGGAACGCCTATGGTCGGCCGCGGGCGTCGCCGAGCGTTTGCATCTCGAGCGGTTCGCGGTATCCAAGGCCGCACCCGCCGGCGCCGGCGGAACGGTCACCTTCGCGCAAAGCGGCCGCGCCGTCACGGCCGACGCGGCGACGTCGTTGATGGATGCGGGGGAGAGCGCCGGGGTGCAGATGCCCTTCGGGTGCCGCATGGGTATCTGCCAGTCGTGCGTGGTCAGCCTGGTGGAGGGGCACGTCCGCGACCTGCGGACCGGCCAGGAGCACGACCCGGGGACCCGGGTGCAGACCTGTGTGTCGGCCGCGTCCGGCGATTGCGTGCTCGACATTTAAAGGCTACTCACAGGTAACCTACGGCCTCGTAGGTTACGATAGCGTAGGTCTCGTACCGAACAAACGACCGCAGGGAGAAGAAGACGATGGCGATCACCGACGTCGACGTATTCGCCCATCTGACGGACGCCGATATCGAAAACCTGGCCGTGGAGCTCGATGCCATTCGCCAGGACGTGGAAGACTCGCGCGGCGAGCGGGACGCCCGCTACATCCGCCGCACCATCGCGGCCCAGCGCGCGCTCGAGGTAACCGGCCGGCTGCTGCTGGCCGCCAGCTCGCGGCGCTCGGCCTGGTGGGCGGGGACGGCGACCCTGGGCGTGGCCAAGATCATCGAGAACATGGAGATCGGCCACAACGTCATGCACGGCCAGTGGGACTGGATGAACGACCCGGAGATTCACTCCTCGACGTGGGAGTGGGACATGAGCGGGTCGTCCAAGCACTGGCGCTACACCCACAACTTCGTGCACCACAAGTACACCAACATCCTCGGGATGGACGACGACGTCGGCTACGGCCTGCTGCGCGTCACCCGCGACCAGCGCTGGAAGCGCTTCAACGTCTTCAACCTGGTCTACAACACCTTGCTGGCCCTCCTCTTCGAGTGGGGCGTCGGCCTGCAGCACGTGGAGCTCGGCAAGATCGCCAAGCGCCGCATGGACAACGACGAAGCCCGGCAGCGGGTCGACGAATTCCTGGCCAAGGCCGGGCGGCAGGTGTTCAAGGACTACGTGGCGTTCCCCGCGCTGACCTCGTTGTCACCCGGGGCCACCTACATGTCCACGCTGAAGGCCAACGCGCTCGCCAACGTAATTCGCAACGTGTGGGCCAACGCGGTGATCTTCTGCGGCCATTTCCCCGACGGCGCAGAGAAATTCACCAAGACGGACATGATCGGTGAGACCAAGGGGCAGTGGTATCTGCGACAGATGCTGGGCAGCGCCAACTTCGAGGCCGGCCCGGCGCTGAGGTTCATGAGCGGCAACCTGTGCCACCAGATCGAGCACCACCTATACCCCGACCTGCCGAGCAACCGGCTGCACGAGATCTCGGTGCGGGTGCGCCAGGTCTGCGACAAGTACGACTTGCCTTACACCACAGGGTCTTTCCTGCTCCAGTACGGCAAGACGTGGCGCACGCTGGCCAAGCTGTCGCTGCCGAACAAGTACTTGCGCGACGACGCCGACAACGCCCCGGAGACCCGCAGCGAGCGGATGTTCGCCGAACTCGAGCCGGGTTTCCTGGGCACCGATCCGGCCACCGGCCGCCGCCGCGGGCTCAAGTCCGCGATCGCCGCCGTGCGCGGTTGGCGGCGCGGGAAGCGGGCGGTCGCAGCGGCGCGTCTTGATGACGGCCTGGCCGCTTAGGGCTCTCGGCGCGACGGTCTCGCCTAGGGCAACGCCGAATGTGTACTCGCTGCTCGTGTTTCGCTGGCTTTCCGCGCTGAGCGCACGCTCGGCGCGGACGACGTCAGGGATGCGTGACGAGGTAGGTCTCGTTGCCCAGGTCGGCGGTGAGTTCGTCGACATCGAACGGGCGGTCGAGCCGGGCGCCCAGTGCCTTCGTGTCGACGAGCAGACTGATCTCCGCGGTCTGACGCGCGAAAAGCCGCCCGATGTACGGGTAGATGCGGCGCATGATCGCCCGCTCGGCGGAGGTGCAGCGTGACGCGCAGTAGCCGACGTGGCCGATCTCGTCGGTGAGGATCTCGCTGTAGAGCAGTTCGATCCGCTCGGCGACGTCGGGTTCGTCGGCGAACAGCCGTCTGCCCACCCGGCGCAATTCGTCAAACATGATGCAGCCGGCCATCTCTGCGGCCCCGACGAACATGAAGCCGAGCCGTTCGGGGAGGAATACGCCCGTCTTGACGAACTGGCGCATCACGAAAGGCGGCGGGACAACCTGGAAGGTCAGATCGAACACGTCCAGCGCGTACGCCAGCAGTCGGGTGTGGTAGTGCTCCTCGAGTTCGAGGTAGACGTTCTCGGGCGGCAGGCTCTCGTCGCTGTTGCGCCCATAGGTTTCGCCGAGTCCCACGCCGAACCGCTCCGCCTGATTCAGTTTGGCGGTCGCCAGCAGGAACAGCATTCTGGGGTCCAGGCCGGGTTCTGGTCGCCGCCGGCGCAGGTTGCGCAGGAACGTCTGTCGGTCGGCGGGATGTGCCGACCTGACGGGGTTGGCTTCGAGTTCGTTGAAGAACCGTTCTCGATTCGCCAACCGTCTGTTCAGCAGGTCGGCTTCGCCGTCACGTCTGGCCAAGAAGTCCCGGTAGCCCTCGATGCCCGTGCGATTCATCGTTTCTCCATCCCGTTGACAATCGTTGTCACGTAACGACTTAACAGCGCAGCGTCGTGCGCCCCGGTGGCGAGCAGCGCGAATAGCCCGGTCAGGAAGAACATTCCGAGCTCCGATGCGTCGACTTCGGAGGACACGTGTCCCTCGTCTTGGGCCCGGCTGATCACGCCCACCAGGAACTGAGCGAGGGGATGCTGCGTCAACTCGTCTTCGACCGGACGGGTCGAGGAGAAATGCAGTCCGAGCATGTCCCGGAAAACGACGTCGCCCAGCCGGCGTTCGGCACTGAGAACGTGCCCTACGAGTTGTGAAAGCACCGACGCCAGATCGCCCTTGGCGTCGCCGAGTTCGCTGATGATCCGGGTCTCCTCGTTGCGCTCCACCTCGATAAGGACGTGCTCCTTGGTCGGGAAGTGGAAGTAGAACGTCCCCCGCACCACGCCCGCGGCAGCCGCGATGGCGCTGACGTCAGCGGCGGCAAACCCACGCTGGGAGATTTCGGACAATGCCGCGTCGAACAAGCGCGCCCGGGTCTCGAGCCGTCGGGCCTCCCGGACGCTCGCGGCCGGCGAACTGGCCGGGGATGATCCGCGTGGCGACGCCATGCACGCACAGTACGCCAATTGCTGACGGCCGTCAATGACGGGCGTCAACGAATCTGCGATTCAGGAGCCCCCGGTCACCTTTACGGCCAGCCCCGCCAGCTTGGCGTCGAGTTGCTCTGCGGCGTTGAGCAACTCGGGATTGTGCTCGACGACGATGAGCGACGACGGCTTGACGTAGGTCAAGCTGCTGCCGGTGCCGTTGTCGGTGAGCAGCAGCTCGACGGGAGCGAACAGGCCCGCGGTCACGTCGTGGCGCAGCATCGTGATGGCGATCAACGGGTTGCCCAGGATGACGCGCAACGCCTTGCGGTCGATCCCGGCCTTGCCGATCCAGGCGCCGTGGTCGACGACCCCCAACAGCATGAATCCACTTGGGCCGACGTGGGATTCGACGCGGTCCTCGTATGTTCGCCAGTCATCGGTGGACGTCGCGATGTCGTTGATCGGCACCGGATCTTGGCCGATGTCGGCCAGCAGCGCGGCGACCAGCTCGTCGTAACTCTTGGCGCTGTCGTAGCGCATTCGGACGCCGTCGAAATGGGTTTCCGGCATGACGCCCCCGCTAGCCGAGTCGCTCGATGATGGTGGCGTTGGCCATGCCGCCGCCCTCACACATCGTCTGCAGCCCGTACCGACCGCCGCGCTGCTCCAGAGCGTTGACGAGCGTGGTCATGATGCGAGCGCCGCTGGCGCCCAAGGGATGACCGATCGCGATCGCGCCGCCGTTGACGTTCGTCTTGGCCAGATCCGCGCCGGTGTCCTTTGCCCAGGCCAGCACGACGGGAGCGAACGCCTCGTTCACCTCGAACAGGTCGATGTCGGCCAGCGTCAGCCCGGCGCGCCGTAACACCTTCTCGGTGGCGGGAATCACGCCGGTCAGCATGTAGAGCGGGTCGGAGCCCACCACGGTGGTGGTGTGGATTCGCGCCAGCGGGCGCAGGCCCAGTTTCTGGGCGACCTCGCTGCTGGTGATCATGACTGCGGCGCTGCCGTCCGACAGTGGCGACGAGTTACCCGGGGTGATCTCCCAATTGATCTGCGGGAAGCGGGCTTTCATTGCGTCGCTGTAGAACGCCGGCTGCAATCCGGCCAGTGTCTGCACCGTCGTGCCGGGCCGGATGATCTCGTCGGTGGCGAGCCCGGCGATCGGGATGAGCTCGTTGTCGAACAGCCCTTCCTTGGTGGCACGGGCGGCCTTCTCGTGGCTGCCGGCGGAGAACTCGTCGAGCTCGCTGCGCGAAAAGCCCCACTTCGCGGCGATCAGTTCGGCGCTGATGCCTTGTGGCACCAGGCCGTCGGGATACCGTGCGTCCATGCCCTCGCCGAATGGGTTGCTGCCCGGCGACACCTGGCTGCCCATCGGGACGCGCCCCATCGATTCCACGCCGGCGGCGATCACCAGGTCGTAGGCGCCGGCGATCACACCCTGGGCCGCGAAGCTGATGGCCTGCTGGCTGCTGCCGCACTGGCGGTCGATGGTGACGCCGGGCACCGTCTCCGGGAATCCCGCACCCAGCAGGGCGTTGCGGGCGATGTTGACGGCCTGGTCGCCGACCTGGGTCACGGCGCCGGCGATGACATCGTCGACCTGCGCCGGATCGACGCCGGTGCGCCCCACCAGTTCCCGCAGGCTGTGCGCGAGCAGGTCGGCGGGCAGCACGTTATGCAGCGCGCCACTGGCTTTGCCCTTGCCGATGGGGGTGCGGACTGCTCCGACGATGACGGCGTCGCGGTTCATGGCTCCTCCTTGAGCATCTGGATATACCTAGCTATACCTAGGTAAACACCTCGGTATGCTGAAAGCAACCCAGCTGCGGAGGTGATCTAGATGACACTGCTGCAAGGTCCGCTGGCCGACCGCGACGCCTGGTCGGCGGTGGGCGAGTGCGCGATCGAAAAGACGATGGCCGTCGTCGGTACCAAATCCGCGATGCTGATCATGCGCGAGGCGTACTACGGCACCACGCGTTTCGACGACTTCGCCCGTCGGGTTGGCATCACCAAGGCCGCCACCTCGGCGCGGCTGGCCGAGCTGGTCGAGCTGGGACTGCTACGGCGCCAGCCCTATCAGGAGCCCGGCCAGCGCAGCCGCGACGAGTACGTGCTCACCCAGGCGGGCATCGATTTCATGCCGGTGGTGTGGGCGATGTTCGAGTGGGGGAGGCACCATCTGCCGGGGCGCCACCGGCTGCGGCTGACGCACCTGGGCTGCGGAGCCGAGGTGGGCGTCGAAATCCGGTGCGCTGAAGGTCATTTGGTGCCGCCCGACGAACTCGGCGTGCGGCTGGCTAAGAAGTCTGGTTGAGCGCGGTCAGCAGCCGGCGGGCGGCGGCGACGCGCCGGACGGCCGGCCCGGTCAGCGTGTCCAGCGCGCACTCGGGGTCGGCCGGCGGACCCATGTGCCCACAGCCGCGCGGGCAGTCCTCGATGGCGTCCGCCAAATCCGAGAACGCCATCATGACGTCGTCGGGCTTGATGTGCGCCAGCCCGAAGGATCGGATGCCCGGCGTGTCGATCACCCAGCCCGACGTCGATAGAGGCAGCGCTACCGATTGGGTGGAGGTGTGCCGCCCCCGGCCGATTTCGGTCACGTCGCCGACGGCGCGGTCCGCGTCGGGCACCAGCCGGTTCACCAACGTCGACTTGCCGACGCCGGAATGCCCGAGCAGCACGGTGATCTTGCCGGCGAGCAGGTCCGCCACGGCGAGGAGGGGATCGTCGCGGCCCGCCACGATTACCGTCAGATCCAGGTCGACGAACTGCTCCGCGAACGGCTCCGGCGGGGCGAGGTCGGTCTTGGTCAGGCACAGGATCGGCGTGAGTCCGCCGGCGTAGGCGGCGATCAGCGTCCGGTCCACCAGCCCGGTGCGGGGAGGCGGGTCGGCGAGCGCCACCACGATCAGCAGCTGGTCGGCGTTGGCGACCACCACCCGTTCGGTCGGGTCGGTGTCATCGGCGGTGCGCCGCAACACAGTTCGGCGCTCGCCGCGACGCACGATGCGGGCCAGCGTGTCCGTCCGCCCGGACAGATCGCCGACCACATCGACCTCGTCGCCGACCACGATCGGCGTGCGGCCCAGTTCCCGGGCCCGCATGGCGGTGACCCGACGGTCGACGTCACCGCCCAGCACGCATCCCCAGCGGCCGCGGTCGACACTGACCACCATGGCGGCCTGGGCGTCGGCATGCTCGGGACGCGTCTTCGTCCGCGGCCGCGAACCCCGGCCGGAGCGGATCTTGACGTCGGACTCGTCGTAGTCGCCGGGCTTCACATGCCGTGGTCTTCCTGAGCGGTCAGCATCTGGGCCCACAGCCGCGGAAAGTCCGGCAGCGTCTTGGTGGTCGCGCCGATGTCGTCCACCTCGACGCCGGCCACCCGCAGCCCGACGATCGCGCCCGCCATCGCCATCCGGTGGTCGGCGTACGCGCGCCAGACCCCCGGCCGCAGCGGTGTCGCCGTGATCACCAGGCCGTCGGGCGTTTCGGTGCAATCGCCGCCCAGGCGGTTGATTTCGGTGCTCAGCGCGGCGAGCCGATCGGTCTCGTGGCCGCGCAAGTGGGCGATGCCGGACAGGCGCGACACCGATCCCGGGGTGGCCAGCGCCGCCAGGGCGGCCACCGACGGTGTCAGCTCGCCGACCGCGCGCAGGTCGACGTCAAAACCGACGTAGTCCTTGGAGCCGCGCGCCTCCAGGTACGAATCATGTTGGGTGACAACGGCATTCATCTTGCCCAACACGTCCAGAATGTGGTCGGCGGGTTGCACGCTGTTCGCCGGCCAGCCGGTGATGCGCACCGCGCCGCCGGTGACCACGGCCGCCGCCAGGAACGGAACGGCGTTGGTGAGGTCCGGTTCGACCTCCCAGTGCCGGGCCGCGACCGGCCCCGGCCGCACCCGCCAGCGGTTGGGGACGGAGTCGTCGATGTCGACGCCGGCCTGGCGCAGCATCACCACCGTCATCGCGATGTGCGGCGCCGACGGCAGCGCCGAACCGGTGTGTCGCACCGTCAGCCCGTCGTCGAAAGAGGCCGCGCACAACAGCAACCCGGAGACGAACTGCGACGAGGCCGAGGCGTCGATCTCCACGGTGCCGCCGGTGACCGAACCGGTGCCCAGGACCCGGAACGGCAGCCCCGAGCCGTCGATCCGCACGCCCAGCCCGCGCAGCGCATCCAGCAGCGGGACGATGGGCCGCGCCCTGGCCTGCTCGTCGCCGTCGAACTCCACGATCGATTCGGCGAGCGCCGCCAGCGGCGGGACGAAGCGCAGCACCGTGCCCGCCAGGCCGCAATCGACCTGTGCCATCGGTTCCGGCACCACGCGGCCGCTGACCGTCAATTCCGTCCCGTCGCCGTCGACGTGCAAGCCCAGCGTGCGCAGCGCGCCGATCATCAGGTCGGTGTCCCGGCTGCGCAGCGCCCCGCTGATGGTCGGGGTGCCTTGGCCCTGCGCGGCCGCCAGCGCCGCCAGCACCAGGGTCCGGTTGGTCTGCGATTTCGAACCGGGAACGGTCACGGTCGCGTGCACCGGTTGCGGTGCCTGGGGGGCCGTCCACGTAGTCACCGGTCCATCATCGCCTGTCACCGGTTGTTGCCACCAATAGGAGTTCGCGCTCTGCCACCATGGAGGTATGTGCGGACGGTTCGCGGTCACGACCGACCCGGCCCTGTTGGCCCAGAAGATCAAAGCGATCGACGAGACCACCGGCGCCGCGGCTGGAGGCGACGCCGGTTCGACCGGCCCTAACTACAACGTGGCTCCGACCTCGACCATCGCGACCGTCGTCAGCCGGCATTCCGAACCCGAGGACGAGCCGACGCGGCGGGTGCGTCTGATGCGCTGGGGATTGGTGCCGCCGTGGGCCAAGGCGGGCGCCGACGGCGCGCCCGAAACCAAGGGCCCGATGCTGATCAACGCCCGCGCCGACAAGGTCACCAGCTCGCCGGCCTTCCGGACCAGCGCCAAGTCCAAGCGTTGCCTGATCCCGATGGACGGCTACTACGAATGGCGGGTCAATTCCGACGCCGCGGCCGGCAAGAAGTCCCGCAAGACACCGTTTTTCATGTACCGGGAGGACGGCGAGCCGCTGTTCATGGCGGGCCTGTGGTCGGTGTGGAAGCCCGCCAAGGATGCTTCGCCGCTGCTGAGCTGCACGATCATCACCACCGACGCGCCCGGGGAGCTCGCGCAGATCCACGATCGGATGCCGTTGGTGATGCCCGAGCGCGACTGGGAGCGATGGCTCGACCCCGACGCCCCGATCGACGAACAACTGCTGGCCCGCACGCCCGACGTGCGCGCCATCCGCACGCGTGAGGTGTCGACGCTGGTCAACAACGTGCGCAACAACGGCCCGCAGCTACTCGAGCCGGCCGAGCCGGAGCCCGAGCAGGCGCGGCTTCTCTAGCGCTATCCGCACGGGTCATGCGGCAGCTGACTGATTCGAAGATCGCGCCTGAGAACGAGATTCAAACGGCGTGTGCGAAGAAGGTGCCAGGTATGCCGTCGAGCTTGATGGCGTCCCTCGCGATGCCGTCGACGTGTAGGAGCGCGCGACCGGCGAAGGCCCGTCCGCAGGCCCGGCGAGTCAAGTTGACTAAACCGGACGTTAGTTCACCAAATTCGCAGTAATCAGCGGGTCGCTGGGCTGGGCTCCTGGATTTGTTAACGAGGCATTAACAAATGCTCACGGGAGTGGCACTGGCGAGAGTGAGCGCACCGATGCCGGTGGTAAGGACCCTGATGACCTGGAGGCCGCGCGATGACACTCGAGTCACCGAACATCAACATGGGCTTCGCCAGAGCGAAGAAGTTCGCCACTAATCGGTCGGTTTTGATCGCCGGGGCCTTCGTCGGCACGCTTCTTTTGATCAGCGTGCTCGCCGATAACGGCCGCGCCGACTCGATGCCCAACACTGCGCCCACGACACTCATGACTTCCGCGTCCAGTCCGGCGGCATCGTCAGAATCCCTGGATGCCACGGCTACGTCGGTCAAACTCGCCACACTGCCAATCAAGGGACGCGCCCCGAAGACCGATTATGACCGCAGCCAGTTCGGACCCGCGTGGACCGACGACGTGAGCGCGACCTACGGGCACAACGGCTGCGACACACGCAACGACATCCTCCGGCGTGACCTCGTTGCAGTCGAACTCAAACCCGAATCGAACGGCTGCACCGTGGTCGCCGGGGTATTACACGACCCGTACACCGGCAACACTGTGGAGTTCCATCGCGGCCAGGGCGCGTCCTCACAAGTGCAGATCGACCACGTTGTCGCGTTGTCGGATGCATG
>NZ_JAEKMI010000028.1 GCF_020217485.1 Mycobacterium sp. WUMAC-067 | reverse complement strand
CCTTGGCCCCGCCGCGGCCGCCCAGGGTGGGACCGACGCCGGTTTCCGGGTCAGCGCCGTAGGCGACCACGTAGGCGAAGCTTCCGGCCGGCGCCGCCGGCGCCGGGGCGGCGGGCGCGCCGGTGCCGGCCGCGACCGTCGTGGCCGGGGTCGCGGCGGGAGTCGCCACCGTCGGCGCCAGGGCGACCGCCGGCAGCATGGACGGCTTGTTCGATGCCAGCACGGGGGCCACGGCGGCCGGGGCCGCCGCCTCCGGTGCGGCCTCGGCGGGCGTGGCGAACAAGGAACTGAGGCCGATGCCCAGCAGGAGCGGAATCAGGAACGGCGCGGTCAGGATCGCGCCCCAGGTCGGCCAGCCGACGGCGTTGAAGAACACCTGGTAGGCGACGAAGAACAGCAGCGGTCCGTTGGCCGCCAGGAACGCCGGCAGGTTCGAGAAGAAGTCCTGCAGCATCTGCTGGATGTTCTGGAAAAAATCCTGCAGGAACTTCGACAACTGCTGGATGAAGTTCTGCCACCAGTCGCCGGTGTTCTGCGCGGCGTTGGACGTGAGGTTGTTGGTCTCGCTCCCGGGATTGACGATGGTCGGCGCGGCCATGGTGCGCGGTGCCGCGGCCAGCGCCGAGCCCGAGACGGCCTGGTAGGTGCCCATGGTGGTGGCCGCCTGGACCCACATCCGCGCGTAGTCGGCCTCGTTGACCGCAATCGGAATCGTGTTGATGCCAAAGAAATTCGTCCCCACCAGCACCCCGTGGACGGCGTGGTTGGTGGCGAGCTCGGCCAGCGTCGGCATGGCCGCCAACGCGGCCGTGTACGCCGTCGCCGCGACCTCCTGTTGCGCCGCGGCGCCAGCGCTGTCGGCGCTGGCCTGCTGCAGCCATGCCAGGTACGGCAGGTGGGCCGCCACATACTGCTCGGCGCTCGGCCCTTCCCACGCCCCCGCCTGTGCCTCCCCCAACAAGGCACTGAGTTCGCCGGCCGCCGTGGCGTATTGGGCGCTGAGCGAGGTCCACGCACCGGCGGCCGCCAACAGCGGCCCCGGTCCCGGACCGGCGCTCAGCAACGCCGAATGCACCTCTGGTGGCGACGCCATCCAGATGGGGCCGAAGGGGGCGGTCATCGTCAGGCGCCCGCGATCCCGAACGTCGCAGCGGCCGCGGTGTCGCCCGCGAGATAGCTCGCGCCGGCCTCCCCGACGCCGAGCCCGGCGCGGCCCAGCTCTTCGACGCCCTGGGCCGCCATGGCCGAGTGCTCCTGGCCCTGAGCGCTGAACCCCACAGCCGTCTGCAGCGACACCGGATCGACCGCCGGCGGCACCACCGCCGTGATCGCCGGGGCCGCCGCCGCGTGCGCGGCCGCCAGCCGTGCCGTCAGCGCCTCCACCGCGGCGCTGGTGGCGGCCAGACCTTCGGGAACCACTCGCAGCGTCATCTCTACTCCTCCCGTTGCGCTTCACTTGCCATTACGGTTTCCCCGATCAAGGGGTTGATCAATTGCACGTACGTCGGACCGTCGCTGTCGCCCAACAGGATCGCCCGTCCGGCCGGCAACCGGCCGAACCGTTGACCGCGGATCTTGCCGCTGTCTTGCGGGTTGCCCGCGAGCATCAACGTGGTCGCCTGCAGGTCGTTGAAGCGGCGCAGCAGCGGGTTCGTCATCAACGCGTGCCCCGACCCGCTGGCCCGCGCGGTGACGATCACCCGGATCCCCAAATCGGCTGCCTGCGAGAGCAACCCGAGCAGCGGACTCCACGGGCGCTGCCCGACGTAGGGGCCACTCATCGCCGGCGAATCCGGTATCTGATCCACGTCGTCGATGATCAGGTAGTGGGTCTGGCCCGCAAACGTCCACCGCGACAGTTCGGCCGGTGACATGCCGGCCGGTGGCCGGCGCGACTCGATGAGGTTGGCCAGCCCCAACATCGCCGGGATGATGCGGTCGATGTTGGCGGTGTACTCGTTGTCGGCGAACAACGGTTCGTCGACGAGGTGCAACCGCCGATCCAGCACCGTGAAGGCCACCTGATCCGGCGTCGAGTGTTCGCGGACCGTGCGAATGAGGTGGCGCAGCAGCGTCGTCTTCCCCGACTTGCTGTCACCGAACACCATCAGCAGCGGGTTGTCGGCGAAGTCGACCACCACCGGCGCGAGATCCTCCTCGCGCTGGCCGATGACCACCTGTTCCGTCCCGCGGTAGAGCGACCCGACGGCATCCGGGGCGAGATTGGTGGGCAGCAGCCGCACCGGCGGCGCCGCCATGCCCGGGTAGCGGTCGTTGATGGCGGCGACCTGGTCCAGCTCCGGGGCGGCGAACAGGAAATGTTCTGCGGCCATGGTCAATCCGCGGCCCGGCTGGTCGTGCGGCACCGCCTCGGCGGGCCGGCGCAGGGCGCCGACCACCCGCACATTGCTGTCCCGCGGATCGTGCAGCTTGAGCTCGAGCCGCAACCCGAGGCCGTCCCGCATCGACAGCGGCACCTCCAGCCAGCTGGGCGTGGTGACGACGACGTGGATGCCGTACGCCAGCCCGATGTTGACCAGCTCGGTGACCTTGGCCAGCAACGGGTTTCGCGTGTTGAACTGGTCGGTGTTGTCACGGCCGAACGCGTAGAGGTTGTCGATGAGCAGGAACACCTCGCCGAACCCGTCGTCGGGGACCCCACCGCGGGAGTCCCGGAACGCCTCGCGGCGCTGCCGCGACAACAGCAGCTGCTCGAGCTCCCCGAAGGTGCGCCGGATCCGTTCGGGCTCCAGCGCCGAGGCGACGCTGCCGACGTGCGCCAGACCCTCCAGCGCGCGCAGCTTGCCGCCGCCGTAGTCCAGGCAGTAGAACGTGACCTCGCGCGGCGAGTGCAGGCTGGCCGCCGACAACATAAACGTCTGCAGCGCAGTCGACTTCCCCGACTTGGGGCCACCGTGGATGACCATGTTTCCGGCCGACGACGCGGCATCGAAGATCAGCGGGTCGCGGCGCATCTCGAACGGCTTGTCGATCTCGCCCAGCGGCCACCGCCACTGCCGCGGCGGCACGCCGGCCCGGGCCAGCATCGCGGTCACCGGGATCGGCTCGTCCAGCGGCGGCAGCCACAACTTCGGCGCGCGCGGACCGTAACCGGCCAGCTGGTCGCCGATGGTGGCGATGAGCTTGCGCGGCGGCCCGGTCAGTTCGACCTCGTCGGGGCTGGTGATCACGGTGTCCTGATCGGGCTCGACCCGCCCGGCGGTGAACACCTTGGGCTCCGGGATGGACGGCACCACCAGCGATTTGGCCTTCTGCGGCGGATCGTAGATGCCGTCGACATAGGTGCTGCGAAACTTGATCGGGGTCGCGCCCGGCGCGGGCACCAAGAAGCCCACGCCCTTGTGCTCCTTGCCGGATTCGATGTGATAGGCGTCCTCCACGCCGATGATCTGGCGGGACACGCTGGGGCTGGCCACCTTCAACCCGATGCGGTAGGAGGTGTTCTTGTCGATGTCCTTGATCTTTCCGACATCCAGCGTCTGCGACGCGAACAGGATGTGGATGCGGAACGAACGGCCTTTGCGGGCAACGTAATCGAACAGCTCCGCGTACTCCGGGTGGTCCGCCAGCATCAACGTGAACTCGTCGGCCACCACGAACAGCGTCGGGATCGGCGCCAGGTCGTGCCCCGCCGCGATGGCGTTCTCGTACTCGACCACCGAGTTGAAGGCGCTGCCCTGCACCCGGCGGCCGGCCTCACGCAGCAGCGTCTCCCGGCGGGCCACCTCGCCGCGCAGCGTGTCGGCGAACCGGTCGGCCAGCGACTTCTTTTCGGCCATGTTGGAGATCACCGCGACAACCTGCGGGAAATGGCGGAAGCTGTCGGCCCCGGCCTCACCCTTGAAGTCGGCGTAGATGACGATCAACCGGTCCGCCGAGTGAGTCGTCAACAGCGACAACAGGATCGACATCAGGGTCTGGGACTTACCCGACCCCGTCATACCGATCATCAGACCGTGCGGGCCCATCCCGCCCTCGGCCTCGTCCTTGAGGTCGAACATCAGCGGCTCACCGGTGGCGGTGACCCCGATCGGGACGCGCAGCTCGTCCTCGCGGCGCCGGGGCGCCCACAGCGTCGGCACATCCAGTTGCGACGCGTCCGAGATGCCCAGCATCGTGGTGAACGTGGCGCCGCGGGTGGCCGCCGAGCGCAACCCCGTGTGGGACGGGTTGGAGTCCCACCGCGACAGCTGGCGCGCCAGGTGGGCGGCCTCGTCGGCGCCCAGCTGGTCGGCGTCGTCGATGTAGGGCTGCCAGCCGCCGGTCTGCCAGCGCTCGAGGGAGCAGCCTCGGCCGCCGACGCTGATGCGCAGGATCGGCTTCTCCGGGTCCGAATACTGCTCGCGGTGCGGGGCGGTGGCGCCGCGGTGCACCACGGTGACACCCGCCCGGCCCATCGCCAGGGTCGAGGCGTTCAGGTCGTAGTCCGGGTCGTCGACGACGATCAGCAGGTGCCGCAGCGCGTCGGCGGGTTCGCCGGTGAACGCCGGGCGGTCGACGAGCGCGGACCCCAGCTTGACGACCAGTTCGTCGGCGTTGGTGGCCATGAAGCGGGCCGGCCCGACGCCGTCGAGCTCACCGGGAATGTCGATGTGCGGCAGCCACTTCAGCCACGACCAGTCCGCTCCCTCGAGATCGGGAGTGACCAGCGCGACCCCGAGCACCGTCGGGTCGTGCCAGGTGACCGCCTGAGCGACCCAGGCCCGCATCGCCGAGCGCGCCTGGTCTTCGGGGCCGAGCACGGTGATCCTCGAGACCTTGGCCAGGTCGATTCCGGTCGGCACGTCACGCACCGTGCGGTGGGTCTCGAGCAGGCTGCGTAATGCGCTGTGCGACACCGGCTCCAGGTCGATCTCGTCCGCGGTGTCGTTGACCCGCAGCGCGGTCGCCAGGGGCACGTGGTGCCGCCCGGCCCGCAGCACCAGGAAGTCGGGATCGTGCGGGTCGCGCTCCCACTGACGGCGCGTTCCGGGCACGGCGGCCAGCGCCGCGGGTTCCGGGTGGGACCACTGCGCGGCGGCGCGCTGCGCGGCGGCCTGGGTACGGATGTTGTCCCGGACCACAGACAGGTAGCGCAGGTAGTCGGCGCGCTCGGCGTCGACCTCCTCGGTGCGCGTCTTGTTGTCGTTGCCGCGGTACATCGCCGTCGCGGCGAGCAACAGCACGAACGGGAAGAACAGGGTCTGCGGGGAGATCAACCGCATCCCGGTCGCGAACAGGGCGACGATCATGCCGACGATCAGGATCACCAGCACGTACGGCATCGCCCGGCGCAGGAACGACGGCGGAATCACCCGGGGCAACTCGGGCGGCGCCTCGATGGCGATGGTGCCCTTGCGGGTCACCGGCGGCGCCAGCCGGCGGCGCGCTTCGAAGATCAGTCGGCTCATCGGGGGGCTCCCTCGGCTTCCCTAGCAGCAGCGGTGACGCGGCCGGGCTTCTGGTCGGGCGTCAGCCCGTCGTGTGCCAGCAGCGCGTCGGCGCGCGATAACGTCGGGCCGCTCGCGAACAGCGACAACATCGACCACGGAATGGGGACCGGCGGCCCGGTAAGGCCAAGGGCCTCAACGGTTTTGCCCTGCCCGGCGGCCGGGTGCTCCGCCTCGTTGTCGATGCCGTAGCGGACACCGGTGTCAGAGACCCAGAACAGCGACCCGGCGCCCGGCGAGTTCGGCCCGCCGCCGACGGTCTGGGTGAAGTATCCGTATCCCGGCGCCAGGGCGACGCGGGCGGCGGTGGTCGGCGCGCCGCCGCCCACCAGGTCGACGGTGCGTATCGATTCGGCCACCGGCAGGGCCGAGCCGGACAGCAGGTTCACCGAGCTGCTGGCGGCACCGGCGGGCTTGCTCCAATACGCGCACGAGACCGGCGATTTGGCGGCGTCCACCAGGCCCACCTGCTGGTCCGGGTACCGCGTGGTGTCCAGCATCCGCGACACCGGCAGCTTGGCCACCGCATCGGCGCCCAGCCGCGGGGGTTGGTCCAGCCCATAGGAATTCGTGTTGCGCAGGATCGCGGCGAGCACCGGCGAGATCTGCTGCAGGCCGTCGGGCAGCACCGCGTAGTAGCGCGGCGCACCCGAGGAGCTCTGATCCAGGGTGTAGGACACCACCACCGCGCCGATCGGTGCGGTGGTGGTAAAGGGCGCCGGCGCACCGGCGTTCGGGATGCCGGGCGCGGTCAACGACGGCGCCTCGGGTATCGCGTTGAACAGGCCCAGGGCGATGGGGCGGGGCGCGGGGATGTCAGAGTTGCCCTGTCCCAAGCCAAGTGCGTTGGTGATCGCATGGTCGGTCAGGTTGATTTGACTGCGCTTGCCCTCCCACAGCAACCAGGTGGTGCCGTCGCGCTCGGCGAGCAGTGCCTGGCGCGGCGCGAGCGTGGCGGCGCGGGCGCCGCTGCTGTCGGGCCGGCCCGCGATCACCGTGACGCCGGTGCTGTGGGCGGCGTGCCCGCCGGGCTCGCTGACCGCGTCGCACACCGTCCAGTTCGCGTCGGCCGACGGGTTTTGCACCATCCGTTCCGGCGCGCCGGGGATGCCGATCAGGTTGCCGCGCGGAAACCGGTCCAGCTCACTGCTTTTCACCATGGTGGGGTCCACCGGCCGGCCCGTGATCAGCCGCGCCGAGGTCAGGTTGAGCACCGGATGCAGGTCCTCACCGACACGGACATACAGCGCGGCGGTTGACCGGTCGGCGAGCACGGCGTTGGTGCCCGCCGTCCCGCTGGGCCGGATGAGCGAGAACACGAAGCAACCGGCCAGGCCGGTGATCAGAAGGACGGCGCCCATCGCCACCGCGCGCGACTGGGTGCGCAGGGGGTCGACGAGCATCCTGGTGTCGTGCAACGCAATACCGGAGGCGATCCGGCGCATCACGAATCGCCAGCCGCTGACCTGATGCCGGGTGACGAAGCCGCGGCGGTACTCGACCTGGTCGGGGTTGTCGTTGACCGGGGTGCGAGAGGTGAACGAACGGCGTTCGTCGGGTTGATGGTTGGACGTCATGCCGGCACCGACAGCCCGAGGCCGCGCAGCAGCGGCTCAACCGACCTTGCGACGTCGTCGTCGGTGATCGTCATCAATTCCTCGTCACTGAATTCGCCGGTTCCGGCGTGTTCCGAATGGTCGAGCCGGAACTCTCGTTCTTCTTCGGAGCGTTCGACGATGTTTCGGACGAATCGACCGTTACCGGCGATGTCCAAGTTGCGTCGTGAGATTCCGTTGGCGTCGGGGGTCGAGTCGGTCGCCAAGTTCGTGAACAGCTCCTCCATGTGGTCGAGCGCGGCCCTTTCGAAGATGCTGTCGCGCTGCTCGGCCATCTTGTTCGCGATCTCGACCAGTTCCGACGGTGCGTAGGAAGGGAAGTCGATGTTGCGGGTGAACCGGGAACGCAGGCCCTCGTTGGTGTCCAGGAATTTGTCCAGGTCGGCGCGGTACCCGGCGATGATGACCACCAGGCGGTCGCGGTCGTTCTCCATCCGCGCCAGCAGTGTGTCGATGGCCACCAGCCCGAAGTCGTTCTTGGCGCCGGTGGCGACCAGTGCGTAGGCCTCGTCGAGGAACAGCACGCCGTCGAGCGCGCTGTCGATGATCGCGTTGGTCTTGGCCTCTGTCTCGCCGATGTGCTGGCCGATGAGGTCGGCGCGGTGCACCTCGCGGATGTTCTCCCGCTTCAAAAGCCCAAGGCCGCAATAGATTTTTGCGACCACGCGGGCGATGGTGGTCTTACCGGTTCCGGGTGGGCCGGCGAAGACCAGGTGGTGGGCGCGCTGCGCGACCGCGAGTCCGCGCTGCTTGCGGACCAGCTCCATGGCGACCGAGCTCTTCAGCCGCGACACCTGGTTCTTGACCTCTTCGAGGCCGATGAATTCGGCGAGCTGACGTTCCGCCTCGTGCAGCAGCACGGCCTTGCGTTCGTGGGCGGCGGGATCGACGAAATCCTCGGCGCTGGGCTCGGTTTCGGGGTTCCACGGATCGGTGCGGGCCTCGATGCGGGCCGCCGTCGTGGTCACGATGCCGAAACTGGTGTCGGTCAGGGCCTGTTCGACCTGTTCGTTCTCGGGGTGGGCCGCATAGAGGTCCTGCAGCACTTCGCTCGCCGAGTCCTCGTCGACGTGCGCGCGCAGCACCAGCGCTTTGGCCAGCGCGCCATCGACGGCCGCCACCGCGACCGGTCCGTCGGGCTCCTCCAGATAGGACAGCGCCGGGGCGAACATGCCCAGCCGGGCCAGCGCGGTGCCGAGGGCGATTTTGGCCGCGTGCGAGAACGCCTCGTCGAGATCCGTGTCGTTGACGATCGGGGTCAGCAGCTTGACGACGTCCGACCAGCGCTCGGCGCGGTAGTTGATGACG
Source organism: Mycobacterium sp. WUMAC-067 (assembly GCF_020217485.1). Classification (GTDB taxonomy): domain Bacteria; phylum Actinomycetota; class Actinomycetes; order Mycobacteriales; family Mycobacteriaceae; genus Mycobacterium. Next base: position 58,469 of record NZ_JAEKMI010000028.1, on the reverse strand, counting down.
ACGGACACCCAGCGGGCCTCACGCCAGTTCGGGCGCTCGGCACTCAGGCCGGCGACGATGGCGTCGGCGTCAGCAAACCGTCCCGCCGTGGCGAGCGACGCCGCGTAGGCGAGGTGGAAGTCGTCGGGAGTGGTGGCGCGAAACTGTAGATACAGTCCGGTGTCGTAGCGGAAGCCCAGCGAGTCGGGCGCCAGATCGACCTGGCGCTGCAGCACGCCCGCGGTGGCCGCGGTGCGCGACACCGCCTCGAGCACTCGCAGCGACGCATCCCCGGCGGCCGCCAGTCCCGTCCACGCGTCGCATTGGTCGTGGGCGATGCGCGTCAGCGCGGTGAAACCCGAGCGAGCCGCGGCCAGGTCGGCCGGCCGCTGGCGCTGGTAGACGACGATGCCCAGCGCGCGGCAGCACGTGGCGAACCGGCTGACGACGTCGCCGTCAACGCGCGTGTCGACCCGCGGATTGACGGGCTGAACTGTGAGCATGCCGGTGTCACCGTGTTCCACGGCCGCGTCTTTTCATGTATGTAGTCTCCCCTAACCTGACCCGCCTGAAGTTAGCATTGCATAAGCTAACTGTCGAGGCGTTTGGGCCTGTCCGACTCACCACTGCACTGCCCTTCTTCTACCGCCGATGGGGGCGTTCCGGAGAGGGTTTAGCCGCATTTTCGGCATACTCACAGCCGCACGTCGTGCGGCCTCACAGCAAGGCCTCACCTTACTGAAAATCATTTTCATTATCAATCCCGGCCCGCAAGCTCGGCGCCCGCCGGCCCCGCCGAGCGGATCAGGGACGACGCCGTCCGCACCGGCGTGGTCATGGCGACGACTCCTCGACGATCGGGTGGTGCTCGTCGATCGCCTCGACCGCGCGGCCGGTGGGACGATCACGCAGCCACTAGTCGGCTGGCGAACCGGAAAAGTTCCGCCGTCGATCGCGCCTCCGGGCGAACTCACCGGGCCGTCGTGAGGGCCAACAAAAAAGACCGGCCGCGAATCGTCGTTCGCGACCGGTCTTCGTTTCGGCGGCTAGGCCCGGACGGCGCTCACCAAGGTGTTACGCGCGATCATCGGGCCGGCTTCGGTCTCCGGTCCGGGCACCGGGCGGCCGACCTCGCGAAGGTAATCGGCCAACGGTGTCCCGACCGCGGTCCAGCCTCGGTTGCCGAACCATTCGGTGGCGGGCGCGCACTGCTCGTTGTAGACCAGCTGGAAGAACACGCGCTGATCGCCCTGGGCGGTGGCGGCCCGTTCTTCCGCGACGGCGGTCTCGAAGTCCTCGGGCTTCATCGGGGCGCCGTCCTCCACGGCGACGTGGCTGCCGTGGCTCGCGAGCCCGTCGATACCAGTGAACAGCTGCTCCTGAGCGCTCGCCGGGAGATAGATCAGTAGGCCCTCGGCGATCCACGCCGACGGTTTGGCCGGGTCGAAGCCGCTGTCGCGCAGGGCCTGCGGCCAGTCCTCGCGCAGATCGATGGCGATCTCGCGGCGCTCGGCGCGCGGCTGGGCGCCGACGCCGGCCAGCACCTCACGCTTGAAGTCGAGCACCTGCGGCTGGTCGAGCTCGAAGATCGTGGTCGCGGCCGGCCAGTCCAGGCGGTAGGCGCGCGAGTCCAGGCCGGCCGCCAGGACGACCACCTGTCGCACGCCCGCGTCGGCGGCGCGCCGGAAGTAGTTGTCGAAGTACCGGGTGCGGGCGCCCTGGAAGTTGACGAAGTTTTCGCCGAAGTCGGCGGTCTTCAGCTGATGGTCGGGATCCTTGCCGTCGAGGACGTCGGCGGCGTTGCCGCCGACGGCGCGGCAGAAGATCTCCGCGTACGGATCCACGGCCAGCGGGTCGGGCTTTTGCGCCTCCAACGCCCGCGCCGTTGCCACGAACAACGCGGTCGAGCCCACGCTCGTGGTGATGTCCCAGGTATCGCCTTCGCTTCGCACTCAGCCCACAGTACGCCGCCGCGACGCGGTCCTTTTCCGCTGGCGCGCAACGGTAGTGGCGCGCGTCGGCGTGGCGTCGGCTACCGGCGGCCGTAGCGGCGGTGGAATATCTGCCCTTGTCCGGCGCGGTCGACGCCGCGGCGGCCGCCCGGCCCGGAACGGGTGCGGGTCCGCGGTGACCTCGACGACGGCGGGATGAACGCCGGGCTTCAGGACGGGTCCGTGCCTTGCTGGGTGTGCCGCGCCGCGTTGTCGGCGGCTTCGGTCAATTCCGCGCACGGATCCTCGTGCCAGTCGCCGAACGGGTCGTCGTAGGCGATCCAGTCGCACTGGTGCCGCATCTCCTCCTCGGTGAGCAGCGCGCCGTGCAGCGCGTCGAGAATCTCGTCGGTGCTGGCACCGCACGCGAGGATGACCATCGCGGTATGCCGGTCGCCGTGCCGGTCGTCCCAGCCGAGGGCGGCCAGCGCGCGTCGCTCCGCGTCGACGCCGTCGCGCTGCGGTCCGTTCATCGCCGCCAGCCACTTGCCGGCCGAGCTGACCCGCAGCCCCGCGCCCGCCGATTCCAGCCACATCGCGCGGTCGGGGTTGCTGGCCAGCCAGAGCCGCCCCCGGGTCCTGATCACGCCGTCGAGCAACAGGTCCAGGCAGGCGTGCAGGCGCTGCGGATGGAAGGGGCGGCGGGCATTGAACTCCACCAGGCTGATCGGCCCGCGCGACTCCAGCGGCGGTTGTCCGGCCAGCAGCGGACCGTGCGGGTCGTCGCTGCGGCCGCGGCGCGCGTCGCGGTACAGATTGTTCAGCGCGTCCTCGATGCCGACCGCCCCGACGCGAACGTGTGCGCGCGGACACAGGCGGCGCAGCACGGCCGCCACGAACGGGTTGGCGTGGTCGAGCACGACGACATCGGCGAACTCGGCCTGCCCGATCACCGCCTGGGCCCGAGTGCGCCCGTCTTCGAGCTCGTCCTCCCCCAGTGCCTGGCCCAGCCAGGCCGCCGAATCGACGCAGGTCACCACCGCGGCGATCGCCACGTCCAGGGCCGCGGGCCCGTCGACGTACCCCGGCGCGACGCGCACCCGAACGTGCTTGATGGCCAAGCAGATTGGTTCGGGTTCCAGCCAGGGCGCCAGGTGCACCACGATCCGGTCGACGTCGGCGCGGCGGTGCAGCTGGCGCAGCAGCACCAACAGGTCGTTGCGGGATGGTGCACGAGACGCAGCCGTGCGCGAGTTCCAGTCCGTTCTCGGTGCTGGTCAGGACGCCGTCGGACAGCGTCGCCGTCGTGCGGCGCACCACGTGACCGTCGAATCGGTGCTCCACGACCAGCGTTCCCGGGGTGCGCAGCAGCGCCCCGGTGACCGAGTCGGTGCCCTGCTGGCCGGCGACGAGGATGACGGGCGTCCGCATCGTCCTCCTTATTGATAATCGTTTTCATCTAGGCCGTTCCTACGGTACCGTCCGTGCTGAACCTTGTCGAAAATGATTTTCAATAAGCGAATCAGGAGGTGCACGGTGTCCGCCCATTGCCAGGTGACCGGCCGGCGGCCGGGTTTCGGTAACGCGGTGTCGCATTCCCATCGCCGAACCGCTCGGCGCTTCGACCCCAACATCCAGCGCAAGACGTACTACCTGCCGTCGGAGAACCGCCGAATTCGTCTTCGGGTCAGCGCCAAGGGCATCAAAGTCATCGACCGCGACGGGATCGAGGCCGTCGTCGCGCGGTTACGCCGCCAAGGACAGCGAATCTGATGGCGCGCAACGGGATTCGCATCCTGGTCAAACTGCGCTCCACGGCGGGAACCGGCTACACCTACATCACCCGCAAGAACCGGCGCAACGATCCCGACCGCGTGGTGTTGCGCAAATACGACCCCGTCATCCGCCGCCACGTCGACTTTCGCGAGGAGCGCTGACCATGGCCAAAGTCGCGCGCCGGGCCACCCCGACGGGCGGCCGCTCGCCCAAGAGGAATCTGCTCGAGAGCCTCGGGGTTCCCGTCGTGGACTACAAGGACACCGCGACGCTGCGGGTGTTCATCTCCGAACGCGGCAAGATCCGTTCCCGCCAGGTGACCGGCCTGTCCATCCAACAACAACGACAGGTCGCGACGGCCGTCAAAAACGCCCGCGAAATGGCGCTACTGCCCTACCCCGGACGGCACACGGCGCGTTGACGTCCCCACACCGCGGCACCGACCGCCCGTTCACCGTAATCGTCTGTGCCACATGCGCCGTCGACGATCGACTGTCGGTCATCGACGAATTGCGTCCCGCCATCCGGCGCTGCCCGCATTCCATGTTGATCTCGGCCGCCTGCATGCTCGGACCGCTCACCTGTGCCTCTCGGCCGAGCGGTGGGGGCGTCATGGCCCTGGTCCAGCCCTGCACGAACGATCGAGTGGCCAGCGGCCCGGCCCAGTGGATAGGCCCCATCGCCGACAGCGATGCGGCCGCGGCGCTGCGCGACTGGCTGGTGCGCGGGGAGTGGGAAAACATCCCCGTCCCAAGGCAACTCGATCGGCATCAGCGTTGGTCGCGTGACTCGCGTGGACGCAACTGACCCGAACGTACCGCTCCCCTCGGCTAGCCGTCCTGGCCGGGCGCCTCGTCGGTGCCCCACGTGCCCGGCATCATCGGTGCCGTTGGGCCGCCGCCGAATTCGTCCCCGGCCAGCCTGGTCAGCCGGGCTGCCGCGGCGACCGCCTCACGCTCCGCGGTTCCCGCGAATCCCAGTGCGCCGGCACCCCGATCGGACGCCGACGCCTCGTGCCCCGGGGGCGGCCCGGCCCAATCGGGATCGACGTCGACGTTCATGTCCATGAACTCGTCGCCATAGCCGCGATCCGCCGCGCGCCGGCGCCGGCGGGCCCGCGCCGTTTTGCGCGTGCGTGCGGCCGCGGCGGCCGCGGCGGCGGCGCTATCCGGTTCCGGCGCTTTCCTTTTGGCGCTCGAGCTGGCGCTCGAGCTCATCCCCGAGCCCGTCCCCATGCCCGGAGGGCCGATGACGTAGGGAGGGAAGAGCCCCGCTGCCGCCGGCGCCGGTGCCGGCGCCGCAGGGGCGGTGGCCACCGTGGTCGCCGTGGGGGCGGGCGCCGGCGCCGGGGCCGAGGCGGGAGCCGCGGCCGGCGCGACGGGGGTGGGGGCCATGGCAATGGCGGGCGGGATGCTGGGCGTCGGCGCCGGCGGCGGTGCCGCGACCGCCGCCGGGACGACCGCGGGCTGCGGTATGGCGGCCAGACCGGCCAGCCCGGCGAAGCCACCGACGGCGCCGAGGGGGGCGGCCGCGAGCAGCAGTGCGGGGGCCAACAACTCGGGCTGGCTGATGAAAATCTCGAGGATGTGCGTCGGCCAGTCGAACAGGATGAGTTGCACCAGGTACTGGAAGGCCAACGCCGGGTTGTGCACCAGGTAGTAGCCGAACTGCTCGAAATCCTCGAGCAGTTCCAGGGCGCGCACCACCCAGAAGATGGGTTGCCCGGCGTTCGTGTAGGCGTCGTAGGGCAGGCCGTTGACCGTGCCCTCGGACGGGTCCCAGTTGATGCCCAAGTTCTTCAGGATGTTCGCGATGAAGTCATTGAACGGATTGTCGATCTTGGGGTCATGGTCGACGTCGCCCGAATCACCGCCGGAGGCATCGGATTTCACGATCGGCGGCGCAGGATCGGCCTGCGGTGTGGCGGCGACGGCCGCGGTGGACACGGCCTGGTAGGTGGACATCGTGGTGGCCGCCTGGGTCCACATCCGCGCGTAGTCGGCCTCGTTGACCGCGATCGGAACCGTGTTGATGCCAAAGAAATTCGTCGCCACCAGCGCCCCGTGGACAACGTGGTTGGTGGCGAGTTCCGGCAGCGTCGGCATGGCCGCCAGGGCCGCGGTGTAGGCGGTCGCGGCCGCCTCGTGCTGCGTCGCGGCGGCGGCGCTGTCGGCGCTGGATTTCGTCAGCCAGGCCAGATAGGGGGCGTGCGCGGCCACATAGGACTCCGCGCTGGGCCCCTCCCACGCCCCCGCCTGAGCCCCCGCCAGCACGGTGCTCAATTGTTCTGCCGCGGAAGCGTATTCGGTGCTCAGCTCGGACCACGCGCCGGCGGCCGCCAGCAGCGGCGCGGGTCCGGGGCCGCTGCTGAGCAGCGCGGAATGCACTTCGGGCGGCGAGGCCATGAAGATCGGCGCCGTCATAGGTACTCCTCGGGCTGGAGGGTTTACCAGACCGGGGAGAGCTTAATGAATATGATTGTCGTTATCAACTTGGCGGGTGGCCCCGCCGCGGGCCGCTACACCAGCGGTCGCCCCTTCTTGATCCTGCGATCCAGGTCGTGCAGCAAGACGTTGAACGGGAACTGCCGGATGAACCGCGGCAGATACCGGTTCACCGTGGCCAACACGGCGATCAGCCGGTCGAAGCGCCGCTGCTTGGTCGCGTCCCACGGCAGGCGCATCTCGTCGCGGAACCGTTGCGGCAGGAAGCCCGTCGTGATCATCAGCGCGAAGCCCTCGGAGAGGCGCTGGACGGGGCCGGGCAGCTTCACGCCCCGAATGCGGTTGGCGGCGATCGGGTACAGGTACTCCCGCACGGCGTCGTCGATGTGCACCTTGGCCAGCGACTCTTCCCAGTAACGGTCGAACGCCGCCCTGTCGGCCGGCCACATCTTCGGTGGCACCTGCAACGTCGTGGCCAGCGTCATCCCCTCGCGGTAGTGGCGCTCGGCGTCCTCGCCGTCGAGCTCACCGATGAACATCCGGTAGATGTCCAGCCCGCCCTTGTACAGACACGCCCCCACCCAGAGCTGCAGCGCGGGATCGAAGGCGTTGTAGGACACCGGGCTTTCCGGTGTCGAGTAAACCTGCGCATGCGCCTTGTTCACCGCCCGGCGGAAGGCGGCCTTCTGGGCGTCGCTGCCGTTGGTCGCCACCGCCAGGTAGGTGAACGTGGTGCGGGCCCGCTTGAACGGGTGCAGGTCGACCCGGCCGCTTTCGACGCGGCTCTCCATGACGCCATAGCCGACGCCGGGCTGCGCCAGTTGCATGATCACGTTCGCCGGGCCGGCCAGCAGGGCGACGCCCATCAGACCCTCGTCGATGCCCAGCGCCCGCCCGCGCCTGCGCCGCTGGGGACGCGGCGGATCGGTGGCCCCGCGCTCGACGTGCCCGATCGGTGCCTGCACCGGCTGCTGAATCGCCATTCGTCAGAATCCTCCCGCAACGCGGCCGCTAATGTGCGAACGCTTGTTTCCTGATATTGTCGCGCGGCGACGTTAGTGTCAAGATGGTCCGCATGAGCGAGACGTCCAGCACGCGGCCGTATCGCGGGGTCGAGGCCGCCGAGCGCCTGGCCGGCCGCCGCAACCGGCTACTGGCCGCGGGCCTTGACCTGCTCGGCGATCAGCGGCCGGACATCTCGGCGGTCACCGTCCGCGGCGTGTGCCGCCGCGCCGGGCTGGCGGCCCGGTACTTCTACGAGAGCTTCACCGACAAGGACGAATTCGTCTCCTGCGTTTTCGACTGGGTGGTCGCCGAGCTGGCCGCCACCACGCAGGCCGCGGTCGCCACGGTGCCGGCCGACGAGCAGACCCGCGCGGGCATCGCCAACATCGTGCGGACCATCACCGACGACGCCCGCGTGGGCCGCCTGCTGTTCAGCATGCAACTGGCCGATCCCGTGGTGGTGCGCAAACGCGCCGAGTCCAGCGCCCTGTTCGCGATGTTGTCCGGCCAGCACGTCGGCAACGCGCTGCGGGTACCGGCAAACGCTCGCATCAAGGCCGCCGCGCACTTCGTGGTCGGCGGGGTCGGGCAGACCATCAGCGCCTGGCTGGCCGGTGATGTCCGGCTCGAACCCGGCGAACTCGTCGATCACCTCGCCGCGCTGCTCGACGAGCTCGCCGAGCCAAACCTGTACCGGCTCACCGAAACACGCGCCGAGGCCTAGCGGCTCACACGGGGCAGGCCGCCTGCCAGCCCGTCGTGGCGGTCAGCGAAAAGTCGCTCAGTGTCTCTGAAAGCGCTTGCCGCAGAGCCTCGTTCGAATTGCGGCGGCCCAATTCGTAGGCGAGGACCGAGATGAAGACCCGGTCGTGGATCCGCCCGGACAGCAACGCCAGCGCCCCGTTGGTGCGGTGCATCGTCGCGGTGGTCACGCCCGGATACACCGACTTCATGGCGAAATAGTCGGCGTCCGTGGCGTCCGGCCGGTTGGCGGCCGGGTCGAGCGGGCCGAGATTGGACGACACCACGGTGGCCGCGCCGCCGGTGACCACGCTGAGCAACCGGCGGAACACCGGCTTCGGGATCAGGGGGACGAGGGGCAGCAGCGCCCACCGCTCGTCGGGCACGTCGTGGTGGCGAACCAGCGCCTGCTTGATCGCGGCGCGAATCTCGCGCAGGTCCGTGGTGATCGCCGCGGGGGCCAGCGTGACGTCGACGTTCGTGACGGCGTTGGCGCGCGTGTCGCCGGGGGTGCGTTCGTTGACGGGCATGCCCACGTTGACCGAGCCGTCGGGAGCCACCCGCCCCACCCGCCGGGCGAGGTGGGCAGCCAACCCGGCGAGCAGCGCGTTGCTGGTGCCGCCCAAGGCGTTTGCGCGCGCATCCCAGTCGACGGCGCTGACGAAGATCGTCTCCATCGGGAGGGTGATGCGGTCCTGCGGCGCGGCGGGCCGCGCGGGCCGCTTCCCGCGTGGCGGGGCGACGGCCGCCGTACCGTCGCGGCCCTGCCGGAGCATTCGGGCCGCGGCGCCGAGGGCGCGGCCGACATCGAGCGTGTCGTGCGCGGTTTGGCGTGCGTCCTCGCGCAGGGCTTGCCACCGCCACCGGGATCGCGCGGCGGGCCAGCGGGTCTCGTCGCCGCGTCCGTGAGCCGCGTCGGCCAAGGCCTCGCACAGCCCGACGCCGTCGGTGAGGCAGTGCGTGGTGACCAGGCTCACCACCGCGCCGCCGTCGGTCAGCGGCAGCATCGCCAGGTGCCAGCCGGGGCCGCGTTCGGCGTCCGGCCGCTTGTCGGCTTGCTCGTCCAGCCACGCGTCGATCTCCCCGCGCGCCCGCGCCGGCGCGACGATCTCCAGGGCGGAGCACTCACCGGTCGCCACCCAGCGATGACGGCCAAACGGCAAGGCGGACCGCTCGACCCGCCGCGACAGCCGCCCCCTGCCGAGGTGGTGGTGGAACTCACGCAGCCCGCCGACGTCGACGGAGCGGTCGTACAGCCAGACGCACTGCAGCAGGCTGGTCGCTCCCGTCGCCCGCTCACCGAGGAAGAGGGTTTGGTCGGCCAGGTCCAACACGTTGCTCATCGCTACGCCGCTTCGTGATCGTCCGTGTCCGGCGCCGGCGCGAAGGACTCGTCCGGTTTCACCTGGGGCGCAACCACAACCGGCTCCTCGGCGGTGGGCCTGGCGACGCGTGCGAACACCCGGATCAGCGTGGCGATGTAGTGGAGCACCGACTCCCGGGCAATCGCGTTGTCCGGGAAGGACATCGTCACCGTGGTGTTCGCGGCCTGGCGGTTGATCCACATGTTCACCCCGCCGTGGGACAGGCTGTCACCGTAGGTGCCGAACTTCGTCTCCGCCCACAACCCGTTGAGGGGTATCTTGCGGAAGTCGAGGAACGACAACATCATCGGCAGCTGGGTGGGCAGCTTGATACCCAGTTCGTCCGGTGTGGCCAGCTCCAGCACCCGCTCGACCGGCACATCGGCGAGGCGCTGAGCGTCGTCGAACGACTTCTGCGCCGTCCGGGCCGCCTGGGCGAACGTTTCGCCGGCGGTGGGCACGGTGATCGGAATCAGGCTGGCGAACCACCCCACGGTCATCGAGTCGACGCCCGGTGTCCGGGTGTCTTTGGCCGTGAATCCGTGATAGGTCTTCTTGCCGGTCAATTCGTGCTCGGCCAGGCCCGTGCAGGCCAGCACTCCCCCGATGAAACGGGCACCGGCCGCCACGCAGGCGGCGTCGAACGACTCGGTGTCGGCCGCACCCATCAGCTCGACCGTCAGCAGGTCGCCTTTCGTGCTGGCCCACGTGTCACCAAGGGGCAGCGGGAAACTCGGCCAGTCGCCGTCGGTGTTGCGGGAGAACTCGATCCAGTCCTTGATCTCGGGCGACGACAGCGTCAATGCCGCCGCCTTCTCGCGTTGGCGCGCAACGTAGTCGCGGTAACTCCGGATCTCCGGTATCCCGGCGGGCTGGTGGCCGGTCCGCGCGAGTTCCTGATACATCAGGTGGACGTCGAGGAAGATGAGGGCGGCGGACAACCCGTCGATGTGCAAATGGTCGACGCTGGCATAGAACGTGAAATAGTCGGCGTGCTGGACGATTCCGTACGTGAAGCAGCCCCATTCGAGGGTGTCCGGGGTCGTGGTCAAGGCGTGGGCGCGGACCTGCTCCGCGGTCTTGTGCCCGAGCGCCACGGGTACGAACTCGATCGCTGCGGGATTGTCGATCACCCGGCGCACGAAGGTGCCGTTGTCGTATTCGAACCAGTTGTGATAGGTGTCCTGGCGGCGCACGTGGGCGTTGACCGTCGCCGTCATTGCGAGAATGTCGCAGGTGCCGGGGATGTCCCACGCGACGATCATCAGCCGGGGCAGCTGCCGGTTCATGGCCCTGCCTTGGTGGGAGGCCCAGAGGTGTTGATTCTGTTGATAACTCGGCGCCAGGTCGCTTCGCCGCGCGGCGCGGGCCGCTTCCCGTGCGGCGGGCGCGGCCATCCACATGGTGACCGGGCCGTGCGGCGGGTGCCATTCATTGATATTTCCGAGTGCGACCATTTCCTCGAGTCCTTGTGCTGTGAGACGACGACGTGTGCGGGGCGGTCTGGGGGTGCTGGAAGTACGGTTGGCGCTTGGCTTTTCGAGGATCGTCGACGTGTGTCGCGCTTGGCATTTTCCGACGGTTGGCTTTACTACCCCGCCGCTCATACCCCCTGTGTGGCTGGTGTGGACGCTAGCTGACGCGGGCGAAGATTTCGCGGTTTTGTCAAGACTCGAATTCCGCCGCGAGATCGCCGGCGGTGCAGTAATCTTTTCTCCTCCGACGGCCGCGGCGACGCCCGGCAGGGTCAATTCGCGACGATTTGTCGCCGATTCGACTCTCTACGTCCGCAACTCGGGATACAGTTGTTCGGCCCTCGAGCCTCGCTCGGGCCAAACCCTTACGGCCTCAGGGGAACAGCGGCAGATCCCATAGCCTCATGCCGGGACGCAGCAGCCACAAGCGCATCATCGTGAGCCGCATGATGCGCATAGCGCTGAAGATCATGAAGACCGCCAACGGCACCTCGATGAGCAGCGCGGTGATCACCGACAGCCACACGTCCTTGGGCCCGGCGGTCATGAGGTCGAACCACGCGTCACAGATCAGCAGCACCCCGGTGGTGAACGCGGCGAGCACCAGCAGCTGACGACGCAGATACCCGAGCGCGGCGGTGGTCAGCATGAAGGCGACCAGCAGCACGTCGAATCCGATCCAGGTGACCGGCCAGTTGTGGGCGACGTACTTCTCGGGCAGCGTCACGGCCAAATACCCCAGCCACGGAACCATCGCGATGGCGCCGCCGATCATCAAACTCAGCCGGACGCGCCGCACCCGGGCCAGGAAGTCAGGGTCGATGACGTCGCCCAGGGGCCGCTCCAACCGGGAGATGAGGTCGCGCCGCTGCCCGGGTGTCAGGGCCGCGATCTGTTCGTCGGTCAAAATGCCGTCGGTCATACCTCGCATCCTCCGGCTCGCTCGCAGCGGCGCGCTCAGCGGCCGGCGCCCACCGGGGGGCGGCGGTCCGCCGCGGTCCTGGGCACGGCCTTCGCGTCGCCGCTTTCGAATTCCTTCACCCAACAGGCGAACTCAAGGGTAATGCCGTCGGGGTCCTGGAAGTAGAACGAACGCACGTAGACGCCGGGATGCACGGTCGCCGAGACCTGCATGGGGCTTTCGTCGTGGTTGAGCACCGGGCCGACCCGCACCCCTTTGTCCTTGAGTCGCTGGCGGTAGGCGTCGAACTTCTCGGCCGGCACGTGGAAGGCCAGGTGGTTCATCGTGCTGACCGCGCTGGTGATGTCGCCGATGCCCGGGATGGCGCCGGGCGACGAAATGCCCGGCACCCGGTCGGGGGCGTCGGCGAACCAGAAGAAGGCGACGCAGTCGCCGTTGCCGGCGTCGAAGAAGAAGTGCTGGCCCGCCCCGCCGGGCAGATCGAGCGATTTGATCAGCGGCATGCCGAGGATGTTGCTGTAGAAGTCCACGGTTTCGGCCATGTCCGAACACACCAGGGCGACGTGGTTGATCCCGCCGAGTTCGAATTCCGTGTTGGTGTTGTGCGGCTTGATCATCGTGCGGCTCCCCTCGGTTCCCGGCTCGACGAGCCTGGCCAAGATCCGAATCTGAATCTAACATCAGATTTAGTTTTGGCCCAGGGAGGTGCGCAGGTGTCTACCGCGCCATCCCCTGCTGACCGGCGCGGGCCGCCCGCGGAGCTGCCCACGCATCGCGGCAGGCGGACGCAGGCCGCGATCGATCTGGCCGCCCGGACGGTGATCGCACGCAAAGGTGTCCTGGCCACGACCATCGCCGACATCGCGGCGGAGGCCGGCCGCTCGGCGGCGTCCTTTTACAACTACTACGAATCCAAAGAGGCGATGGTGCGCCAGTGGGCGCTGCGCTTCCGCGACGAGGCCAACCAGCGCGCGGTGTCGGTGACCCAACACGGGTTGACCGATCGTGAGCGTGCCTACGGGGCGGCCGCGGCGCACTGGAACACCTACCGCAACCGGCTCGCCGAGGTGATCAGCGTGTCACAGCTGGCGATGATCAACGACGACTTCGCCCAGTACTGGGCCGAAATCTGCTCGATACCAATATCTTTCATCGCCGAATCGGTCCGCCGCGCGCAGGCCGAGGGCCGTTGCCGCGACGACGACCCGCAGCTGATCGCCGAGGCGATCGTGGCGATGTTCAACCAGTTCTGCTACATCCAGCTCGGTTCGGCACGTTCCGGCGAACCCGACGACCAGGCCTGCATCCAAACCTTGGCCAACATCTATTACCGGGCCATCTACGCCGATCAGGGGGACCGCTGAATTGACTCGTCGTACCGGTGCCGGAGTTATCCGTGAGTTCGTGGGACTGCCGTCGCGCACGGCCGGGCGCGCCGGCGCCGGCGGGCACCCGTGCCAGGGGCTGTATCACCGGGGGGTGGGACGCAAACCCAAGGTGGCGATGATCGCCACGCACTACCAAATCGACTTCTCCGAACACTATCTCGCCGACTACATGGCCACTCGCGGCATCGGATTTCTCGGCTGGAACACCAGGTTCCGCGGCTTCGAGAGCAGCTTTCTGCTCGACCACGCGCTGGTGGACATCGGCGTCGGGGTGCGCTGGCTGCGCGAGGTTCAGGGAGTGGAAACCGTTGTGCTACTGGGAAATTCGGGCGGCGGTTCGTTGATGGCCGCCTACCAGTCGCAGGCCATCGAGCCCAACGTGACGCCGCTGGACGGCATGCGCCCGGCGGCCGGGGTGACCGAGCTGCCGCCCGCCGACGGCTATGTGGCCACCGCCGCCCATCCCGGGCGGCCGGACGTGCTCACCGCCTGGATGGACGCCGCCGTCGTCGACGAGAACGATCCCGTCGCCACCGACGCCGACCTCGACCTGTTCAACGAGCGCAACGGCCCGCCCTACGCCCCGGAATTCCTCGCCCGGTACCGCAGCGCGCAGGTCGCGCGCAACCACGCCATCACCGACTGGGCCGAACGGGAGCTCAAACGCGTTCGCGCGGCAGGGTTTTCCGATCGCCCGTTTTCGGTGATGCGCACCTGGGCCGACCCCCGCATGGTCGATGCCGGCATCGAGCCGACCAAACGGCAGCCCAACATGTGCTACGCGGGCGTCCCGGTCAAGGCGAACCGCTCGGCGCACGGCATCGCGGCGGCCTGCACGCTGCGCAACTGGCTGGGCATGTGGAGCCTGCGGGTGGCCCAAACCCGGGCCGAACCGCACCTGGCCCGGATCAGCTGTCCGGCCCTGGTGATCAACGCCGAGGCCGACACCGGCGTGTTTCCCTCTGACGCGCAACGCATCTTCGACGCCCTCGCCGCCACCGACAAAACCCAGGCGTCGGTGGACACCGATCACTACTTCACCACCCCGGGGGCCCGCAGCGAGCAGGCCGACACCATCGCCGGATGGATCGGCAAGCGGTGGCGCTGAGAATTCTGGCCCGTCTCGTCAACCAACCGACTGGTTGTTAGCTTGGAAGGTACTTGGCCGACACGGCGTCCTGCAGCAACGGAAGGCGACCAATGCCGATCGCGATAAATCCCGAGCACCAAGAACTGGCCGATTCAGTGCGTTCGCTGGTGGCGCGCATCGCGCCGTCCGAGACGCTGCACGAGGCGATGGAGACGCCGCTGGACAAGCTGGTCAACCCGCCGCCGTACTGGCAGGCCGCGGCCGAGCAGGGCCTGCAGGGGGTGCACCTGGCCGAATCCGTCGGCGGGCAGGGCTTCGGCATCCTCGAGTTGGCCATCGTGCTCGCGGAATTCGGTTACGGGGCGGTGCCGGGCCCCTTCGTGCCGTCGGCGATCGCCAGCGCGTTGATCTCCGCCCACGACCCGGACGCGAAGGTGCTCGCGGAGCTGGCATCCGGCGCCGAGATCGCCGCCTACGGCCTGAATTGCTGCGCGCTGACCGCCACCCGGCAGGGTGATTCGCTGGTGATCCGCGGCGAACTGCGCGCGGTCCCCGCCGCGGCGCAGGCCTCGCTGCTGGTGCTCCCCGTCGCGATCGACAGCGGCGAGGCGTGGGTGGTGCTGCGCGCCGACCAACTCGAGATCGCACCGGTGAAAAGCCTGGACCCGCTGCGACCCATCGCCGACGTGCGCGCCAACGCGGTCGAGGTCGGCGACGACGTCGTCTTGACGAACCTGAGCATGGGCACCGCGCACGCGCTGATGACGACGCTGCTGTCCGCCGAAGCCATCGGCGTGGCGCGCTGGGCCACCGACACCGCGTCGGACTACGCCAAGATCCGGGAGCAGTTCGGCAGGCCGATCGGCCAGTTCCAGGCCATCAAGCACAAGTGCGCCGAGATGATCGCCGACACCGAGCGGGCCACCGCGGCGGTGTGGGATGCCGCCCGCGCGATCGACGAGGCCCGCGAAAACCGGTGGGACACCGCCGGTTCCCATGTCGAGTTCGCCGCCGCCGTGGCGGCGACACTGGCGCCGGCGGCCGCTCAACGGTGCGCGCAGGACTGCATCCAGGTGCACGGCGGGATCGGCTTCACCTGGGAGCACGACGCAGGCGTGTACTACCGCCGGGCGCTGATGCTGGCGGCCTCCTTCGGCAGCAGCTCGGACTACCCGCAGAAGGTCGTCGACACCGCGACCACCACCGGCATGCGCGCGGTGGACATCGACCTCGATCCCGAGACCGAGAAGCTGCGGGCGGAGATCCGGGCCGAAGTGGCGGCCCTCAAGGAGATCGAGCGCGACCAGCGCAAGGTCGCCATCGCCGAGGGCGGCTGGGTGTTGCCGTATCTGCCCAGGCCGTGGGGCCGGGCCGCCGGGCCGGTGGAGCAGATCATCATCGCCCAGGAATTCGCCTCCGGGCGCGTCAAGCGGCCCCAGACCGGCATCGCCACCTGGATCGTCCCGTCGATCGTGGCGTTCGGCACCGACGAGCAAAAGCAGCGGTTCCTGCCGCCGACCTTCCGCGGCGAAATGCTCTGGTGTCAGCTGTTTTCCGAGCCGGGCGCCGGTTCGGATCTGGCCAGCCTGACCACCAAGGCCACCCGGACCGACGGGGGGTGGCGCATCACCGGGCAGAAGATCTGGACCACCGCGGCGCAGTTCTCACAGTGGGGCGCGCTGCTCGCGCGGACGGACCCCAGCGCGCCGAAACACAGTGGCATCACGTACTTCCTGTTGGACATGAAGAGCGAGGCCGTCGACGTCAAGCCGCTGCGCGAGCTCACCGGCAACGCGATGTTCAATACCGTCTACATCGACGACGTCTTCGTGCCCGACGAATGCGTGCTCGGCGAGGTGAACCGGGGCTGGGAGGTCAGCCGCAACACCCTCACCGCGGAGCGGGTGTCGATCGGCAGCAGCGAGGCGAACTTCCTGGCCACGCTGTCGCAGTTTGTCGAGTTCGTTCGTGACGGGCAGTTCGATCAGGTCGCGCGGCACCGCGCCGGTCAGTTGATCGCCGAGGGTCATGCGGCCAAGGTCCTGAACCTGCGCTCCACGCTGCTGACCCTGGCCGGCGGGGACGCGATGCCGTCGGCGGCGATCTCCAAGCTGCTGTCGATGCGCACCGGGCAGGGTTACGCCGAATTCGCGGTCTCCTCGTTCGGCACCGACGCCGCGGTCGGCGACACCGACCAACTGCCCGGCAAATGGGGCGAGTACCTGCTGGCCAGCCGCGCGACCACCATCTACGGCGGCACGTCCGAGGTGCAGCTGAACATCATCGCCGAACGTTTGTTGGGACTCCCGCGCGATCCGTAAACCGGACGCAGAAAGGGCCATGCCGACCTGACTGAGTCAGGCCGGCATGGATCCCCCCATACGCGGGCCGCCCATCCCGAGGGTTGGCGTGTCGGCGATGGCCGGCTACCGCGCGGAGATGGTGGTCACCACCACCAGTTCCACCAGTGCTGGGGCTTCCAGTAGCCGGGCCCGTGACCCCAGCCGTGGTTCCAGCCACCGTGCCCCCAATTGCCATGTCCCCGACCATCATGGCCGCCCCATCCGCGACCGCCGGGGCGGTCGGGAATGAAGCCCGGTCCGCTCTGCGGCCCGGCACTGGGGAAGCTTGTGGAGGGACTCGGGCCGGGGGCGGCCTGAGCCACGGGGGCGCCGCCGAACAGCAGCGCGCCCGCCACGGCCCCGGCGCTGACAACACCTACGGCCGCGCCGCGTAACGATGGTGACGAGATCATCGAGGGCGCTCCTTCCAAAGACTTGATATCGATGCTTAAAACGCTAACCGGACATTTCCAAGCAAACAAGCGAATTCGGCATATTTTCGGTGTGAATTGCGCAACATTCATTCGGAATTGGCGCAATCTAAGGCACGGTTTATCAATGCGCGTCTCCGCGATTCATTTATCCGCGGATACTGAGACGCGGCCGGGAATCAGCGGTATCTCTGCAGCTAATAGCCGGTTTACTGATCTACTGACAGCGATCAACGTATTTACTGAAGTCTGAATTTGCACATTCGCAGATGCACTGATTTGTCTCGGAATGCCGTCACCACGAATGGGGGCTAATGCAACGCCACCCGACGCCTTTTGCCTGTGCAGCTATCTTAGGGAATTTGCCCTTGCGCCTGCATTCGGAGGCCGGCGACCGCTCGCAAATCCGCCGGCGTCCCACCGGGCCGTCCGCGGCCCGGCGACGCGACTTAGGGTGGCGTCGGTGAGAGAATCAGTATTGACATAGAGGCGACGAGCGCTGATTTACTGATTTCGCACTCACGGAGGAAGACACCGAAGTGAACTTCAAGCCCAGTCCCAACGGACCCAGCGCCGGCTCCTTTCGCGCCCCCAACTCGGCCGCCGGCCCCACCGGAGACGCCGCGCCGACCGAGCGCCTGAGTCTCGGGCAGCAGCGCGGCCAGCGCGTCGCCGGCCAGCCATCGGCCAACCAACCGGGCCGCACCCAGCGGACCCGCCGGACCGTCGACCTGGCGGCGGCCACCCACCGGGCCCTCGACATTTGGCAGCGCGAAGCGGCCGATCGGCTGGGCGTCGCCCGCGTGACCGGACAAGAGGTGCTCACCGCGCTGATCGACCAGCTCCTGGTCGACCCGAAGCTGACGGCCCAGATCACCCGGGCCATCAAAGAGCGCCGCTGAGGCTTAGTCGATCTCCATTTCGCGCAGCTCGCGCTTGAGGATCTTGCCCGTGGGGTTGCGCGGCAGTTCGTCGAGGAAGACGACCTCACGCGGCACCTTGTAGCGGGCCAGGTGATCGCGCACGTAGTGCTTGACGGTGTCCTCGTCGAGGTCGGCGCCGTCCTTCTTCACCACGAACGCGCGCAGGCGGTGGCCCCACTCCTTGTCATCGACGCCGATCGCTGTGGCCTCCACGACGTCCGGGTGCCCGGTGATGAGGTCCTCGACCTCGGCCGGGAAGACGTTCTCACCGCCGGAGACGATCATCTCGTCGTCGCGCCCGCTGATGTAGAGCAGGCCGTTCTCGTCGAAATAGCCGACGTCGCCCGAGGACAGCAGGCCGTCGATGATCTGCTTCTTTCCCCCGCCGGTGTAGCCCTCGAACGGGAAGGCGTTGCCGACGAAGATGCGGCCGACCTCGCCCTGCGGCAGCTCCTTGCCGTTGTCGTCGTAGATCTTGACGCGCACGCCCTTGACGACCGGCCCGACGGTCGACGAGTTGTACTGCAGGTGCTTGGGCTCGGCGATGGTCGCGAAGGCGATCTCGGTCGAGCCGTACATGTTGTAGATCACCGGGCCGAGGTCCTTGAGTGAGCGTTCCGCCAGGTCGGCCCCTAGTGCCGATCCCGACACGAACACGATCTTCAGGCTGGACAGGTCGGGCTTGGAGTCCATCTTCTCGACCGCTTCGAGGATGCGCGACAACATGACCGGGACGACGACCATCGCGGTCACCTTGTACTTCTCGATGTCCTGCAGCACCAGCGGCGGCTTGAACTTGCGGCGCAACACCAGCGTCGAGCCCAGGAACATCGCGATCGTGCCGTGCAGATAACCCAGCGCGTGGAACATCGGCGCCGGCAGCGACGTCACCTCGCCGGCCTTGAACGGGACGTGCGACAGGATTCCGCCGACCGGCGCCAGGGTCGGCGGGGTGCTGCGGTTCGCGCCCTTGGGGGTGCCCGTGGTCCCGCTGGTCAGGATGATGATCGAGGCGTGCCTGGCCGATTTGGGGGCGGGATCCTTGCTGCTGCGCTCGATCAGGTCGGCCAGCGTCTCGTCGGTGCTGCCGGACGGCTCGTCGCTATCCGGGTTGGTCCCCAGCGCCCGCAGTTTGCCCAGCTCCGGCGAGGCTTTGCTGACGGCCTTGGTGTATTCGTCGTCGTAGATGATCAGCTTGGCGCCCTCGCGCTCGGACACCTCTTTGATCTGGGGGCCGGAGAATTCGCTGTTGAGCAGGATGATGCGGGCGCCGACCCGCGCGGCGCCGTAGTTGGCGATCAGGAACCAGCGAGTGTTGCGGGCCAGGATGGCGATGCCGTCGCCGCCCTTGACGCCCATGTCGATCAGTCCGTTGGCCACCGCGTGCGCCGCCTCGTCGAGTGCGCGGTAGGAGAATTCGCCCTCTTCGTCGATGCACGCCGGGCGGTCGGGATGGCGCCTCGCGTTGAGGGAGGGCAGCATGCCGAACTCGCCCCACTTGTAGATGTCGGCGGCCATCGCGGCGTAGTTCTGCGGCGGCTCGATGCGGAACGCGCCCGATTCGAAGATCTTGCGCACGTAGTGCAGTTCGGCGGAGCCCCGCTCGACGTACTGGTGGAGTTTTGCTACGGCTTTAGAGGCCTGACCGGGGAGGCCGAGGAGGTTAGGCATGGAATCCACCATATGTGACGTCCGTCTCAGCACGGCCAGAAAATTCTGGCGAATTAACATGAACCGCATGACCCGTCCGGTTTTGCTGGAGGTGGCCGGGCGCGAGGTCACCGTCACCCATCCGGACAAGGTCGTGTTCCCCCGCGCGGACGGCGACAAAACCTCAGGCCCGTACACCAAGCTCGACCTGGTCCGCTATTACCTGTCCGTGGCCGACGGCGCGCTGCGTGGCGTGGCCGGGCGCCCCATGATCCTGAAACGCTTCGTCAAGGGCATCTCGGAAGAGGCGGTGTTCCAGAAACGCGCCCCGGCGAAACGGCCGGACTGGGTCGACGTCGCCGAACTCCGTTACGCGCGAGGCACTTCCGCGGCGGAGGCGGTCATCCACGACCCCGCCGGGCTGGCCTGGGCGGTAAACCTGGGCTGCGTCGACCTGAATCCGCACCCGGTGCTCGCCGACGACCTCGATCACCCCGACGAACTGCGCGTCGACCTGGATCCGATGCCCGGGGTCTCCTGGCGGCGCATCGTGGATGTCGCGCTGGTGGCCCGCGAGGTGCTC
This sequence comes from Mycobacterium sp. WUMAC-067, assembly GCF_020217485.1. Classification (GTDB taxonomy): domain Bacteria; phylum Actinomycetota; class Actinomycetes; order Mycobacteriales; family Mycobacteriaceae; genus Mycobacterium. Next base: position 38,425 of record NZ_JAEKMI010000028.1, on the reverse strand, counting down.
GAGGATTACGGCCTGACCGCGTGGCCGAAGACGTCGGGGTCGCGCGGCTTCCACATCTACGCCCGCATCGCCCGCCGGTGGGAGTTCCGCCAGGTGCGGCTGGCCGCGCAGACCGTCGCCCGGGAGGTGGAGCGGCGCGTGCCCGAGGCGGCGACCAGCCGCTGGTGGAAGGAAGAACGCGAGGGCGTGTTCGTCGACTTCAACCAGAACGCGAAGGACCGCACGGTCGCGTCGGCCTATTCGGTGCGGGCGACCCCCGACGCCCGGGTCTCGACGCCGCTGCACTGGGACGAGGTCGCCGGCTGCCGGCCCGAGGCGTTCACCATCGATACCGTGCCCGGCCGGTTCGCCGAAATCGGTGACCCGTGGGAGGGAATGGATGATGCCGTCGGCGAGCTCGATCGGCTGCTGGTGCTGGCCGAGGAGATGGGGCCCCCCGAGCGGGCGCCCAGGGGGTCGGGCACGCGCCACAAGGGCACCGGCGGCCGGCGCCAATCCTCGATGCCGCTGATCGAGATCGCCCGCACCAAGACCAAGGACGAGGCGATGGCGGCGCTGGACACCTGGCGCGACCGCTATCCGGCGGTGGCCGCACGGCTGCAGCCCGCCGACGTCCTCGTCGACGGCATGCGCGGGCCCAGCTCGATCTGGTACCGGATCCGGATCAACCTCCAGCACGTTCCGCAGGACCAGCGGCCCCCGCAGGAAGAACTGATCGCCGACTACAGCCCTTGGGAGGGTTATGGCGGCAAGCAGCGGCCGTAGAACTACACCCCCACCCGCGTGACCGGGTTGTGCTTGCGCAGGTAGCAGTACCAGGTGACGCCCAGCAGGGCGAGGAAGAACGCGATGTAGAAGCGCAGCGCCGGCTCGATGCTGCCGAACTCCGACTTCGACCAGGCGTAGGCCAGCGGCACGATGAAGCCGCCGAAGGCGCCCACCGCCGAGATGACGCCCAACGCGCCGGCGGCTTGGCGGCGCATCTGCACCATGGTGTCGGGATCGCCGCCGGCCAGCTCGCCCTTGATCTTGAAGATCCGCGAAATCATCCGGTAGGTCGAACCGTTGCCGATGCCGGTGGCGACGAACAAGAACATGAAGCTGGCGAAGAACATCGGCAGGTTGACCGCCCGCACCGACCACAGCGCGGCCGCCGCCCCGAGGGCGAGCAGCGCGAAGCTGACGGCGGTGATGCGCGCCCCGCCGATCCGGTCGGCCAGCTTGCCGCCCAAGGGCCGGATCACCGATCCGATGCCGGCCCCGAGGAAGGCCCAGGTCAGCGCGATGTCACCGCGGCCGAACACCGTCTTGAGCAGGGTCGGGAAGGCGGCCGAGTAGCCGATGAAGGACCCGAACGTGCCGACGTAGAGCAGCGACATGACCCAGGTGTCGGGATGGCGCAGCGACTGCCACACCGGCTTCACGTCGGCCTTCGCCTCGGTGAGGTTGTTCATGAACAGGAACGCGCAGACGGCCGCCACGACGGCCAACGGCACGTAGAAGAGTCCCGCGCGTGACAGGGCCACCCCGCCGCCGGCGATGACGATCGGCGGGATGATCTTCTGCACCACGGCGACGCCGACGTTGCCGCCGGCCGCGTTCAGGCCCAGCGCCCAGCCCTTGTCCTTTTCCGGATAGAAGAAGGAGATGTTGGCCATCGACGAGGCGAAGTTGCCGCCGCCGAAGCCGGCGGTCGCCGCGATCGCCACCAAGGCCGCGAACGGGATGCCGGGATGGCTCACCGCCCAGGCCAGCAGCAGGCACGGGATCAGCAGCAGCGCCGCCGAGATGGTCGTCCAGTTTCGGCCACCGAAGACCGGGACCGCGAAGGTGTACGGGAGCCGCAGGACGGCCCCGACGCCGCTGGGGATGGCGACCAGGCACAGCGCCTGGCTGGGGGTCAGGGCCCAGCCGGACGGGGCGGGCAAACCGTGCGCGCCCGCGGTCATCTGCACCACGACGATGCTCCACAACATCCACACGCTGAACCCGACGTGCTCGGCGAAGATCGAGAAGATCAGGTTGCGGCGGGCGATCGGCTTGCCGGTCGCCTCCCAGAACTCCGGATCTTCGGGTCGCCAGTCGTCGATCCAGTGCCGTCCGGTGTGACGCTCGCGCGTCGGCGCGGGCTGCGATGCCGGGTCGAGGGTCGTGGTCATCTGGTGGGACTCCCTTGTGGGTTAGGCGCGGGCGGTGACCACCTGACGCTAAAGACGCACTGTTACCGGTCCGGGTGTGCACAGTTACGTGGGCGATACGCAGAAATCGCAACGGCCGGGGACGGTTTGTCAGAACTCCGCAACGCGAGGCCCGCGCGCGGCGCCGATGCCGGGCCTCAGCAGCGCGGCGGTGCCTTCGCGCGGGCGGAACGCGATACTCTCACGCGATGCGACAGGGATGGAATCGACGGGGATTCTTGCAGCTCGCAGGGGCTTCCGGCGTCGCCGCGATCGCCGGCTCCTCGGCGCTGTCGGCGGCATGCTCGTCAGGCCGGCCCCCGCCGGGGGGCGGCGGGCCGGGATCGGTGACCCTGACCCACCTGTTCGGCGAGACCGTCGTCAAAGAACCCCCCAAGCGCGTGGTCAGCGCCGGCTACACCGAGCAGGACGACCTGCTTGCCGTCGGTGTGGTGCCGATCGCGGTGACCAACTGGTTCGGTGACCAGCCGTTCGCGGTCTGGCCGTGGGCCGCGCCCAAGCTCGGCGGCGCGCGGCCGGTGGTATTGAACCTGGACAACGGCATCCCGGTCGACCAGATCGCGGGCCTGAAACCGGACCTGATCGTGGCCGTCAACGCCGGCCTGGACGCCGACACCTATCAGAAGCTGTCCGCGATCGCCCCGACCGTGGCCCAATCCGACGGGGACGCCTTCTTCGAGCCGTGGAAAGAGCAGGCCGCGGCCGTCGGACAGGCGGTGTTCCAGGCGGACCAGATGAAGACGTTGGTCGACGGCGTCGACCAGAAGTTCACCGACGTCGGCAAAAAGAACCCGCAGTGGACCGGCAAGAAGGCGCTGCTGATGCGCGGCGCGCTGTCGCAGGGGACCGTCGTCGCGACCATGGCGGGCTGGCGCACGGACTTCCTGAATCAGATGGGGCTGGTCATCGCCGACAGCATCAAACCGTTCGGCGCCGACCAGCGCGCCGTCATCCCGCGCGATCACATCAAGTCGGTGCTCGATTCGGCCGACGTGGTGATCTGGACGACCCGGAACCCCGACGATCAGAAGGCCCTGCTGGCCGACCCCGAGGTGGCCGGGTCGCTGACCACCGCGCAGAACCGCCACATCTTCACCACCGCGGAACTCGCCGGCGCGATCGCCTTCGCGTCACCGCTGAGCTACCCCCTGGTCGCCGACCAATTGCCCCCGCTGCTCACCAAAATCCTGGGCTAGCCGCATCCCGGCTGTTTGAGCGTTTGCTAAGGCAGTTCTGGCAGTGCTCGAAAATCCCGTCGCCGCCCCTCGCACGAGCGCCGACCCCGGGGTTACCGTCGAGTAATGAGCGTGACGGACCTTAGCGGCGACCTGGCCCACGACCTGCCGACCGAGCTGGCCGGCAACACCGTCCTGGACTACGGTGATCGCGCGCTGATGGTGCAATGTGGAAGTAACGCAGAGGTTTTGGCGTGGGCGGCCGCGCTGCGCTCCGAGCCGATGCCGGGCGTGATCGACGTCGTGCCGGCGGCCCGCACCGTGCTGGTCAAGCTGGACGGCCCCCGCCGCCAGGGTGTCATCCGCCGGCGGCTGCGCACGATGCGCGTCACCGGCGCGCAGCCGGCCCCGTCCGAGCGCCGCGCCGACGTGGTGATCGACGTGGTCTACGACGGCCCCGACCTCGCCGAGGTGGCCGGCCACACCGGGCTGACCATCCCCCAGGTGATCGACGCCCACACCGCCACCCTGTGGCGGGTCGGATTCAGCGGATTCGCACCCGGTTTCGCGTATCTGGTCGACGGCGACCCACGACTGCGGGTGCCCCGGCGCCCCGAGCCGCGGACCGCCGTGCCGGCCGGTTCCGTCGCCCTCGCCGGCGAATTCAGCGCGGTCTACCCGCGCCGGTCACCGGGCGGTTGGCAACTCATCGGCCACACCGACGCGGTCCTGTGGGATCTGCAACGCCCCGACCCGGCGCTGCTGATGCAGGGCATGTGGGTTCAGTTCCGGGCCGTCTGAGGCGAAGCGGGTCGACACCATTACCGCAAAGGAGGCAACCGTGGCAGTCCTGGAGATCCTCCGCACCGGACCGCTCGCCGTCGTCGAAGACCTCGGCCGGCCGGGACTGGCGCACCTCGGCGTCAGCCGTTCCGGGGCCGCCGACCGGCGCGCGCACACACTGGCCAACCGGCTGGTGGCCAACCCCGACGACCGCGCCACCGTGGAGGTGACGTTCGGCGGATTCGCGGCCAGGGTCCGGGGCAGCGACGTCGACATCGCGGTGACGGGCGCCGACACCGATCCGACCGTCGACGGAATCAAGTTCGGCACCAACAGCATTCAGCACGTGCGCGACGGCCAGGTGATCTCCCTGGGCGCCCCGCGGGCGGGGCTGCGAAGCTACCTTGCGGTCCGCGGCGGGATCTGCGTGGAGCCGGTGCTGGGCTCGCGCAGCTACGACGTCATGTCGGCCATCGGGCCGTCGCCACTGCGGGCCGGGGACCGGCTCCCGATCGGCGAGCACACCGCGGACTACCCCGAGTTGGACCAGGCGCCGGTGGCGGCCATCACCGACACCGTCGTCGAACTCTCCGTGGTGCCCGGACCCCGCGACGACTGGTTCCTCGACCCCGACGCGCTGGTGCGCACCGCTTGGGTGGCATCCGATCGCAGCGACCGGGTGGGCATGCGATTGGTCGGCCGCCCCCTGCAATGCCGCCACCCGGACCGGCAGCTGCCCAGCGAGGGTGCCACCCGCGGCGCAATCCAGGTGCCGCCCAACGGTTTACCGGTGATCCTTGGCCCGGACCACCCCGTCACCGGTGGCTATCCAGTGGTGGGCGTGGTGATCGACGAGGACGTCGACAAGATCGCCCAGGTGCGGCCCGGCCAGTCGGTGCGACTGCACTGGGCGCGGCCGCGGACTCCCGTCGGCGCCATGGCCGGCGCCGCCGTCGCGAGTTGGCCCTTCGGCTAACGCAATTCCGGCGGCCTCGCGGGGCGATCGACTGTAGGACAGCTCACATGGACCCGCGTACCGGTGTGAGATCACTTGGCGGCGATCGGTATTCGCCCACGGGCGGCCCGCTGTCGTGTGGCCGGCTCGCCCTACAGGGACTTACCAGATAACTGGTAATCAACTAACAGCCGATATCGGCCGGTTCCGGTTGACCCGCTCGCGTCCTAGATGTGAGCATCGGATTCTACGGCGGGGCATGCCCCTTCATGCGGGGCGCCCACACGCGTCGCCGGCCAACCCCGAACTGCTTGCGAGGAGAGGGATCGGTATGCACGCACGCGTCGCGTCCATATGCCAACGCGCCCAAGCGTTTTCGGCGGGCCGCAACCACCGCGTCGCGGACTGGAATCCGGAAGACGCGGCGGCCTGGGAGGCCGGCAACGACAGGATCGCCCGGCGCAATCTGCTCGGCACCATCGTCGGTGACCACGTGGCCTTCTCGATCTGGACGCTGTGGCCCGTCATGGCGCTGTTCATGCCCGGGGCCGTCTACGGCTTCTCCGCCGGCGACAAGCTGCTGCTGGGCGCGGTGGCCACCCTGGTCGGTGGTTGCGCCCGGATCCCCTACACCCTGGGCATCGCCGCCTTCGGCGGTCGCAATTGGACGACGTTTTCGGCCTTCGTGCTGGTGATCCCGACGGCGGGCACGATCGCGTTGCTGGCCAATCCCGGTCTGCCGCTGGGGCTTTTCGTGCTGTGCGCCGCGCTGACCGGCCTCGGCGGCGGCAACTACGCGGCGTCGCTGGCCAACGTCAACGCCTTCTACCCCCAGCGGCTCAAGGGCGCCGCGCTGGCGATCAACGCCGGCGTCGCCAACCTCGGCGTCGCCGTGATCCAGCTGGCCGGCCTGGTGGCGCTGGCCACCGCCGGGCACCAGGCCCCGTACTGGGTGTGCGCGATCTATCTGGTGTTCCTGGTCGTCGCGGGGATCGCGGCGGCGTTGTTCATGGACAACATCCACCACGGCACCCAGCTGAGCACCATGCGCTCGATCCTGTTCGAGCGCGACACCCACGTGATCTCGCTGCTCTACATCGCCACCTTCGGCTCCTGGATCGGCTTCTCCTTCGCCTTCGGCCAGGTGATGCAGGTCCACTTCCTGGAGAGCGGGGAAAGCGCCAAGCACGCCGCACTGCACGCCGCGCAGGTGGCATTCGTCGGCCCCCTGCTGGGCTCCTTGGCGCGCATCTATGGTGGCCGGCTGGCCGACCGCGTCGGCGGCAGCCGCGTCACGCTGGGCGTCCTCGCCGGGATGACGCTGGCGGCCGCTCTGTTGGTCACCTTCAGCGCCCTCGAGGACCACCACGCCGTGGCGCGCTCCGTCGGCCTGGTCGGCTGCGTCGCCGGCTTCATGGTGCTGTTCATCCTGTCCGGCATGGGAAACGGGTCGGTGTTCAAGTTGATTCCGACGGTCTATGAGGCGCGCAGTCGCGGGCTGGACATGAGCGAAGACGACCGACGTCATTGGGCGCGCGCGCAGTCGGGATCGCTGATCGGCATCTGCTCCGCGGTGGGCGCGCTCGGCGGCGTGGGAATCAACCTGGCGCTGCGGCAGTCCTACCTGAGCACCGGCACCGAGACGGCGGCGTACTGGGTGTTTTTGGCGTCCTACGTCGGCGCGGCGATCATGACCTGGATGGTCTACGTCCGGCGTCCCGTCACGGCCCCGGGCCGCTGGGATGCGCGACAGGAAGCCGAGGTCGCGCATGTGTGAGCGGACTCGCAACACGGGCAATGACCCAGCAATTGCTCGGTAACGCAACCGAAACGTCGCAGGCATACACACTTCATATGGCCCCCCAACTGGCCCCACCAGACTCCGCGCCGCTGACCGGCTACCGGATCGCCGTGACGTCGGCGAACCGGGCCGAAGAGCTGTGCGCGTTGCTGCGCCGCAACGGCGCGGAGGTCTCCAGCGCCGCGGCCATCAATCTCATCGCGCTGCCCGAAGACGAAGAACTGCACCGCCACACCGAAGCGGTGATCGCCCAGCCGCCCGATATCTTGGTGGCGCACACCGGCATCGGCTTTCGCGGCTGGGTCGCCGCGGCCGACGGCTGGGGCCTGGCCACCCAGCTGCTGGCGGCGCTGTCGCGAGCGCGGATCGTGGCCCGCGGGCCGAAGGCGACGGGCGCGTTGCGCGCCGCAGGCCTGCACGAGGAGTGGTCCCCCAAGTCCGAATCGTCCCGCGAGGTCCTGCGATACCTGCTCGAATCGAATGTCGCCGGCAAGCGGGTCGCCGTCCAGCTGCACGGCGCGGCCGACGCTTGGGACCCGTTCCCGGAATTCCTCAACGGATTGCGGTCCGCGGGAGCCCAGGTGGTCCCCATCCACGTATACCGCTGGAAGCCAACGCCGGCCGGCGGCGGCTTCGACCAACTCGTCGCCGCGATCGCCCGGCGACAGTTCGACGCGGTGACCTTCACCTCGGCACCAGCCGGCGCGGCGCTGCTCGAGCGCAGCCGCGAGTTGGGCGTCGAAGACCAACTGCTGCAAGCACTTCGCAGCGACGTGCATGCGATGTGCGTGGGCCCGGTCACCGCGCAACCGTTGATCCGCGCGGGGATCCCCACGTCGTCGCCCGAACGAATGCGCTTGGGGGCGTTGGCCCGTCACATCGCCCAGGAGCTCCCGTCCCTGCGGTCGTGCACCATCCGCGCGGCCGGTCACGAGCTGGAGATCCGCGGGACCTGCGTGCTGGTCGACGGTTCGCCGCGGTCCCTGTCGGGATCGGGGATGGCGACGCTGCGGGCGCTGGCGGACCGTCCCGGCGACGTCGTCGCGCGCAACGACCTGCTGCGGGTACTTCCCGGCAACAGCAACGACCCCCACGCCGTCGATACGGCCGTGCTGCGGCTGCGAACGGCGCTGGGCGACAAGAACATCGTCGCGACGGTGGTCAAGCGTGGCTACCGGCTCGCGATCGACCATCCGGACGAATCCCCATGGCACTGATCCTGGCGGCACACGGCACCCGCAGGCCCGGCGGCGTGGCGATGATCGAAACCCTTGCGGCGCAAGTGGGTACGCTCGTCGGAGACACGGTCGACGTCGCGTTCGTGGACGTGGTGGGGCCCACCCCCAGCGAGGTGCTGTCCGCAGCGAAGACCGCCGGCCGGCCGGCGATCGTGGTGCCGGCATTCCTGTCGCGCGGCTATCACGTCCGGGCGGACCTGCCCGCCCACGTCGCGATCAGCGGCCATCCGAGCGTGACCGTCACCCCCGCGCTGGGCCCGAGCGGCCAGATCGCGCGGATCGTGGGCGACCAGCTGCTGAAATGCGGTTGGCGGCCCGGTGATTCGGTGATTCTGGCGGCGGCGGGCACCTCGGATGACAAGGCCCGGTCGGACCTGCACACCACGGCGACGCTGGTGTCGGCGCTCACCGGATCACGGGTGAGTCTGGCGTTCGCGGCCACCGGCGATCCGCAACTGCACGAGGCGGTGGAACGGGCCATGGTCCGGGCTCGCCGCCACGGTGGACGCGTCGTGGTCGCCTCCTACCTGTTGGCCGACGGCCTGTTCCAACAACGGCTGCACGGCTGCGGCGCCGATTTGGTCAGTCAACCGCTGGGCACCCATCCCGGCCTGGCGCGCCTGATCGCGAACCGATTCCGCCGCGCACTGCCGCCCGCCCTCGCCGCCACCGCCCGGCATGCGCCGCGCCGATCGGGCCCCCACCAAATCAGCCACGCGCGCGCGTTGCGGCCAATTCCTTGATCTTTGGGCGCGAACCGGCGATCCTGGCACCATGCCCCGTCGCGAAGAGCCGTCGCGTGGGCTCCTTGACCCGGTCGCCAAGGTGCTGCGGTTGCCGTTCGGCACACCGGAATTCATCGACCGGATCGTCACCGGAGGGGTCAACCAGGTTGGCCGCCGGACCCTGGCGATGCTGATCACCACCTGGGATGCCGCCGGGGGCGGGCCGTTCGCGGCCAGCGCGGTCGCGTCCACGGGGATGGCCAAGACCGCCGAAATCGTCCAAAGCAATTTCGTCGGCCCGGTGTTCGGCCCGCTGCTGAAAATCCTGGGCGCCGACAAGGCCGCCACGCGGGCCTCGCTGTGCGCCTCCCAGCTCGTGGGCCTGGGCATCATGCGCTACGGCATCCGCTCCGAGCCGCTGCACTCGATGTCGGTGGACGCGCTCGTCGACGCGATCGGCCCGACGATGCAGCGCTACTTGGTCGGCGACATCACGCGGTGAGCGGCCGTGCGCTCAGGCCGCCCGCGCCTGGTCGTCGCGGCCGATCTGGACGAGGCCGTCGGCGGTGATCCGCACCGGGTACACCGGCACCGACACGGTCGGATCGTCCAGGCAGGAACCGTCTTCGAGCGAAAACGCCTGCTTCAATATCGGCGACTGAACCGTGACGCAGCCCCCGCGGTCGCCGACGATGCCGCGCGACAGCACGGCCGCCCCGGAGAACGGGTCGACGTTACCCACCGCATGCACCGACCCGTCGTCGAGCCGGAACAGGGCGGCCTGGGAACCGTCGTCGAGCAGCACACCGACGCCGCGACCCGGAATGAGGTGGTCGTAGGAGCAGGCGCTGGTCCACACGGCAATGTCGTTGAGAAGCGTCATGATACCTTCCTCGTTCCTTCGGAGTTGTCCTCGCGGACCGTCGGCATACCAATGGACACAGGGATTTTGCGCCCGGCGTGCTCGGTGAATGTCACCGTCGAATCGACGGCGTCGGGGGCGTTGACGAACGACACGAAGCGTGACAGCTTGTCCGGATCGTCGAGCACCCCCTTCCATTCGCACTTGTAGTTCTGCACATGCCGCTCCATTGCGGCCTCGAATTCTTCTGCCAGGCCCAGCGAGTCCTCGCAGACGACCTCGCGCACGTGATCCAGGCCGCCGTCGAGCGACTCGACCCACGGCGCGGTGCGCTGCAGCCGGTCGGCCGTCCGGATGTAATACATGACGAACCGATCGACGTACCGGACCAGCGTCTCGGTGTCGAGATCGCTGGCCAGCAGCTGCGCGTGCTTGGGGGTCATCCCGCCGTTGCCGCCGACGTAGAGGTTCCAGCCCTTTTCGGTGGCGATGACACCCACGTCCTTGGAGCGGGCCTCGGCGCACTCCCGCGCGCAACCCGAGACACCCATTTTGATCTTGTGCGGCGCGCGCAGCCCCCGGTACCGCAGTTCGAGGTCGATGGCCAACTGCACCGAATCCTGCTGCCCGTAACGGCACCAGTCGGTGCCCACACAGCTCTTCACCGTGCGCAGCGCCTTGCCGTACGCGTGGCCGGATTCCATGCCGCCGTCGACCAGGCGCTTCCAGATCTCCGGCAGTTGGTCCACCCGCGCGCCGAACAGGTCGATGCGCTGGCCGCCGGTGATCTTGGTGTAAAGGCCGAAGTCCTGGGCGATCTGGCCGATCAGGATCAGGTGCTCGGGCTTGATGTCGCCGCCGGGGACCCGGGGCACCACCGAATAGCTGCCGTTCTTCTGGATGTTGGCCAAAAAGTGGTCGTTGGAATCCTGCAGCGAGGCCTGTTCGCCCTCCAGGATGTGGTCCGAGCCCGTGGACGCCAGGATCGAGGCGACCACGGGTTTGCAGATGTCGCAACCCTTTCCGCGGCCGAAGCGCTCGAGCAGCCCGGAGAAGGTGCGCAGCTCGGTGGCGGAGATGATCTCGAAAAGCTCGGCGCGCGACTGGCTGAAGTGCTCGCACAGCGCCTTGGACTGCTCGACGCCCTCGGCTTCCAGCAGCTGCTTGAGCAGCGGCACGCACGACCCGCACGACGTGCCGGCCGAGGTGCACGACTTCAGCGAGGGAACGTCGGCGCAGCCGTCGGCGATCGCGCATTTCAGATCGCCCTTGGTGACGTTGTTGCACGAGCAGATCTGCGCCGAATCCGGCAGCGCCCCAATGCCCAACGCCTCACCGCCACCGGATTGCGCCGGCGCGATCAGCGCGAGCGGGTCCCCGGGGAGCTCGCTGCCGACCATCGGCCGCAGCACTCCATAGGACGAGGCGTCGCCGACCAGTACGCCCCCGAGCAAGGTCTTGGCGTCGTCGGAGAGCACCAGCTTCGCGTACGTCCGGTTGACCGCGTCGTTGATGGCGACCTCGAGGCAGTTCTCGGTGACACCCATCGCGTCACCAAAACTGGCGACGTCGACGCCCAGCAGTTTGAGCTTGGTGGACAGGTCCGCCTCGCCGAATTCCGCGACCCCGTCCAGCAGGCGATCGGCCACCACCTCGGCGGAGGTGTAGCCAGGACCCACCAGTCCATAGCACCGGCCGTCGATCGCGGCGACCTCCCCGATCGCGAAGATGTCGGGATCGCTTGTGCGGCAGGACACGTCGGTGAGCACCCCGCCACGCTCGGCGCGCGCCAGACCGGCGGCGACCGCCAGCTCGTCGCGCGGGCGGATGCCCGCGGCGAAGATCACCAGGCCGGCGTCGACTTCCTGGCCGTCGGTCAGGCGCACCCGCACCGACGTGGAACCGTCCGGGTGGTCGACGGATTCGATGGACTCGGTGCCCGTGCCGACGTGGACGGAGATGCCCAGGTCGCCGATCATCCGGGCCAGCAGCGCGCCGCCGGCCTCGTCGATCTGCTGGGCCATCAGCCGCGGCATCATCTCGATGACGTGGGTCCGCAACCCGAACTGGCGCAGCGCATTTGCGGCCTCCAGGCCGAGCAGGCCGCCGCCGATGACCACGCCCGCGGTCGCGTGCGAGGTGTCCGCCGCGCGCTGGGCATCGGCGCGGATGGCGTCGAGGTCGTCGAGCGTGCGGTACACGTGGCAGGCGGGCAGATCGTGGCCGGGCACCGGCGGCACGAACGCGTAGGAGCCGGTCGCGAGGACCAGGGCGTCGTAGTCGTGGCGCTGGCCGTCGGCGGTGAGCACTGACTTTGCCGCGCGGTCGATTTCGGTGACCCGCTGGTTCAACACCAGCCGGACCAGGTCGTCACCGTCGTACTCGTTGCCGGGCAGTGCGAGCAGCTTGCGGTCCCAGCTGTCGGTGTAGGAGGTCAGCCCCACGCGGTCATAGGCCGCGTCGGTCTCCTCGGCGAAAACCGTGATGCGCCAACGGCCCTCGGTGTCGCGGGCGCGGAGCGCCTCGACGAACCGGTGGCCCACCATGCCATGTCCGACTACGATGATGTGACGCGGCGCACAGCTTGCGCGCGAAATCCCGTCTGCAGACATGGCTTTGAGAGTAACGGCCAGAAATTACGTCTTTTTCGCGCAATGTGACAGTCCTATGACGAGGATCTCACAACTCACAGGGACGACTGTGATTGATCGTTCGCTGCCGGCGAACGGCCAGCTGGAACTTAAGCGTGGTCGACTCATGTTTCTACTAGTAGCCGGTCGTCGGAGCGCCGGTCACAGGAATCTCACAACGAAAATCAAGGAATTGGAAGGGAAGCACCATGAGCAACCTCGCACTGTGGTCGCGACCGGCCTGGGACACCGACCGGTGGTTGCGCGACTTTTTCGGCCCCGCCGCCGCAGCGGACTGGAACAACCCGGTGAGCAGCGGTTTCAAGCCCGCCGCCGAGATCGTCAAGGACGGTGACGACGCGATCGTACGGGTCGAGCTTCCGGGCGTGGACGTCGACCGGGACGTGAACGTCGAGGTCGACCGCGGTCGCCTGGTCATCCACGGCGAGCACCGCGACGAACATTCGGAGGAGAAGGAGGGTCGCACGCGGCGGGAGATCCGGTACGGCTCGTTCCGCCGGTCGTTCCAGCTGCCGGCCCACGTCACCGGCGACGCCATCACGGCGTCCTATGACGCCGGGGTGCTCACCGTGCGGGTCACCGGTGCTTATGCCGGGAACCAGGCGCAGCGCATCTCGATCACCAAGTAAGGCGCCGACACGACGCAAAGGCCCCCGCACGCACCGCGTATCGGGGGCCTTTGTGTCTGCTGGGCGTCAGCCCCAGCGGGCGAGCAGCTCGTTGGCCCGGCCCGTCAGCGCGGCCTGCAGGAAGGGACCGAAGCTGATCCGCGCCACGCCCAGCGGACCGAAGGACGCCGGGTCGTCCTGGTCGGGCAGCGCGATCGCGTTGACCGGCAACGCCAATTCCGCCGTCAGGCGCCGCAACGTGTCGGGGTGGTGGCGACCGACCGGGTAGAGAACGTCGGCGCCGGCGGCAGCCGCCTGACTCAGCCGCGCCACGGCGCGGTCGACGCGGTCGGACTCCTCGCCGTCTTGGCGCAGGAACAGATCGGTCCGGGCGTTGATGACCACATGCACTCCGGCCGCGTCGGCGGCCGATCGCAGCGCGCCGACCAGTTCGGCGTGCTCGTCGGCGGACCGCAGCCGCTTGCCCTCCGAGTGCACGGTGTCCTCGATGTTCAGCCCGACGGCCCCGACGCTCAGCAGCCCCTCGATCAGCCGGTCCGCCGGGAGCCCGTAGCCGGATTCGATGTCCACCGACACCGGGACGTCCACCGCCGCGGTGATCTGCGCGACGCGGGCCAGGACGTCGTCGAACGACATGCCCTCGTTGTCGGGTTTGCCGATGGAGTCCGCCACCGGGTGGCTGCCCACGGTGAGTGCGGCGAACCCGGCGCCGGCGGACAGCCGCGCCGACCAGGCGTCCCACACGGTTGGCAGGATCACCGGGTTGCCCGGCCGGTGCAGCGTCAACAGGGTGGCGGCGCGTTCGGCCGGCGTGGTGGGGCCCGTCATCAGTGTTTGCTCCCTTGGCGTCGGGGCTCAATGGTCTGACGTTCGGCTGTGCCGTGGATAGTATTGAGGGCGAACTGTGATCCGAAACACTGCCGAGGAGATCCCTTGAGGAGCACACCGAGCGCGACTGACACGACCGAATTCGCCGAACTGCACGACCTGATCGGCGGCCTTCGGCGGTGCGTGAGCTCCCTGCGGTCGCGATACGGCGACAGCCCCGCGATGCGCCGCATCATCATCGACGCGGACCGCATCCTGTCCGACGTCGACTTGCTCGATACCGACGTGTCCGAGTTGGACCTCGCGGGCGCCACCGTGCAGCAGTCCGGCGAGAAGATCGTCATTCCCGACACCCAGTACGACAGCGAATTCTGGCGTGACGTCGACGACGAGGGCGTCGGGGGTCACAACAGGTCCTGAACAACCCGAACACCCCGACCCATGCCCCCCGCGGGAGGGGGGCTTGCATCTGTGTACCCTTCGACAGACAGCCCGTTCGAAGAGGAACAACTAGATGAGCGCACCTACGGCGAACCGTCCTGCGTCCGGTGTCTTTTCACCCACGCGCGCCCGTATCCAGCAACGGACCCTACGCACCGACCGGTGGTGGATGTCGCCGCTGAGGATCGACCTCGGCTTCGCCGCATTCGTCATCTACGCGACGGCCCGGGCGTTCCAGCAGAATTACTTCTTCGTCCCCAAGTACCACTACCTGACGCCGTTCTACTCGCCGTGCGTCAGCAAGGGTTGCGGTGAGGCCGGCGACATCTGGCCGCAGTTCCTGCCGGACGTGTGGTGGCTGCCGTACGCGGCGTTGTCGCTGCCGTTCCTGCTGCTGTTCCGGTTGACCTGCTACTACTACCGTGGCGCCTACTACCGCACGGTGTGGCAGTCGCCCACCGCGTGCGCGGTGGCCGAGCCGCGCGTGCACTACAGCGGCGAGACCAAGTTCCCGCTGATCATCCAGAACACCCACCGGTACTTCTTCTATATCGCCTGCCTCATCTCGATCGTCAACAGCTACGACGCGATCGTCGCGTTCCATTCCGACAGCGGGCCGGGCGGATTCGGCTTCGGCCTGGGCAACCTGATCCTGCTGGGCAACGTCATCATGCTGTGGGTCTACACGCTGTCCTGCCACTCGTGCCGGCACGTCACCGGCGGTCGGCTCAAGCACTTCTCCAAAAACCCTGTGCGGTACTGGATCTGGACGCAGGTCAGCGCCATCAACACCCGGCACAAGCAATTCGCCTGGATCACGCTGGGCACCCTGATGCTCACCGATTTCTACATCGCACTGGTCGCCAGCGGCGCCATCAGCGACCTGAGATTTGTTGGCTGAAAAGCCATTTGACTCACAAAATCAGAACTTAGCTAGCGAGGGTTTTCATGGTTGATGTCGAGCGGCATGCCTACGACGTAGTCGTCATCGGCGCCGGCGGCGCGGGATTGCGTGCGGTCATCGAAGCGCGTGAACGCGGCCTGCGGGTCGCGGTGGTGTGCAAGTCCCTGTTCGGCAAGGCCCACACGGTGATGGCCGAGGGTGGGTGCGCGGCCTCGATGGGCAACACCAACCCGAAGGACAACTGGAAGACCCACTTCGGCGACACGATGCGCGGTGGGAAGTTCCTCAACAACTGGCGCATGGCCGAACTGCACGCCAAGGAGGCCCCGGACCGCGTCTGGGAGCTGGAAACCTATGGCGCGCTGTTCGATCGCCTCAAGGACGGCAAGATCAGCCAGCGCAACTTCGGCGGTCACACCTACCCGCGGCTGGCGCACGTCGGTGACCGCACCGGCCTGGAGCTGATCCGCACCATGCAGCAGAAGATCGTCTCGCTGCAGCAGGAGGATTACGCCGAACTCGGCGACTACGAGGCCCGGATCCGGGTGTTCGCCGAGACCACGATCACCGAGCTGATCAAGGACGGCGACGCGATCGCCGGAGCGTTCGGCTACATCCGCGAAAGCGGCAACTTCATCCTGTTCGAGGCGCCCGCGGTGGTGTTGGCCACCGGCGGCATCGGCAAGTCGTTCAAGGTCACCTCGAACTCCTGGGAGTACACCGGTGACGGTCACGCTCTGGCCCTGCGGGCGGGCGCGTCGCTGATCAACATGGAGTTCGTCCAGTTCCACCCGACCGGCATGGTGTGGCCGCCGAGTGTGAAGGGGATCCTGGTCACCGAGGGCGTCCGCGGTGACGGCGGGGTGCTCAAGAACTCCGACGGCAAGCGGTTCATGTTCGACTACATCCCGTCGGTGTTCAAGGGGCAGTACGCCGAGTCCGAGCAAGAGGCCGACCAGTGGCTCAAGGACAACGACTCGGCCCGCCGCACGCCTGACCTGCTGCCCCGCGACGAGGTCGCGCGCGCGATCAACTCCGAGGTCAAGGCCGGCCGGGGCAGCCCGCACGGCGGCGTCTTCCTCGACATCGCGTCGCGGCTGACGCCTGCGGAGATCAACCGCCGCCTGCCCTCGATGTACCACCAGTTCAAGGAGCTGGCCGGGGTCGACATCACCAAGGAGCCGATGGAAGTCGGGCCGACCTGCCACTACGTGATGGGCGGCGTCGAGGTCGACGCCGACACCGGCGCGGCCACCGTGCCCGGGCTCTTCGCCGCCGGCGAATGCTCCGGCGGCATGCACGGCTCGAACCGGCTGGGCGGCAACTCGCTGTCGGACCTGCTGGTGTTCGGCCGGCGCGCCGGCCTGGGCGCCGCCGACTACGTGCGGGCGCTGAGCAGCCGCCCGACGATCGGGGAGGGCGCCGTCGACGCGGCGGCGAAGCGGGCGCTGTCCCCCTTCGAGGCGCCGGCCGGCGGCGGCCCCGGCGAGAACCCCTACACCCTGCAGCTGGAGCTGCAGCAGTCGATGAACGACCTGGTCGGCATCATCCGCAACGCCGACGAGGTCTCCGAGGCCCTGGCCCGGCTCGACAAGCTGCGGGAGCGCTTCAAGAACCTGCATGTGGAGGGGCAGCGCCGCTACAACCCGGGCTGGAACCTGGCCATCGACCTGCGCAACATGCTGCTGGTCAGCGAATGCGTCGCCAAGGCCGCGCTGCAGCGCACCGAGAGCCGCGGCGGGCACACCCGCGACGACCACCCGTCGATGGACTCGTCGTGGCGCAAGCTGTTGCTGGTCTGCGAGGCAGTCGCCGAGCCAGGCGACGTTGAAGGCGCGGTGATCCCCGACATCACCATCACGAAGAAAGAGCAGACGCCGATGCGGCCCGATCTGCTGGAACTGTTCGACATCGCCGAGCTGGAGAAGTACTACACCGACGAGGAACTCGCCGGGCATCCAGGGCGGACACCCAGGACGGAGAAGTAAATGACCTACAACGCGACGATGCGGGTGTGGCGCGGCGACGACGCCAACGGTGCGTTGCAGGACTTCACCGTCGAGGTCAACGAGGGTGAGGTCGTCCTCGACATCATCCACCGCCTGCAGCAGACCCAGACGCCCGACCTGGCGGTCCGGTGGAACTGCAAGGCGGGCAAGTGCGGCTCGTGCTCCGCGGAGATCAACGGCTACCCGCGGCTGCTCTGCATGACCCGGATGTCGACCTTCGCCGAGGACGAGGTCGTCACCGTCACGCCGCTGCGGACGTTCCCCGTGATCCGGGACCTGGTCACCGACGTCTCGTTCAACTACGAGAAGGCCCGCGAGATCCCGTCTTTCGCGCCGCCCAAGGACCTGCAACCCGGCGAGTACCGGATGGCGCAGGCGGACGTCCAGCGCTCGCAGGAGTTCCGCAAGTGCATCGAGTGCTTCCTGTGCCAGAACGTGTGCCACGTGGTCCGCGACCACGAGGAGAACAAGAAGGCGTTCGCCGGCCCCCGCTTCCTGATGCGGATCGCCGAGCTGGAGATGCACCCGCTGGACACCCGCGACCGGCGCAAGGAAGCCCAGGAAGAGCACGGCCTGGGCTACTGCAACATCACCAAGTGCTGCACCGAGGTCTGCCCGGAGAACATCAAGATCACCGACAACGCGCTGATCCCGATGAAAGAGCGCGTCGCCGACCGCAAATACGACCCGGTGGTGTGGCTCGGTAACAAGCTGTTCCGTCGCTGAGCGCGCGCGCCGCGCCCGCCCGGTTTGCGGGGTTAGGCCGCCGCGGTACCCGGGTAACCAACCTGCATCCTGTCGGGCCGTCCGGGGACGGGCGGCCGTGTACCACGACCGGAAAGGCAGCTCATGGAACCCAGGCGAGAAACCGCCAGCATCAACAACATTCGGACCGCGATTCGGCAATTGTCGGTGCGTGCCCAGCTCGCGCAGAAGGAAGGGCGGCACAACGACGCCGCCGAACTCGAAAGCCGCATCCAAGGTTTCCGGGAAGAGCTGAGCCACCGCCCCTAGCGCGCGGCCGGACGCCGGTTCAGGCGCCCAGGCGGCGGAAACTGCTCCGGTGGAACACGATGGGCGCCACCTCGGCGTCCACGGTCACCTCGCTGACCCGCAACACGACGATGGTGTGATCGCCGGCGGGAATGAGTTGTTCGATCGCGCTTTCCAGCCACAGGGCGGTGCCCTTGATGAAGACCGCACCGGTGGGCCGGGACACGGTCTCGAGGCCGGCGAACCTGTCGCCGGTCTTGGCGGCCAGCGTGCGGGCGGCCTCGTCGTGGGCCTCGCCGAGCACGCTGATGCCCAGCATGGGCAGGTCCTTGAGTTTGGGCCACGTCGTGGAGGTGTTCTGCACGCAGAACGACACCAACGGCGGGTCCAGCGAGACGGGCACAAAGGTGCTGGCGGCCAGGCCTTCCCGGGTTCCGTTCACCTCGGCGGCGATGGCCACCACGCCAGACGGGAAATGACCGAAGGCTTCACGAAGTGACGACGCTGTCAGCTTGTTGTTCGAGTTCACCGGACTTTTTCGCCCCTAGAGCGCCAGACGTATTTTCGGGCTCGACCCTACCCGGCGCGCGTCGCCCCGGCGCGGCCACCCTTACCCGTTTTCTAAGCGTTCTGCCGAATACCCGTGCGCGGAAGCGACATCGGGGTGCGAGCGCAGCCGGCTCTTCCAGGCATTGCGACCGTAGACCGAGAAGATGGGGTCGCCGGGATCGCGGGACGGCGTCCAATCCGTTCCGGCGCTCGCCTCGAGTTCTCGGGGCAGCGAGAGCACGGGTATCCGGGCGTCGAGGCGCGGGTTGAAGAAGTAGGGCACCGAGATCCGGTCGGCCGCCGGGCCCTGCAGGTTGACCCGGTGCTCGGTGGCCCGCAGGTAGCCGCGCGTCGCCGCCTCCAGCAGCTCACCGATGTTGACGATGAACGCCCCGTCGCGCGGGGGCACATCGATCCAGTTGCCATCGCAGGTCCGCCGCACCTGCAGGCCCCGGCTGCCCGGCTCGGCCAGCAGCAGCGTGAGCACCCCGGCGTCCCGATGCGCGCCCACGCCCTGGGGGCCGGCCGCGCGCCCCGGGTAGCGGATGAGCTTGATCAGCGTGGCCGGGGTTTCGGCGAAGGCCGGGTCGAAGACGCCGGCCGGGCTGCCCAGCGCGGCCGCCCAGTGCCGCAGCAGGGTGCGGGCCACCGCGGACAGCGCGGCGTCCCACTCCTCGACGATTCCGGGCAGCTCCGGCAGCGCGGCCGGCCACTGGTTGGGCCCCTGCAGCCACCGGTAGTCGGACTTTCCCAGCCCGCCGATCGGCGGGCGCTGCGGCCCGATGTCGATCTGCTCGCGCCAATCCACCTGACCGCGGGTCACCTCGCCGCCCAGGCGGGTGTAGCCGCGGAAGTGCGGGCTGCGCACCATGGCGACGGCGTCCTTGTCCTCCTGCGGCAGCGCGAAGAGCCGGCGCGCGGCCCCGAGCACCCGCGTCACCAATTCCGGTGGGACCCCATGACCGGTCAGATAGAAGAACCCGACCCGGTGGCCGGCCTCGCGCAGGCCGTCCCGCAACCGCCTCGGGTCGGCCCGCAGGTCCACGACGGGCACCGCAGTGACGGCCCGCACACCGACCGCGCCGACCCCGTCGCCGCAGGTAGAACGGGTTTGCGACGGCATCAGCGCGCCCTCCCCAACCGGTTGGTTAATTAGGTAATGAAATCTAGCTCACATCCGCTTGCATCCCACTGACGCTAACGATATTTTAGGTGTTGTTACTGGTGGGTAACTTAGACCTAGTACCCAACCACAAGTGGCATTCTCAACGAGGAGGACCGTAGTGAGCCACTACAAGAGCAACGTCCGCGACCAGGCGTTCAACCTGTTCGAGGTATTGGGCGTTGACAAGGCCTTGGGCCAGGGCGAATACAGCGACCTGGACGTCGACACGGCCCGCGAAATGTTGAACGAAATGAGCCGGCTGGCCGAGGGGCCGATCGCCGACTCGTTCGTCGAGGGCGACCGCAACCCGCCGGTTTTCGACCCGAAGACGCACTCGGTGACGCTGCCGGAATCCTTCAAGAAGTCCGTCCACGCCGTCATCGAGGCCGGGTGGGACAAGGTCGGCATCGACGAGGCCCTCGGCGGCGTGGCCATGCCCAAGTCGCTGCTGTGGGCGCTGCACGAGCACATCCTCGGCGCCAACCCCGCCGTCTGGATGTACGCCGGTGGCGCGGGTTTCGCCAACATCCTGTACCACCTCGGCACCGAGGAGCAGAAGAAGTGGGCCGTCCTGGCCGCCGAGCGCGGCTGGGGTTCGACCATGGTGCTCACCGAGCCGGACGCCGGCTCCGACGTCGGCGCCGGGCGGACCAAGGCCGTCAAGCAGGACGACGGATCCTGGCACATCGACGGTGTGAAGCGATTCATCACCTCCGCCGACTCCGATGACCTGTTCGAGAACATCTTCCACCTGGTGCTGGCGCGCCCCGAGGGCGCCGGACCCGGCACCAAGGGGCTGTCGCTGTTCTTCGTGCCCAAGTTCCTGTTCGACTTCGAGACCGGTGAGCTGGGCGAGCGTAACGGCGTGTTCGTCACCAACGTCGAGCACAAGATGGGCCTGAAGGTGTCGGCGACGTGTGAGCTGAGCTTCGGCCAGCACGACGTTCCCGCCAAGGGCTGGCTGGTCGGCGAGGTGCACAACGGCATCGCGCAGATGTTCGACGTGATCGAGCAGGCTCGCATGATGGTGGGCACCAAGGCCATCGCGACCCTGTCGACGGGCTACCTGAACGCGTTGGAGTACGCCAAGTCTCGCGTCCAGGGCGCGGACATGACCCAGATGACCGACAAGACCGCACCGCGGGTGACCATCACGCACCACCCGGACGTGCGCCGGTCGCTGATGACCCAGAAGGCCTACGCCGAGGGTCTGCGCGCGCTGTACCTGTTCACGTCGACCTATCAGGACTCGGCGGTGGCCGAGGCCCTGCACGGGGTGGACGCGGAGCTGGCCGTCAAGGTCAACGACCTGATGCTGCCGGTGGTCAAGGGTGTCGGCTCGGAGCAGGCCTACGCCAAGCTGACCGAGAGCCTGCAGACGTTCGGTGGGTCCGGCTTCCTGCAGGACTACCCGATCGAGCAGTACATCCGGGACGCCAAGATCGACTCGCTCTACGAGGGCACCACCGCCATCCAGGCGCAGGACTTCTTCTTCCGCAAGATCGTCCGCGACAAGGGTGTGGCGCTGGCCCACGTGTCCGAGCAGATCCAGACGTTCGTCGACAGCGAGTCCGGCAACGGGCGGCTGAAGACCGAACGCGAGCATCTGGCCAAGGCCCTGACCGACGTGCAGGCGATGGCGGCCTCGCTGACCGGCTACCTGATGGCCGCGCAGGAGGACGTGACCAGCCTGTACAAGGTGGGTCTGGGTTCGGTGCGCTTCCTGATGAGCGTCGGTGACCTGGTCATCGGCTGGTTGTTGCAGCGTCAGGCGGCGGTGGCCGTGGCGGCGCTCGACGCCGGCGCCACCGGTGACGACAAGGCCTTCTACGAGGGCAAGGTCGCGGTGGCATCGTTCTTCGCGAAGAACTTCCTGCCGATGCTGACCAGCACCCGCGAGGTCATCGAGACGCTGGACAACGACATCATGGAGCTCGACGAGGCCGCCTTCTAGGCCTTCGAAGGACGCACAAATCCCCCGCTTCGCGTGCGAAGCGGGGGATTTTTGTGCGCCGGCGAGGGGTTTTATCGTTCGGGTGCACTCCTACCCGGGCCATCGCGCAGGGAACGGGTCATGCTGTGCAGGATCCGGAAAGCGTCTGACCGCTCGGCCTCGGTCAGGCCGGCCAGCATTCTGACCTCGACGGACCGGACCGCCTTGCTGGCTTTCTCCAGGCTCTGTCGGCCACGCGGCGTGAGGCGCGTGGGAAGAACCTTCCCGACGGGTGCCTCCGCGGGCCGGGCCACGTGGCCGTCTCGCTCCAGGGCCTGAAGGAGCACGTTCATCGACTGCCGTGTCACGAACGCGCCCCGCGCCAGCTCGGAGTTCGACAAACCCGGCCGTTGCGCGAGCAACTCGAGGCAGGAGTAGTGCGTCACGCTCATCCCGAGCGGGCGCAGCACCTCCTCCATGGCCGCGCGCAGCGCACTCGACGCCTCTTTCAGCGCGTAGCCCAGGGACGTATCCAGGTCTACGCCGACACCCTCTTGACTCATGTCAGTATTCTGACATACGTTGCTATGTCAGAATACTGACACGAATCGAAGGAGCAGCGTCATGCCCGCCACCGGCCCCGACTTCATCTCCCTGCAAGCGCGCGACCTCGACGCATCGCAGGCGTTCTACGAGCAGTACCTCGGCCTCGTCCGCTCGCCGGCCGGACCTCCGCACGCCGTTGTATTCGAAACGAAGCCAATCGCGTTCGCACTCCGCGAGGTCGCTCCGGGCACCGACCTCGCATCCATGGCTCAGCCCGGCATCGGTGCCGCGATCTGGGTGCACGCCACCGACGTCCAGAACATCCACGATGCTCTCGTCGCCGACGGCCACACCATCGTCTCCGCACCGATCGACGGCCCCTTCGGCCGGACATTCACCTTCGCCGACCCCGACGGCTACCACGTCACCCTCCACGACCGCACCTGATCGGCCGAACGCGACCGGGCGATCACCGCAATGCCCAATACCGCGGTTACATCGGAGGAGTCGGTCCGTCGAAGCAACCAAAAAGGCCGCCGCTGGATCCCCTCACTCCAGCGGCGGCCCTTTTCGGACGCCCGTCGGTAATGACTGACAGGCGGTCGTTCCGGGGGATGCCCCGTATTGCCGTCGGGGTCGGGGGGTCAGACCACAACACGGGGCTATCCGGGGTCACGGATACCCGTCGCCTCTGATCGCTAACCCGATGTGACCCATCTCATGGGCCCGAAGGTCAGGCTTCCAGGATCGCGGCCACGCCCTGGCCGCCCGCCGCGCAGATCGAGACCAGCGCGCGCACGGGCTTGCCCGCGCCCTTCTGCTCGGCCTTGCGTTGCGCGAGCTGCTTGGCGGCCTGGGCCAGGATCCGCCCGCCGGTGGCGGCGAACGGGTGGCCGGCGGCCAGCGAGGAACCGTTGACGTTGAGCTTGGTCCGGTCGATCGAGCCCAGCGCGGCGTCCAGCCCCAGCCGCCCCTTGCAGTACTCCTCGGATTCCCAGGCCTGCAGGTGGCACAGCACCACCGACGCGAACGCCTCGTGGATCTCGTAGAAGTCGAAGTCCTGCAGGGCCAGGCCGTTGCGGGCGAGCAGCCGCGGCACCGCGTACGTCGGGGCCATGAGCAGGCCGTCGCGCCCGTTGACGTAGTCGACCGCCGCCGTCTCCGAGTCCACCAGGTAGGCCAGCGGCGTCAGCGAGTGGGCCTCCGCCCACTCGTCGGTGCCCAGCAGCGCGACCGACGCGCCGTCGGTCAGCGGGGTCGAGTTCCCGGCCGTCATCGTCGCGTCGCCGGCCTTCACGCCGAACACCGGCCGCAGCTTGGCCAGCTTCTCCGCCGACGAGTCCGGCCGCAGGTTGTCGTCGCGGTACAGCCCCAAAAACGGCGTGACGAGGTCGTCGAAGAAGCCGCGGTCGTAGGCGGCCGCCATGTTGCGGTGGCTGGCCGCGGCCAGCTCGTCCTGGGCGACGCGCGCGATGCCCATCTGCTTGGCGGTGATCGCCTGGTGCTCCCCCATGGACAGCCCGGTGCGCGGTTCGCTGTTGACCGGGATCTCGACGCCCAGGGTCGCGGGCAGCGTGCCCACCAGCTTCAGCCGTTGCACGTTGGACTTGGCGCGGCGCAACTTGAGCAGGGTGCGGCGCAGGTTGTCGCCGAGGCCGATCGGCGCGTCGGAGGTGGTGTCCACCCCGCCGGCGGCGGCCACCTCGTAGCGGCCGGCCGCGATGCCGTCGGCGGCGGCGATCGCCGCCTGCAGCCCGGTGCCGCAGGCCTGCTGCAAGTCGAACGCCGGCGTGTACGACGCCAGCTGCGAGCCGAGCACGCACTCGCGCGTCAGGTTGAAGTCCCGGCTGTGCTTGAGCACGGCGCCACCGACCACCACCCCGAGCCGCTCGCCGGCCAACCCGAAGCGATCGACGAGCCCGCCCAGCGCGGCGGTGAACATGTCCTGGTTGGAAGCCTCGGCGTAGGCGCCGTCGGATCGGGCGAACGGAATGCGGTTGCCGCCCAGGATGGCGACGCGTCGCCGCTCGGAGCTGCGCTGAGCAGCCGGTGTACTTACCTCAGAACTTGCAGGGGCCACTGTCTTCTCCGTGCTCGTGCGGTCTATCGGTTTGGGATTCGCCCGTCTGGGGCCATACTACCCACTGTTCTTACTCTGCAGTAAGTTCGTCCTCGATACGGTTGTGCTGTAGGCATACCCCGACTTCGCAAGAACATGGAAGGTAGCTCCGGTGGCTCCCAAGGTCTCGTCCGATCTGTTCTCTCAGATCGTCAACTCCGGTCCTGGTTCGTTTCTCGCCAAGCAGCTCGGTGTTCCCCAACCCGAGACGCTGCGCCGCTACCGCGTCGGTGATCCGCCGCTGTCCGGGGCGCTGCTGATCGGCGGGGAGGGCAGAGTCGTCGAGCCGTTGCGCGCGGCACTGGACGCCGATTACGACCTGGTGGGCAACAACCTGGGCGGGCGCTGGGCCGACAAGTTCGGCGGGCTGGTCTTCGACGCCACCGGCATCACCACGCCCGAAGGGCTCAAGGGGTTGTACGAGTTCTTCACCCCGCTGCTGCGCAACCTGGGCCATTCCGCGCGCGTGGCGGTGGTCGGCACCACGCCCGACGGCGCCGCCAGCCCGCACGAGCGGATCGCGCAGCGCGCGCTGGAGGGCTTCACCCGCTCGCTGGGCAAGGAGCTGCGCAACGGCACCACGGTGGCGCTGGTGTATCTGTCGCCGGACGCCAAACCCGCTGCGACGGGCCTGGAGTCGACGATGCGGTTCATCCTGTCGGCCAAGTCGGCGTACGTCGACGGCCAGGTCTTCTACGTCGGGGAGGCGGACTCCACCCCGCCGGGCGACTGGGAGCGGCCGCTGGACGGCAAGGTCGCGATCGTGACGGGCGCGGCCCGCGGCATCGGTGCGACGATCGCCGAGGTGTTCGCCCGCGACGGCGCGCGCGTCGTCGCGATCGACGTCGAATCGGCCGCCGAGGCGCTGGCCGAAACGGCCAGCCGGGTCGGGGGCACCGCGCTGTGGCTCGACGTCACCGCCCCCGATGCCGTCGACAAGATCACCGAGCACCTGCGCGAGCATCACGGCGGCCGCGCGGACGTCTTGGTCAACAACGCCGGGATCACCCGCGACAAGCTGCTGGCCAACATGGACGACGCGCGCTGGGATGCCGTCCTGGCCGTCAATCTGCTTGCCCCGCTGCGCCTTACCGAGGGGCTGGTGGGCAACGGCAGCATCGGCGAGGGCGGCCGGGTGGTCGGCCTGTCGTCGATGGCGGGCATCGCGGGCAACCGCGGCCAGACCAACTACGCCACCACCAAGGCGGGGATGATCGGACTGACCCAGGCGTTGGCGCCGGAGCTCTACGACAAGGGCATCACCATCAACGCCGTCGCACCGGGATTCATCGAAACCCAGATGACGGCCGCCATCCCGCTGGCCACCCGCGAGGTCGGCCGCCGGATGAACTCGCTGCTGCAGGGCGGCCAGCCGGTGGATGTCGCGGAGGCCATCGCCTACTTCGCCAGCCCGGCCTCGAACGCGGTGACCGGCAACGTCATTCGCGTCTGCGGCCAGGCCATGCTGGGCGCCTGAACGTCAGGAGAAAGTGATGAACCAGCCAAGCGGCCTGAAGAACATGCTGCGCGCGGCCGCCGGGGCCCTGCCGGTGGTGTCCCGCGGCAGCGGGGTGCCCACCCGCACCGTCACCATCGAGGAACTGCCCATCGACCGCACGAACGTGGCCGAGTACGCGGCGGTCACCGGCCTGCGCTACGGCAACTGCGTGCCGCTGACCTACCCCTTCGCGTTGGCCTTTCCGGCGCTGATGTCGCTGGTGACCGGGTTCGACTTTCCGTTTGCCGCAATGGGATCGGTGCACACCGAAAACCACATCACCCAGTACCGCCCGATCGCGGTCACCGACACCGTCGGCGTGCACGTGCACGCCGAGAACCTGCGCGAGCACCGCAAGGGCCTGCTGGTCGACTTGGTGACCGATGTCAGCGTCGGCAACGACACCGCGTGGCATCAGGTGACGACGTTCCTGCACCAGCAACGCACCAGCCTGTCCGACGAACCCAAACCGCCCCCACAGAAGCAGCCCAAGCTGGCGCCACCGCCCACCGTGCTGCGCATCAGCCCGGGCCTCATCCGTCGCTACGCCGTCGTCGGGGGCGATCACAACCCGATCCACACCAACCCGATCGCGGCCAAGCTGTTCGGATTTCCCACCGTGATCGCGCACGGAATGTTCAGCGCCGCGGCCGTATTGGCCAACGTCGAAGCCGCGATTCCCGACGCGGTGCGGTACTCGGTGCGCTTCGGCAAGCCAATGGTGCTGCCCGCGACGGCCGGTCTCTACATCGACGAACACGACGGCGGCTGGGACCTTTCGCTGCGCAACGTCGCCAAGGGTTACCCCCACCTGACCGGCACGGTCCGGCCGCTGTAGCGCGATCGCCACTAGCCCGCGTGCGTTGAACCGCGCCCGCAGGCAAGCACTTTCAGCGCATGGGCGGCGGTCGCGGTCAGCAGGAACAGCGCGAACAGCCACAGCGGCGGCCGGGCGAGTTACCAGACGAAGATCGCCGCCCAGATCGGTGAGCCCTGGGTCACCGCGAGCACGCCTGCGGCCCCGGCCAGCGACACCGCGGGCACGTGCAAGTGCGTCCCGCTCGCCCAGTTGATCGCCAGCACCAGCGCCGCCCCTGCGGCCGCGCCGGTCGCCAGCGACGGCGTCAGCAGTCCGCCCGCACCCCCGGCGCGCAGGAACAGCGCTGTCAGAAGGGGTTTCAGCGCCAGGATCGCCAGCGCCGACGCCAAGGTCATGCCGCTGGCCAGGCTGACCGTCAGGATGCTGCGGCCGTTGCCGGGTAGCTCCGGCCACCAATGCGAGCAGACTCCCATCACCAGGCCGGCCCCCGCCAGCGCCGGGATCAGCACCCAACTCCGCAACGGGCGCGCCGGCCGCGCCGCGGCCATCAACCGGTTGAAGCCCCAACCCACCGCGAAAGTCACCGGCGCCAACAACAATCCGTGCGCGGTCAACAGGTAGGTCGACTCTTCCATCGGCCACTGCAGGTTGGGTTGATCACGCGTGACGGCCGAGCCGACGGCGACCGCCAAGCCGGAGGACAGGAACGCCGCGCCCACCGCGCGCGGCTCCCAGGTGCCGAGCAAGATCCGGACCGAGAACAGCGCCCCGGCCAACGGAACCGCATACACCGCGCCCAGCCCCGCCCCCGCCGCGCAGGCCAGCAGGACCTCGTGGTCGCGCGGGGAGAGGCGCTTGAGCCATCCGGTTCCCAAATCGCCTAGGGCCGCGGCGAATTGGCGTGGCGCCCCTTCCCGCCCGAGCGATGCGCCCGATCCGACGAGCAGCACCTGCAGCAGGGCGTCGACGCTCCAGGACAGCCGCGGCACGCGTTCGTGGCGGGCGATGGTTTCCGCCAGCGGCGGCACGTCCGTCCGGCGCCGCAGCAGCCACCACCCGAGCCCGGCCAACCCGGCGCCGATCATCGGGCCGACCACGCGGCGTACCGGGCTGCTGGCGGCGACCCCGGCCAGCAGCGCGCCGAAGCTGTAGTGATAGGTGGCGTGCTGAGCGGCCCGCAGCACGAACGTCGTCGCCAATCCGGCAACGCCGGCCAGCAAGCCGACGATGATCACCGCGCAAAAGAAGTCGAGGTTGCCGCGCTCCGTGCGGGGGACGGGCATTCGGGCCACCTGACGACGAAGGAGGTCTAGTCGCCGGCGGAGTCCGGCTGGGACCGGGCCGCGTCCCGCTCCTCGGGGGAGCCCTTGAGGCCGTACCAGAACAGGTCGATCATCAGCTCGGCCGCCTCGTCGACGTCGATGTCGCCGGTGGACAGCCGATTGGCCACCGCCTCGCCCGCGCCCACCAGCGCCACGGCCATCATCTCGTGCTCGCGGTCCGGCCGCGGGGTGCGGCTGCCGGCCTGCACCAGCCCCGCCACCAGGTCGATGATCTGCTCGCGCCCTTCACGCACCATGTGGGCGAATGCCTGCGAGCTGGTGGCCTGGGTGTACATCACGATCCAGGACGCCCGGTTGGCGTCGATGTAGCGCATGAACGACACGATGGTGTTGCGCAGCATGTCATTCGGGCTCTGCCCGAAGTCCATGTCGGCGCGCACCACGTCGATGAACCGGCTCATCTCCCGGTTCAGGCAGGCGCCGAACAGGTCCTCCTTGGAGCCGTAATACAGGTACAGCATGGGCTTGGAGATCTGCGCCTGGGCGGCGATGGCGTCCATCGAGGTCTCGTGGTAGCCGTTGACCGAGAACATCTGCACCGCGGCGTCGAGCATCTGCTGCTCACGGACGGCGCGCGGTAACCGCTTGGTACCACCCGCCATCGCTCGCCTCTCTAGCCCGTCTATCTGACTCAAGAGTAAGCAATGCGGGCGGGCCGCACAGCCGTTAATGCCAACGGCGGCGCCCGCTAGTGCCCGCAGGTCGGGCTCGGGCCCTTCATCGTCGCCACCCGCACCAGCGCCTCGTCCACCCGTTGTGCCGGCAATTCGCCTGAGGCGACGGCCTTTTGCAGCCGGTCCAGGACCGCCGGCACCTCGTCGGTGGTGACCCACAGCGCGATGTCGACGCCGGCCAACAGGGTGCGCAGCACCGCCTCCGAGACCCCGTACCGTTCGGAGATGGCGGCCATGCTGGACAGGTCGTCGCTGAACACCGGGCCGGTGAACGGCGGGCCCTTGTAGCCGACGCCGTTGCGCAGCAACTGCACCGCCTCGGGGCTCAGGCTGGCCGGGACGTCGCCGGTGAGTTCCGGAACCTGCAGGTGGCCCACCATCACCGCGACCGGCGACGCCGCCACCAGCGACCGGTAGGGCACCAGGTCGCTGGTTTGCAGGGCGCTCAGCGGCGGCGTGACCACACCGCCGGTGTGCGAATCACCCGAGCCGTGCCCGTGGCCGGGGAAATGCTTGAGCACCGGCAGCAGCCCGGCGTCGCGAAGACCCTGCGCGTAGGCCCCGGCGTAGTCCGTCACCTTCTGCGGGTCCGCGCTGAACGAACGGTTGCCGATGACGGCGTCGTCGTCCTCGTCGCTCACGTCGACCACCGGAGCGAAGTCGACGGTGATGCCCAGGTCGTGCATCTTGCGGCCGCGGTCGGCCGCCAGGTCGTGGACCTGCTGGACGGTCTGCGTCTGCGCCAGCTCCCGCGCCGACGGGGAGGTCCCGATCAGGGTCTTCAGCCGCGACACCCGGCCACCCTCTTCGTCGACGCTGACGGCCAGCGGCAGCGGTCCCGCCTTGGCGCTGATGTCCGCCAACGGCCCCTGGAAGATCGCCAAGTCCGTCCAGCTGCCGATGAAGATCCCGCCGACGTGGTAGCCGTTGACGACGGCCCGGGCGTCGTCGGCGTTCTTCACCCCGACCATCAGCAGTTGGGCCAGCTTGTCGCGGAGGCCCAGCGTGGCCGGCACCGCCGACGGGTCGGCGCACACCGGCGGGGCCGGCGCGGCCGCCGGCTTGCTCGACGTCGACGGGTGAGCGGATGGGTGCGCGGGGTGGTGGGCGCAGCCGGCCACCAGCGCCGACGCGGCCGCGAGCACAGCGAAGGTGCGCGAAAATGCCATCGGGCCATGTTTTCACGGGGCGTTGCGTCCCCGGCCCCAGGGGGCAGCAGCGGTACGTTGCTGATCAAGGGGGAGGTCACCAGGCGCATGTTGCCGGGCAGGGAGGAGCGGCGATGAGCGGTTTCACGGTGGCGGCCGCGGCCAGCATCGCGGTGGGTTTGTCCATCGGGGTCGCCACGACGGTCGGCATCACGCTGGCGGTGGCCGACGACACCGCCGTCGGAGTGCAGGCGCCGCCGCGCCCGGCCCTGCCCTATCAGGTGCAATACGGCGACCGCTGTATCCACGGACACTGCCTGCACTGGTGACGAGCGGTCCGAGTGACCGACCGCTTCTGCTAGGTTGGCGCTAGGTTGAAGTCACGACCGCAAGCCCCGCAAGAACCCAGGAGCCGTCGATGAACCGGATCGTTGCGCCCGCCGCAGCGAGCGTTGTGGTGGGCCTGTTGCTCGGCGCGGCCGCGATCTTCGGGATCACGTTGATGGTCCAGCAAGACACGAAGCCGCCACTCCCCGGGGGCGATCCGCAGTCGTCAGTGCTCAACCGGGTCGAGTACGGCAACCGTAGCTAACCGGTCGACGACGGGGACCGCAGCGCCGGTCTCGTGCTCGACGGCCGGACCCCTGTCGCGCCGCTGGCTGTGGCTGGTCGCCGCGATCGCGCTGGCGCTGTCGTTCGCGCAATCGCCGGGGCGGATCTCCCCCGACACGAAACTCGACCTGACCGCCAACCCCCTGCGCTTTTTGGCGCGCGCGACCAACCTGTGGAACAGCGAGCTGCCGTTCGGGCAGGCGCAGAATCAGGCCTACGGCTACCTGTTTCCGCACGGCACCTTTTTCCTGATCGGTCACGCGCTGAGCGTGCCCGGCTGGATCACCCAGCGGCTGTGGTGGGCGCTGCTGCTCACGGTCGGCTTCTGGGGGCTGATGCGCGTCGCCGAGGCGCTGGGAATTGGCAGCCCGGGGTCACGGGTGATCGCCGCGACGGCGTTCGCGCTGTCGCCGCGGGTGCTGACCACCCTCGGATCGATCTCGTCGGAAACGTTGCCGATGATGCTGGCGCCCTGGGTGTTGCTGCCCACGATCCTCGCGTTGCGGGCGTCGACGGATCGGTCCGTGCGAGCACTGGCGGCGCGGGCGGGCCTGGCCGTCGCGCTGATGGGCGCGGTCAACGCCATCGCGACCCTGGCCGGCTGTCTGCCCGCGGTGATCTGGTGGGCATGCCACCGACCGAACCGGCGGTGGTGGCGGTACACCGGGTGGTGGCTGCTGTCGCTGCTGCTGGCCACGCTGTGGTGGGTGGTGGCGCTGGTGATGCTGCGCGCCATCAGCCCGCCGTTCCTGGACTTCATCGAATCCTCCGGCGTGACAACGCAATGGTCGTCGCTGACCGAGATGCTGCGCGGGACCGACAGCTGGACGCCGTACGTGGCGCCGAACGCCACCGCGGGCGCTCCGCTGGTGACCGGGTCGGCGGCCATCCTGGGCACCTGCCTGGTCGCGGCAGCCGGGCTGGCGGGGCTGGCCTCCGCCGCCATGCCGGCGCGCGGCCGCCTGGTCACGATGCTGTTGGTCGGGGTGGTCTTGATGGCCGTCGGCTACAGCGGCGGGCTGGGCTCGCCGGTGGCGCACGCGGTGCAGGCCTTCCTGGACGCCGGCGGCGCCCCGCTGCGCAACGTGCACAAGCTGGGGTCG
This sequence comes from Mycobacterium sp. WUMAC-067, assembly GCF_020217485.1. Taxonomy (GTDB): domain Bacteria; phylum Actinomycetota; class Actinomycetes; order Mycobacteriales; family Mycobacteriaceae; genus Mycobacterium. Next base: position 6,723 of record NZ_JAEKMI010000028.1, on the reverse strand, counting down.
GTGGTCGGGATCCCGGTGGCGCTGGGCATCGCCGCGCTGCTGGGCCGGATACCGCTACCGGGCAGCGCCCCGGCGCCGGTGTGGCTGCGCGCGTTCGCCCACCCGGAGCGGGACAAACGCGTGGCGACCGCGATGGTGGTCCTGACGGCGTTGATGGTCAGCACTTCGCTGGCGTGGACCGGTCGGCTGGCGCCACCGGGCACGTTCACCGCCATCCCGCCGTATTGGCACGACGCCGCCGACTGGCTCACCGAGCACAACACGGGCGCGCCCACACCCGGGCGGGTGCTCGTCGTCCCGGGTGCGCCGTTCGCCACTCAGGTGTGGGGCACCAGCCACGACGAGCCGCTGCAGGTGCTGGGCAGCAGCCCGTGGGGGGTGCGGGATTCGATCCCGCTGACCCCGCCGCAGACCATCCGGGCGCTGGATTCGGTGCAGCGCCTGTTCGCCGCCGGCCGGCCCTCGGCGGGTCTGGCCGATACCCTTGCGCGCCAAGGCATTTCCTATCTGGTGGTGCGCAATGACCTGGATCCCGACACGTCGCGCTCGGCGCGCCCCATCCTGGTGCACCGCGCCGTGGACGGATCGCCGGGGCTGCGGAAGGTGGCGCAGTTCGGCGCCCCGGTGGGGCCCGGCACGCTGGCCGGCTTCGTCGCGGACAGCGGGTTGCGGCCGCGCTATCCGGCGGTCGAGATCTACCGCGTTGGCGGCGACGGCGATTTCAACGACCCCGCCACGCCCTATCTCGTCGACGCCGACCGGCTGGCCCGGGTCGACGGCGGACCGGAAGTGCTGCTGCGCCTTGACGAACGGCGGCGGCTGCTGGGTCAGCCGCCGCTGGGCCCGGCGCTGATGACCGCCGACGCGCGCGCCGCCGGGCTGCCGTTGCCGCCGGCAGCCGGCGTGACCGTCACCGACACCCCGGTAGCCCGGGAGACGGATTACGGTCGGGTAGACCAACATTCGTCGGCGATCCGCGCCCCCGGGGACGCGCGGCACACCTACAACCGGGTGCCGGACTATCCCGTGCCCGGCGCCGAGCCGGTGGCCGGCGCCTGGGCGGGCGGGCGGATCACGGTGTCGAGCTCGTCGTCGGATTCCACCGCGATGCCCGACGTCGCGCCGGCGACCTCCCCGGCCGCCGCGATCGACGGGGACTCCGCGACCGCCTGGGTGTCCAACTCGCTGCAGGCCGCCGTCGGCCAGTGGATGCAGATCGATTTCGACCACCCGGTGACCAACGCGGCAATCACGTTGACGCCCAGCGCAACCGCCGTCGGCGCCCAGGTCCGCCGCATCCTGATCGAAACCGCCACCGGCAGCACCACGCTGCGGTTCGACGAGCCGGGCAAGCCGCTCGCCGCGGCGCTCCCCTACGGCGAAACGCCGTGGGTGCGGATCACCGCCGCGGGCACCGACGACGGGTCCGCCGGAGTGCAATTCGGCATCACCGACCTGACGATCACCCAGTACGACGCGTCCGGGTTCGCCCACCAGGTCGACCTGCGGCACACGGTGCGGGTGCCGGGACCGCCGCCCGGCGCGCCGATCACGGGGTGGGACCTGGGATCGGAACTGCTCGGCAGGCCGGGCTGCGCCCCGGCGCCCGACAGCGTGCGTTGCGCGCCGTCGATGGCGCTGACCCCGGAGGAGCCGGTCAACTTCAGCCGGACGCTGACCGTGCCGGCGCCGCTGACGGTGACCCCGACGGTGTGGGTGCGGCCCCGGCAGGGCCCAAAGCTGGCCGCGCTGATCGCCGAACCCAATACCACTGTCGCCCACGGTGATTCGGATGCGGTGGACGTGCTGGGCTCGGCCTACGCGGCCACCGACGGCGACCCGGCCACCGCCTGGACGGCGCCGCAGCGGGTGGTGCAGCACAAGACGCCACCGACCTTGACGCTGACCCTGCCTCGGCCCACCGAGGTCACCGGGTTGCGGCTGGTTCCCAGTCGGGCGGCCCTGCCCGTGCACCCGACGATGGTGGCCGTCAACCTGGGTGACGGCCCACAAGTCGCGGTGGTCAAGGCTGATTCGGACGCGGCGCAGACGCTCGCGCTGAAGCCCCGGGTGACCGACACCGTGACCATCAGCCTGCTGGACTGGGACGACGTCATCGACCGCAACGCGTTGGGCTTCGACCAGCTCAAGCCGCCCGGGCTGGCCGAGGTGGCCGCGCTCGGGGCCGACGGCACCCCGATCGCGCCGGCCGATCCCGCCCGCAACCGCGGCCGGGAGGTCACCGTCGGATGCGATCGCGGCCCGGTCATCGCGGTCGCGGGCCGGTTCGTGCACACCGCGATCCACACCACCGTCGGGGCGATCCTCGATGATCAGCCCCTGGCGGCGGTGCCTTGCGACCGCGACCCGATCGCGCTGCCCGCCGGCCAGCAGGAGCTGTTGATCAGCCCGGGTGCCCAGTTCGTCGTCGATGGGGCCGAACTGTCGACCCCGGCGGCCACCGAAAGCGCACGGACCGAACGTCTTTCGTCCTGGCGGGCGTGGGGACCGGACCGGCGCGAGGTCCAGGCGCCCCCGTCGGCCACCGCCCGGGTCCTGGTCATCCCGGAAAGCATCAACCCCGGCTGGGTGGCGCGCACCGGCACCGGGGCCCGGCTGACGCCGATCGCCGTCAACGGTTGGCAGCAGGGCTGGGTGGTTCCCGCGGGCGACCCGGGCACCATCACGCTGACGTTCGCCGCCAACCCGCTCTACCGCGCGGGCCTCGCCGTGGGGCTGGCCTTGTTGCCGCTGCTGGCGCTGCTGGCGTTCTGGCGCACCAGAAGAACCGACGCCGACGCGGCCGCGCAACCGTGGCGGCCCGGGGCCTGGGCGGCGGTCGCGGCGGTGGCGGCCGCGGCGGTGATCGCCGGCGCCGGCGGTGGCGCGGTGATGGCCGCCGCCCTGGGTCTGCGGTACGCGGTGCGCGGCCGGCGCTGGGAGCGTCTCGCGCTGGTGGGCAGCGCCGGCGGGTTGATCGGAGCCGGGGCGGCATTGTCGCGGCAGCCCTGGCGCTCGGTGGACGGTTATGCGGGCCATTCGGCGAATATCCAACTGCTGGCCTTGGTTTCGCTTGCGGTGCTCACCGCCTCGGTGATCGCGTTGCCCGACAGGGCGCGTGGACCGGCCGACGAATAGTGCCGAATAGTTTTGGCGGGTAGTGGCTATCCCGTTTATCGGCTGATTGACTGGATATGCGGGTCGGTGTAGCGGCCACCGATCGAGGAGCGAGCGCCATGAGCTGGTTTTCCGCACCCGAATATTGGGTGGGCAGACTGGTGCTCGAGCGCGGCGCCGCGGCGATCTATCTGTTGGCGTTCGTCGCCGCCGCCGCGCAATTCCGTGCGCTCATCGGCGAACACGGGATGCTGCCCATTCCGCGGTTTGTGGCGGCGCAGTCGTTTTGGCGCACGCCGAGCATCTTTCACCTGCGTTATTCCGATCGGCTGTTCGCGACGGTCGCCTGGTTCGGCGCGGCGCTGTCGGCTGCCGTCGTAGTCGGGGCGGCCGATGCGGTGCCGCTGTGGGCCGCGATGGCGATGTGGCTGACGCTGTGGGTGCTCTACCTCTCGATCGTCAATGTCGGGCAGACGTGGTACTCGTTCGGTTGGGAGTCGCTGCTTCTCGAGACCGGGTTCCTGATGATCTTTCTCGGCAACCACGACGTGGCGCCCCCGGTGCTGACGCTGTGGATGGTCCGATTGCTGTTGTTCCGAGTCGAATTCGGTGCGGGCCTGATCAAGATGCGCGGCGATCCGTGCTGGCGCGATCTGACGTGTCTGTACTACCACCATGAGACGCAGCCCATGCCCGGGCCGCTCAGCTGGTTTTTCCACCATCTGCCCAAGCCGCTGCACCGGATCGAGGTGGCGGGCAACCATTTCGCCCAGCTGATCGTGCCGTTCGGATTATTCGCGCCGCAGCCGGTGGCCGGCGTGGCCGCGACGATCATCGTCATCACCCAGTTGTGGTTGGTGGCGTCGGGCAATTTCGCCTGGCTCAACTGGGTGACGATACTGTTGGCGTGCAGCGCGATCGACGACGCGTCGGTCGTGCGGCTGCTGCCCGGGGAGCTGGTCCCGGCACACCCGGGTTGGGCGCCGACGCCACCGTGGTTCATCGGGCTGGTCGTGGCCGTCTCGGCCGCGGTGTTGTTCATGAGCTACTGGCCGGTGGCGAACATGTTGTCGTCGCGTCAGCGAATGAACATGTCCTTCAATTCATTTCACTTGGTGAACACCTACGGGGCGTTCGGCAGCATCGGGCGCATCCGCCGGGAGGTGGTGATCGAGGGCACCGAGGACGCCCACCTGACCGACCAGACCGTCTGGCGCGAATACGAATTCAAGGGCAAGCCGGGCGGGCTGCGCCGGCTGCCGCGCCAGTGGGCCCCCTATCACCTGCGGCTGGACTGGCTGATGTGGTTCGCCGCGATCTCGCCGGGCTACGCGCAGCCCTGGCTGCGGCCGTTCCTGCAGCGGCTGCTGCGCAACGACCGGCCGACCCTACGTCTGTTGCGCCACAACCCCTTCCCCGATGCGCCGCCCCGGTACGTGCGCGCCCAGCTCTACCAGTACCGCTTCACCACCGGAGCCGAGCTGCGCCGCGACCGGGCGTGGTGGCATCGCGCGCTGGTGGGTGGCTATGTGCCGCCCATGGCGCTGTCGACACCGACCACCACCAATTGAGGGCCAGTCGGCCAGGACGCAACGCATCACTACGTAAAACCGTCGTCTAGGCGTGGTTCCGTTCACCGCAATTCAAACCCTTGTTAGCCCAACCGATCTGCCATAGCCTCGCCTTCCACAGCGCTGCGGCGCCGCCGGGCCGACCCCCGGTGCCGCACCGAACTGCGAAGCCAGCTCGGTGTCCGAATCTGAGGAGCTCAATGTCGACACGACGCCGTACCGCGCTACTGCTGGCTGCCATCGCTCTGCTGCTGCCGGCGTGCGTTACCCGCCAACAGGCCGCCGGCCCCAGCGCGGAGCCGGACCGGGTTCCGCTGTCACAGCTGGCCGACCTGACGCTCAAGGTCGGCGACCAAAAGAGCGTCGGCACCGAAGCCATGCTGCGGGCCGCCGGCGAGCTCCGGGACCTTCCTTATCGGATTGACTTCTCCACCTTCTCATCCGGACCGCCGATGATCGAGGCCGCCACCGCCGGCAAGATCGATTTCGCAATCACCGGTGACACCCCGCCAATTTTCGGCGCCGTCGCCAACGCCCGCATCAAGGTGGTGTCCGCATTCGACGGCGGGGGGCCCGGCGATCAGATTCTGGTTCACGCCGATTCGCCTATTAGCTCCGTCACCGACCTGCGCGGCAAAACCATCGCCCTGGCCAAGGGCAGTTCGGCGCACGCCAATGTGCTTGATCAGCTGGACAAGACCGGCCTCAAACCCACCGATGTCCACCTGGTGTTCCTGCAACCAGCCGACGCCCTGTCGGGATTTCGCAACGGCCAGGTCGACGCCTGGGCCGTGTGGGATCCCTACACCGCGCAGGCCGAACAGCAACTCCCGGTGCGGGGCCTGGTCGCACGCAAGCACAAGTACTCGTTCGGGATCGCCTCCGACCAAACGCTGGCCGACGCCAAACGGAACACCGCGCTGGCCGATCTGCTGGCGCGATACGCCAGAGCCGCGGTCTGGGCGCGCGAGCACCCGCCGGAGTGGGCCGCTCAGTATGCCGAGTCGGCCGGCATCGACCCCGCCGTCGCCGCCGTCGCGCAGGGACGCACCCTACGACAGCCGATCCCGCTCGACGACACCGTGATTGACGCCGAGCAGCGCCTCACCGATCTGTTGGCGGCGGCGGGCCAGATTCAGTCCGCACCGCGATTCGGCAACTGGGTGGATCATCGCTTCACCGCCACCGCCGCAGAAACTCACTGACTCCCGTGAGATAGGACCTCTGACCACGAAGTCAGACCGCTCCGCGCGGTAGGGCCGACGCATTGGTGGTCGGACGGTTGGACGCCGACGCGGACGGCTTCGGCACCGGAGGACTTGGGGCGAAACAACGTTCGCGGTCATCGCCGCGCCGATGCGTGAGCGCGCGACGCCGTGTTGCCAATGGTCTTGGTCAAGCGTGCACGGATGACTGGGCTCGGCGCGGGGCCGCGAATTTTGGGTGGCGAGATTTTTATTGGGGAAACCGCGTTGCCGGCGCATGTTTGCTTCGTGTTGATTGCGTTTTCACTCCGGGACGTGTACGAATTCGTCCGAGGTAGACGGGGCTATCGAGGTCTTGCTCGCCGAACTGCGGCGTTGCCGGCCTTGCCCATTCGAACGCGGTAATGGCGCGGCGTCAGCCGACGTTGCCACAAGTCTCGTCGGATTTTGCTGGCTAGTCTTCTGAACACCCGAGCACTCAAGCATCTGGCATCCCCTGGTGGATGTTGGCCGAAGTTGCTCAATGTTGTTGAAGATCAACCTTATCGGCAAGGACAAACGCGGAGCCTGCGGTGATCGCAGCCGAAGGCGGAGGAACCAGATGGAATTCGGAGCGTTACCTCCGGAGATCAACTCCGGCAGGATCTACTCAGGTCCCGGGCCGGCACCGTTGTTGGCCGCTGCGGCCGGCTGGGACGGATTAGCGGCCGAATTGCGCGCCACGGCAGCGTCTTACGGATCTGTCGTCGCGGAGCTGAGAACCGCATGGAATGGGCCCTCGTCGGCGTCGATGGCGGCCGCGGCCGCACCGTACATTGCGTGGCTGAGCA
>NZ_JAEKMI010000027.1 GCF_020217485.1 Mycobacterium sp. WUMAC-067 | reverse complement strand
GCCGTCCTCGATGAGGTGGGTGATGTGCGAGCGGCGAAACGAATGCAGATCCAGTCCGGCCGGCAGATCCAGTTCGTCGCAGTAGCGCCGGAAGCGGCGCAGCAGGGTGGTCTCAGCGATCAGGCTGCCGCGCTCGCTGGGGAACAGGTCAATGCTGTCGTCGATATACGGTTGGCCGTGGGTGAGCCAGTCGGCGATGACTTCGGGTGTCCAGTCGAACACCGTGAACACGGTGCGCCGCTTCGGCGGTGAGCCTTTTTTGGCCTTGCCGTACCGGATCAGAACCGCGCCATAGCGCCCGAATTCGGCGGCGTGCGGATTGCGCGAGAAGTCGACGGTCTGCAGGTGTCGCAGTTCATTGAAGCGCAGCCCGTAGGAGTAGGCCACCTTGAACATCACCGAGTCGCGGTAAGCCGGCAGCCAGCCCTTCTTACGGGCATTGGCAATCAGGGACACTTGCTCGTCGGCATGATCGAAGAAGTCCTGCAGCTCCTTTTTGGTGAAGGGCCGCTTGAGCGGATTCTGCTCGTTGTCTTGGACGTGGGCAGCGGTGTTCCACTCGAAGAACACTTGCGCAGGGTGAGTGCCGAAGCGCTGCTCGCATACCCGATCCCAGCCGTAGTCCGGATCAGCGATGTACGAGCAGAACAACCGTAGGCCGTTCTGGTAGCCGCGCACGGTCGATTGCGCCCGGCCTTTGATGCCGCGCAGATCGGCGAAGAACTCTTCAACCATCGCCGGTGTCCAGGCCCAGGGGTACTCGTTGCAGTGGTCGATGAAGCGGCGCACCAGGGCGATGCGCTTGCTGATGGTCTCGTGGTCGAGGTTGCGGCACAGTTGCTGGTTGCGCCAGCCGTCGAGCATGTCCTCGACGGTTTGGGCCTCCGGATGCAGCAGCGGAACTGACCCGACCAGAACCACGCGACCGCTCTTGTCGACGGGCAATTCAGCCTCCCAGGACGTCTCATCTGATGCATCATTGAATCATCTAATGAATCATTACCACATCGCCGCAGGTAGGTCCATCGCAAAACGAACGTTCGCCGATGCGTGTCGCGGCGGCCAGCCGGAGAGGGGGTCATGCATACTCGTTCGCATCCACCGAAAACCCCTGGTGTCCAGGCTGTTTCATCCATGGGTACCGGGTCGGTAGGCGAGAGTCACACGATTGCTGCGTGATTCATCGGATGAAAATGCAGTGATTTAGTTGACATAATGTCGCTTATCGGCATAATGCTGACCAGCGCGAAGCGGCTAGCGCGTCGCGTCGGGCGAAAAACGAGCCCCCGCAACCCCGTGACCACTGCGAAAGCCGCGGAACGCTCTGTAAGAAACCTGCCGTCGGTGTACGCGTGCCAGTCCCGCGATGAACTAGCTCTGTGATCGCTAAACGAACGCATCCCACGACATCGCAGCGCAGGCCCATTGAGTGATCCTCGGCCTCGCATGCCCGACCGGCCTTTACCGCCACCATTGCGTCACAGTGACGAATTGCTTTGTGGCGGCTGCACATGAGGCCCGCACCAATGCGCGGCCACCGCGGGCCAGATTCCCGTCCTTGTCGCTACATGAACCGACGCACGGATCTGATCACGCGACGAACGGTTGGCCAGGCAGTTGCTCCCGGCATAATCGGCAAACCGGCGTGCACCGCCCCGGTCCACGCCGGCTGCCACATCTAGAACACTGCCGCGCTCGGCAAAACTACTCGCCGCAGCGGCGATGCGCTACTCCGGCGGCGGCGCCACCGGCTGGCACGAATTGGCTCCCGGATTCCACCAGTTGCCGGCACCGCAATCAGGCGGCGCCACCGGCTGGCACGAATTGGCCCCGGGATTCCACCAGTTGCCAGGGCCGCAATCCGGGGGCGGCGGCGCCACCGGCTGACACGCATTGGCTCCCGGATTCCACCAGTTACCGGCACCGCAATCCGGGGGCTGGGCGGAGGCCACGCCGGGCGATACCGATGCCACGTACGCCATGGGTCCTAATGCCACCGCCACGGCGCACACGACGCGACGAACGAACACACTCATCGAGCCCTCCCATCGCAAGCGTCCAGACTTTAGCTGGGCGTGAGTTTAAACCGACTACCCATTCCGGCGGCCCGGCAATCACTACCCCGAATTTGTCCGCGCCGGCCGAGTCGCCCCCGCCCGGTGAGTGGCACCCGGGCCGCCCAATTCGTCACCGTGACGATTGCGTTAGGCGGTGGATGACACCGTGGCTCGCCAGGCTTCGACTCCTTCGTCAACCGCAGCGACCGTTGCGAGATGTCCGATGGCGACGAGACATGACGCGGAAGGGGCACCGAGTCGCGCTTGCGGACCGAAACCCGGCCGCCATATCCCCTTCCCCACTTCCCACTCCTATGGCCTAATTACGTCACTGTGACGAATTTCCTTGCAGCGCAGCCCTATTGAGATGGCAACGGCGTCACGTCGAAAGGCGAACCATCGGAACGGGCACCGCGACGGACCATCAATTGCGATCTCAGGCCGCGTGCGCCGGGAAGTACATCTCTTGTTTCACCGTGCACACCAGCTCGCCTGTACGGTTGAACATCGTCCCACTCGCCAGCGCCAGCGAACCGGCGCTACTCGGCGACGAGCGGTCGTAGAGAAGCCAATCCGACACGGCCGCCGGAGCGTGGAACCACACCGAATGGTCACGCTGAGCCGATGCCCCGACACCACCGCGTGCCGTGTATGCCGGCTCGGTCAACGTCACCGCCGACAGGTAGGCCACCAGGCTGGCGGTCAGGACTGGATCGTCGGGAACTTGCCCGTCGGGTCGCCACCACATCGACGCGCGTGCGGGTGGAGCGACCTCGGTGTCGATGATCCGGCGTTCGAACCAGCGCAGGCTGGCCCAGCGCCCTTGGGTGCCTTCGTCGGACTCCGCTAAATGCGGGGTAACCCACGGCAGGGACTCTGGGCTCGGAGCCGCTGGCATGGGCGGCTGGTAAACGACGTGCGCGGGCGCGGAATCGGCGACTTTGAACGACGACATCGCTTCCATCAGAATCTTGCCATCTTGGCGTGCGGTGACCCGCCGCGCCGAAAACGTCCGGCCCTCTTGCAGGTCGACAACTTCGAAATCAACCGGCCGACGCGAGTCGCCCGGCCGCAGGAAGTACGTGTGGACGCTGTGCGGCGCTCGACCCGGCGCGGTGTGGCTTGCCGCCAACAACGCCTGAGCCGAGATATGCCCACCGAGAATATGATTGGCGGGCGCGGGAAGCTGCTGCCCGACGAAGAGCCACTGGTCGACTCGGTCGAGCTCCAAGGTGGCGAGCACGTCGCCCAGCGAAGAAGACATCAAGGCGTATCTTGCCGCATCATCGCTCACCCGCTGAGCCGCCGGTACCGTTGAAGACGCCGCAATGCCGGCGCCGGCGCCGGCCCCGACGCCGGCTGCAGCGCGTTGTCGAGGCGCGCGCGTACGGCGGGGATGTCGAGATGCATCCCGATCGCCACCAGGCAATTGGCCATGGACCCCGGCGGTGCTTTCGCGATGTGTATTGCGCTACCCACCAGGTTGACGACATATTCGCGGACGGTAGTCCGGTTCCGCACCGCCACAATGCCTTTCATCCTGAACACCTGCGGAGGCGGCTGTTCGAGAAGATCGACCAGGGCGTCGGGGTCGATACAACCAGCGCCGGCCACCGTGACCGCATCAGCATGGACGTGGTCATGCTCGTGCTCGGGCACCAAGTCCAGGAACGAGAGCTGGCCAACCTGTCCGGACGTGCCAGACGCGTCGAAGAGCAGCTCCGGGTCGATCCGGCCACCCGATGTGCCCACGACATGAATGTGCGGGTTCCGTTGCGTCGCACGCTGTGTGACGCGCTGCACCACAGCCGACCTCTCGCAGTCAGGCACTTGGTCGAGCTTGTTGACAACGATCAGCGACGCCGCACCATAGCGGACCGGCGGTAGCGTCCCGGAGTCGACGGTGTCGAAATGGTTCACCGCATCGACGACATCCACGAGTCCCCCCGGCCGGACCCCCCGTATCTCGCTGAAACCGATGATCCGCCCGATCGCCACGGGGTCGGCCAGACCACTGGCCTCGACGACGATGGCATCAAGGCGCCGGGCCGGATCCGCGAGTTTGACGAGTGCGTCGTCGAGCCCACCGCCATCGGGCAGGCAACAGATGCATCCGCCGGCGATCGAGGCCGGTTCGTCGACCTGACCGGCCACCAGAGAAGCGTCGATGTTGATGTCGCCGAAATCATTGACCACGACACCGATTCGGGTGCCGGGATAGCGCAACAAGTGGTTGAGCAGCGTCGTCTTGCCGGCGCCGAGATGACCGGTGAGCGCGATGACGGGTATCGCAGCCAATGCCCTACCTTCCGCACCGACATCCGGACGTCCGATGCTAACCGGCGCCATATCACGGTCGGATCGTGCCCCGCGGCACAGGGAGATACTCACGCCCCGGAGCGTAATAGAGCAGACGCTCTGTTATGGTGGCTACATGCCGCGGCCTCGCCTACATGATCCCGACGCCGTACTCGACGCCGTCGAGGACCTGGTCGCGCGGTCGGGCCCGAGCGCGGTGACCATCCGGGCGGTCGGCGCGGCCGTGGGTGTCTCCAACGGCGCTGTGTACCACACGTTCACATCGCGGGGCGGGCTGATGGGCCAGGCTTGGCTGCGGGCTGGCCGGCGTTTCCTGGCGGTACAGACGGCACTTGTCGACGACGCCGCGACCGGTACCGACCCGGGCGGTCCCAGCGAAGCGGTGGTGGCCGCCGCCGACGCGCCGGTGGTTTTCACTGAGCATTATCCCGGCTCATCGACGCTGTTGTTGCGTGTGCGCCGCGAGGAAGTACTCGCCGACGATGTCCCCGACGACATTGCCGACGAATTGCGACGCCTCGACGAACTTCTCGTCGATTTGATGGTGCGGCTTGCGGTCGCGGTGTGGGAGCGCAAGGACGCGGCGGCGGTGGACACGATAACCAGCTGCGTCGTCGACCTGCCCACCGCATTGCTGCTTCGGCGAGACCGCCTCGGAAGCGCCACAGCGCGAGCGCATCTGCGCGCGGCCGTGCGCGCCGTGCTGGAGATCGGACCTCCCGCCGCGCGGCAACGACGCGGCTGACCGATGAGAACCATGAAAGAAAGTCAGGGGAACACATGGCTGTAAAACTGGATTACGACGACAAGATCGCCATCATCCGGCTGGGCGACGATGAGAACCGTTTCTCCCCAGCATTTTTGGATGACGTTGAGGCCGCGCTCGATCAGGTCATCTCGGATGGCGCCCTGGGGCTGGTCACCACCGCCGGCGGAAAGTTCTACTCTAACGGGCTGGATCTGGACTGGCTGAGCGCCCACACCGACCGGGGACCGTGGTACATCAATCGGGTGCACCGGCTGCTCGCGCGCGTGCTGACGCTGTCCGTTCCCACCGCCGCCGCCGTGGTCGGTCACGCGTTCGGTGCCGGAGCAATGCTGGCGATCGCGCACGACTTTCGCGCCATGCGCGACGATCGCGGGTACTTCTGTTTTCCCGAGGTCGACATCCGCATTCCGTTCAACCCGGGCATGGCCGCGCTCATCCAGTCCAAACTCACTCCTCGCGCCGCGGTGGCCTCGATGACTACGGGCCGTCGGTTCAGCGGGCCCGACGCAGCACAATTCGGCATCGTCGACGTCGTCTGTCCGGCGGACGCGGTCACCGGCACGGCCGTCGACCAGATTCGCCCATTGGGAGGCAAGGACCCGGGCACGCTCGGAGCGATCAAACAGACGATGTTCGGTCACGTCGTGCGCGCACTGACCGACAGCGACGAGGCGCTCTGAAACGGGCTGTGCCGCTTGGCCAATGCGTCCGCAGCCGGGCGCGACCCGTGACGACGCGAATGCCGCTGAAACTGGTTCAAATTCCCACGCATGGACATTACCTCCGTCCTGTATGGTCAGCATGTCTGCCGGCGCGAGGGAACAGAGGCATCCGATGGCAAACGGCCTTCCCGATAACGCCTACACGTCGCCCCATGTCTTGGACCCCGGTCTTCGCAAAGTGGCTCGATTCCTGCCCCGGGGTTACGCCTTGCACCGCGGTCTGAAGCTGCAGCGCGCCATCATGAACCTGATGGGCAACGCCGGCCGCATCCGCACCGTGCCGGTGGCCGCGGTCAATGAGCACGTCAGCGTGCGTCTGCACCGGCCGGCCGGCCTTCCCGACCGCGCGCCGGCGCTGTTGTGGATCCACGGCGGCGGCACCATCATGGGTCACGCCGCCCAGGACGATAAGTACCTCCGCCTGCTGTCTCAGCGCACCGGCGTCGCGATCGCGGCGGTGGAACACCGGTTGGCGCCCGAACACCCCTACCCGATACCGGTCGAGGACTGTTATGCGGCTTTGCTCTGGCTGGCGCGCCAGCCGTGGGTGGACCCGGATCGCGTCGCCGTCGGCGGCGCCAGCGCCGGTGGGAATTTCGCCGCCGCGGTGGCGCAGCGGGCACACGACCGCGACAACGTCAAAATCGCCTTCCAAATGCTGGTGTATCCGATGCTCGACGATCGCACCGGCGCCAGGCGAGACGGGCCCAAGCGGATCATGTGGACCGAATCCGACAACCAATTGGCCTGGCAGTGGTACCTCGACGGGGCCGACCCCGAAGAGGCGGCACCGGCGCGCCGGAAGGATTTGTCGGGCTTGCCGCCCGCCTGGATCGGCGTCGGAACGCTGGACCTCTTCTACTCCGAGAGCCTCGAGTATGCGCGGCGGTTGCGTGAAGCGGGCGTGCCGGTGCAGGAGGAGATCGTTCCGGGGGCGTTTCACGCCTTCGACCAGATCGCCGACAAGGCGGTGATCTCGGCGAAGTTCTTCGAGAGTCAATGCGACTATTTGCGGGGCGCCCTCGCCCCCAGCGGATGACTCGCCCGAACCCGGCTCTTGTACCGCCGCGGCTGGTCCAATGATGTTGCGCCAGAACGACGATGGCGCGATGTGCCGAAAGCCCGGAACGTAGTTGCTTCCGCCGTCAGGCGTGCCGTCCGACCGTCAACATGGCACCTTTTGACTGCAAACTGTGCACAACGTGCAACTATATGGGTATGGCCAATCCCCTAGGGCTACGCGAGCGCCGTCGCCGCCAGACGAGCGCCGACATCCGCGACGCCGCCGTGCGCCTCACGCTGGAACGGGGATTCGACAAGGTCACGGTCGACGAAATCTGCGCCGAAGCCGGAGTGTCGACCCGCACGTTCTTCAATTACTTCCCCAACAAGGAGTCCGCTCTCGCCTACGGCCCCTCAGACATCCCCGCCGAGCTGGCCGAGGATTTCGTCGCCGCCGGACCCGCCCCCTATTCGGTCGTCCTGGCAGAGCTGATCACCCTGGCGGCACACCACCTGCGCGACGTGCCACCTCGGCGCGAACACGCAGCTCACATGCTCGAACTCGCCAAGACGTCGCCCGCCGTTCTGGCGGCATTCCTCGCCGATCTGGAACGATTCCAGAACCAGTTGACCGACATCATCGTCCGCCGCCAGGCGATGCAACCCGATGACGAGATGGCCGCGCTGATTTCCGCGCTGGCGCTGACGGCGGTGCGGTCGGGCCTCGAGCGGTGGGCAAGCGGCGAGGCGAGTGAAAAAGCCGACACGCCGATGCCCTATGTTGAACGTGCCGCCGCGCTGGTGAACAGCATCTTCACGAAGTGATTTGAAACACCAGCAGCAAATGTTGCATACACTGCAAGATATGCACATCATGTACTATGCGCTGGTGGCGGTGCCCGGGGAGGCTGCAGCAACAAGGTGAGCCGGGTGTCGCCGCCGGGGACGTCAGCAGTGGGGATGGGTGACTTTCACCGCATTTGACGGTCTTGCGCACGAACCAAAGCAATCGACGTAATTCGTTGTTGATCGGTGCGACTTGTGGGCACTCACCTGGCCACGACCTCCAGTCGCGCAAACGCTGATCCGTGTCACGTCCGCGTGATGAGGAAGGGATCACCTAGGTGCAGATATCGAGATTTGTGCGCAACGCCTGGCTGCCGCTGTTGATCGTCGCGGTGGTGCTGGTCGGCGGGTTTGCCGTCGTTCGGGTCAAGTCGTTCTTCAGCGCGCACGACACGGGCGTCATGACCAGCCCGCGACTCGATGAGTCCAAGCCGTTCAAGCCCAAGGTCGTCAAATACGAAGTCTTCGGCTCGGCCAGCTACGCGAACGTGAACTACCTGGATCTGGCCGCCGACCCGAAGCGAATCGACGGCGCACCTCTGCCGTGGACGCTGGTCCTGAGCACCACCGCCCCTTCGGTCTTCCCGAACCTTTCGGCACAAAGCGACGGCAACTCCCTCGGTTGCCGCATCACCATCGATGACGAAGTCAAGGACGAGAACATCACCCACGGCGTACACGCCCTGACCTTCTGCTTGGTGAAATCCGCATGAGCACAACGTTCAACGACGCCCGCACCGACACCATCCCCGTCGTCGACGAACCGGTGCGAGACAAGATCCCGCGGCTCATCCGGACATTCGCCGTACCGATCATCCTGGGCTGGATCGCGATCATCGCGGTGCTCAACGTCTCCGTCCCCCAGCTGGAGGAGGTCGGCAAGATGCGCTCGGTGTCGATGGCACCGGATGACGCGCAGTCGGTGGTCGCGACCAAGCGCATGGGCGCGATCTTCAACGAGTACAAGTCCAACAGCTCGGTGATGATCGTCCTCGAGGGACAGAATCCGCTGGGCGCGGACGCGCACGCCTACTACGACGAGGTCGTCAAGAAGCTCGACGCCGACACCAAACACGTTGAACACGTACAAGATATGTGGAGCGATCCACTCACCGGAGCGGGCGCGCAGAGCAACGACGGCAAGGCCGCCTACGTCCAGGTCTACCTCGCCGGTAACCAGGGCGAGGCCCTGGCCAACGAGTCGGTGGAATCGGTCCAACACATTGTCAAGAGCGTGACCCCACCCAAAGGGGTGAAGGCCTACGTCACCGGTCCCGCGGCGTTGTCGGCGGACCAGCACGAGGCCGGCGACCGCAGCATGCAGCTCATCACCGCGGCCACGTTCACCGTCATCATCGCGATGCTGCTGTTGGTCTATCGCTCCGTCATCACGGTGCTGCTCACGCTGGTGATGGTCGTCCTCGAGCTGTCGGCCGCGCGCGGAATGGTCGCGTTCCTAGGCTATTTCAAGCTCATCGGGCTCTCCACGTTCGCCACGAACCTGTTGGTCACCCTGGGGATCGCGGCCGCCACCGACTACGCGATCTTCTTGATCGGCCGATATCAGGAAGCCCGCTCTATCGGCGAGTCCCGAGTCGATGCGTACTACACGATGTACAAGGGCACCGCGCACGTGGTGCTCGGGTCGGGCTTGACCATCGCCGGTGCTACCTTCTGCCTGCACTTCACCAACCTGCCCTACTTCCAGACGCTGGGTATCCCGCTGGCGATTGGCATGGTGGTCGTCGTCGCGGCGGCGTTGACGCTGGGTCCCGCGGTCATCTCCGTGGTAATCCGCTTCGGTAAGACGCTGGAACCCAAGCGCACGCAACGGATTCGCGGGTGGCGCAAGGTCGGTGCGCTCGTCGTGCGCTGGCCCGGCCCGATCCTGGTGATGACCATCGGGGTGGCGCTGGTGGGTTTGCTGACCCTGCCCGGCTACCGGACCAACTACAACGACCGCAACTACCTACCAACGGACCTGCCGGCCAACGAGGGGTATGCGGCCGCGGATCGGCACTTCTCGCAGGCGCGGATGAACCCCGAGGTGCTGATGATCGAAAGCGACCACGATCTGCGGAATTCAGCGGACTTCTTGGTGATCGACAAGATTGCCAAGACGGTCTTCCGCGTGCCGGGCATCGGGCGCGTGCAGGCGATCACCCGTCCCCAGGGCACGCCGATCGAGCACACGTCGATTCCCTTCCAGATCAGCATGCAGGGCGTCAGCCAGCAGATGAGCCAGAAGTATCAAGAAGATCAGATGGCCGACATGCTGCACCAGGCCGACATGATGCAGACGACCATCGACAGCATGGAAAAGATGTCCAGCATCACCGTGCAGATGGCCAACGACATGCACGTCATGGTCAAGAAGATGCACGACATGACCATCGACATCAACGAATTACGCGACCATATGGCCGATTTCGAGGACTTCTTCCGGCCGATGCGTAGCTACTTCTACTGGGAAAAGCACTGCTATGACATCCCGGCGTGCTGGTCGCTGCGCTCGGTGTTCGACGGCCTCGACGGCATCGACACCATGACCGACGACATCGAGAGCCTGCTACCGGTGATGGACCATCTCGACACCCTGATGCCTCAGATGGTGGCGCTGATGCCGTCCATGATCGAAAACATGAAGGCGATGAAAACGACCATGCTGACCATGTATTCGACCCAGAAGGGTCTGCAGGATCAGCAGAAAGAGGCGCAGAAGAACTCCAGCGCCATGGGTAAAGCGTTCGACGCCTCCAAAAACGACGATTCGTTCTACTTGCCCCCTGAGACCTTCAACAACAAAGAGTTCAAGAAGGGCATGAAGAACTTCATCTCCCCCGACGGGCACGCCGTGCGCTTCATCATCAGCCATGACGGCGATCCGATGTCGCAGGAAGGCATTTCGCACATCGGCGCGATCAAAAAGGCGGCCTACGAGGCGCTGAAGGGCACGCCGCTGGAGGGCTCCAAGATCTACCTCGCGGGCACCGCGTCGATCTACAAAGACCTCAGCGACGGCAACACCTACGACCTGTTGATCGCCGGAATCGCTTCGCTGTGCCTGATTTTCATCATCATGCTGCTCATCACGCGCGGTGTGGTGGCCTCGGCGGTCATCGTGGGAACCGTCTTGCTGTCGCTGGGCGCATCCTTCGGGCTGTCGGTGCTGATCTGGCAGCACCTCATCGGCATCGAGCTGCACTGGATGGTGCTCGCGATGTCGGTGATCATCCTGCTGGCCGTGGGCGCCGACTACAACCTGCTGTTGGTGGCGCGGTTCAAAGAAGAGATCCACGCCGGCCTGAACACGGGCATCATCCGCTCGATGGGCGGCACCGGGTCGGTGGTCACGTCAGCCGGTCTGGTGTTCGCCTTCACGATGATGACGATGGCGGTCAGCGAGCTGACGGTCATCGGCCAAGTGGGTACCACCATCGGCCTGGGTCTGTTATTCGACACCCTGATCGTGCGGTCGCTGATGACACCATCGATTGCGGCGCTGCTGGGCAAGTGGTTCTGGTGGCCACAACACGTACGTCAACGCCCGGTCCCGTCACCATGGCCCCAACCCGCCGCCCAAGAGCGCGAATCGGTCACGGCCGCTACGTAACCCATTTCGTCGCGGTGGAGGGCGGAGCCTACGTAACCCAGTCCGGCTGCGCGTCGGTCTCGACGTTGGAAAAGTCCTTGTGCCCCAGGCCGGCGGTGGTGCCGCCGTCGACGACGAACTCCGAGCCGGTGGAGTAGCTGGACTCGTCGCTGGCCAGATAGACCACGAGGTTGGAGACCTCGACGGGTTGCGCGGCCCGGCCCAGAGCCGTCTGGAAGATGTCGTCGGGGACCCAATCGGTCATTGGGGTCTTGATGAGGCCGGGGTGAATGGAGTTCACCCGGATTCCGCTGGGCCCCAGTTCCAGTGCGGCCGACTTCGTCAGCCCCCGCACCGCGAATTTGGTTGCCGTGTAGCCGTGGCAGGCGATGGTGCCGGCCATCCCCTCGATCGAGGAGATGTTGATGATCGATCCCCGGCCCGCTTCCTTCATCGGCTTCACCACGGCACGGATCCCGAGAAACACTCCGGTCAGATTGATGTCGAGAATGCGCTGCCACTCCGAGAGCGCGTAGTCCTCCAGGGTGCCGATGTTGATGATGCCCGCGTTGTTGACCAGCACGTCGATGCGGCCGAACTCGCTCAGGGCGGTGGCCACCGCCGCATCCCAATCCTCGGGCCTGGTCACGTCGAGGTGCAGGTAGCGGACCGCGTCACCGACCTCGGCCGCCACCGCCTTGCCCTCGTCGTCGAGGATGTCACCGAACACCACCTTGGCTCCCTCGGCGACCAGCGACCGCACGTGCGATGCGCCCATCCCCCGGGCGCCGCCACTGATGAGGGCGACCTTTCCCGCCAACCGTTCTGCCACTGCGCTTCTCCTGTCGTGTGAGCTCGTCTATGCACCATACGTACCGGAGGCAATGTATGGCCATAGCCACACGCCGGTCAGGAGCCGTACGCCCGCAGCAGCGCCCGCGTGCGAGCCCGGCCCTCCGGCGACGGATCGAACGTCGCGGCGACGTACTCGTCGACGCCTGCGGCACGCAGTTCGTCGAGTCGGCTGCGGACGGTGTCCTCGTCGCCGATGATGGCGGCATCCTGCGGCCCCGCGTAACCCTCGCGGTCGAGCATCGCGCGGTACGACGGCAACTGGCCGTAGATGGCGAACTGTTCGGCCGCCTGCTTGCGGGCGGCGTCGACATCGTCGGTGACGCTGATGGGCAACGAGGCGGCGACGCGCACCTCGTTTTCCCGGCCGGCGTCGGCGGCCGCCTGCCGCAGCCTCGGGCCGACATGCTCGGCCAGTGTCTTGGGGCCGGTCATCCAGGTGCAGGTGCCCGACGTGCGCCGCCCGGCGATCTTGAGCAGCTGCGGACCCAGGGCCGCGATGTACACGTCGGGGCGCGGCGCCTCGGAGATCATCAGCGCACCGCGGGTGGTCACCGTGTCCCCCGCCGCGGCCGCGGGTTCACCGGCCAGCAGGGGCAACAACCCGTCGAGGTACTCGTTGAGCCTGCGCACCGGCTTGTCCCACGGGATGCCCCACATCCCCTCGGTGACCGCCTGATGGGTCATCCCGAGCCCGAGGGTGAACCGGCCACCCGAGGCGAGGCTCAACGTGAGGGCGCGCTGCGCCATGAGCATCGGATGCAGATTCTGGATCGGCACCACACCGCTGGCCACCTCGATGGTGTCGACCTCGTGCAACGCGATGGCCAGGATCGTGAGAAGGTCTGGCTCATAAGGCAATTGGCTCATCCACACCCGGGCAAAACCCTCGTCTCGCAGCATCTCGAGGTTGGCGATCGTTGCGTCGATCGGCGATTGACTGCCCGATCCGCTGAGTTGCCCGAACAGAGAAACCTGCATGACCATCACGCTCCTTCGCGTCGCCTCCGGGAAGGTTATCGCCCTTCGCCGGGGTGCACCCAGGCGGAGGGCGCCTAACCCGGCTCAGCCGACGATGTCGAAGACCGCCGCGGCGGAGGTGACGGCCTTGTCGGCGTTGCCCTCGTCGTGCAGCAGCATGCGCACGCCGACGCGCCCGCGCCCGCCGGGATGTGCCGTCCCCTCGACTCGGAAGGGACCCACCTTGCCGCGGGACATGAACATCACGTGCCAGCTGACGACCTGCAGCATCTTGGTTCCCGCGACCTCGGCGGCCAAATCGATTGCGGCGGCCTCGAGAACGACGTGCTGGGGTCCGATGTGCAGCGCTGCATCCGGTGACGCGAGTTCGGTGCTGAGCTCGGGCAGCACCCAGTGGCCGTCGTCGCGACGGCTGGCGCCGAAGGCCTGCCACAGCGGTGGCAGGTCGGGAGAGTCCTCGATCACCAGTTCGGTGCCCGAAACATCCATCCTGTCCAAGCCTTCGGGCGGGATGCCGATGATCGCCCCCTGCCCTTCGTCGAAGGCGATCACCCGCTGCGGATTGTCGGCGTCGACGATCATGCACCGCCCGTAGCCCATGGTGCGTCCCTGGTGCACGACGCCCGACCCGACGATCTCCACCCGTGTGACGTCGTAGCCGGGGTCGACGATCTGTACCGACGCGATGACCGGATTGGGCACGGCGACCATGTCGGTCTGGCAGCCCTCCGGGGAGGAAATGGCCAACGGCGCCACCATGATTCCGCCCGCATCGTTGCGCATGTCGCGCCGGATGGTGACGGTGTCGTCGGTCTCGCCGAGGTTCATCGAAGAGTGTTTGCGGCCGATGTAGCGGTAGCTGAGCAGCCCCGTCCAGCGTCGGTACAGTTCGTCGCGGTAGGCGTCGGAGTCCCCCGCCAACTCGCGGATGTCACGCAGCTGATCGCTCAATTACGTTCGCCTCCCGGGCTTTTGCCGCGTCGCACCTGATTGAACGGCACGCCGCGGTCGTCGGCACGCTCGCGCGGAAAGTTCAGCACGCGTTCGCCGATCACGTTGCGGGCCATCTCGGTGGTGCCGCCGCCGATACTGGCGGTCTGCCGGCCGAGATAGCGTGTCCCGATGTCGAGCAGCGCGCTGCCGTCCTCGACCACGGCCGACGTCCCCGACACGGCGAGGGCGGTGTCGGTTTCGACGTCGTGCACCGCGGCCATCGATAGCCGGATGATCGATCCCGCGGTCGGCGGCAGCGCTCCGCTGGCGACGGCATGAAAGACGTGCTCGCTGAGCTGACCGTGGACCGTGCGGTGAACCAAGGCGCGCCCGATCATCTCCCGGACCCGTTCGCTGTCGTGCTGGTTGGTCTTGTCGACCAACGTCAGCAGGTCGACCGAAACATCTTCGGCCTCAGCGATTCCCGGCCCGCTGGTGTATTCAGAACCGTCGCCCATGCTGCGGCGCTCGTGGTAGAGCTGGCGCGACGCGACCTCCCAGCCTTTGCCCGGTTCGCCGACAACGGCGTCATCCCCCACGTCGACGTCGTCGAAGAACTCTTCGCAGAATTCGATCGACCCGTTGACCTGTTCGACGCGGTTGATCGTGATGCCGGGATGCCGAAGCGGCACCAGAAACATCGTGAGCCCGTCGTGTTTGGGCACGTCCCAGTTGGTGCGGGCCAGGCACAGGCCGTAGTCGGCGGCGAATGCCCACGTGCTCCAGGTCTTGGCGCCGTTGATGATCCATCGCCCGTCGCGGCGTTCGGCGCGGGTGATGACGCCCGCCAGATCCGATCCCCCGCTGGGTTCCGAGAGCAGCTGCACCAGCACCTCCTCGCCGCGTAGCGCGGCCGGGATGTGGGTGCGCTTTTGCTCCTCACTGCCCATATCGAGAATCGTGGCGCAGCAGATGGCGAAGGACGGGACGTTGAGCAGCAACGGGGTCTCGTAGCCGAGCGACTCGGCGTCAAAAGCCTTCTTGTATTCGTAGCCCAGCCCGAGGCCGCCATACTCGCGCGGGAAACAGATGCCGGCGAATCCGCCCTCCCACAGGAGCTTCTGCAACTCGCGGGCCCGGCGCCACGACGGCAGCTGATCTCGCTCCAGCGACGCCGCCTTGGCCGGATCGAGTCGTGGCATGTTCGCGGCGAGCCAGGCCCTGGCCCGGCTCCGGAATTCCTCGACCGACTCGGAAGTCACCGGTTGGCCTCTCATTCGACCATCGTCCTTGTGCTGGGCGACTGTACAGCAACGGATACGCGGGTGTACAGGCGCGCTAAGGGTGTCAGACCCCGTGTCCGGCGCCGGGTCGCCCGCAAGTAGTCTGCCGTCGACTCGTGCCCGAGGCGTGCGGTGAATTGTTCGGCTGGTCGTCGGCGCTCAACGGCCTGGCGATCAAGGAACCAACATGCCCAACGCACATCCCCTCGACGAGGCGGTCCGCCTCGACACGATCAGCGCGGACGTCAGGCGCGGTCGCACGCACGCGGAGTGGGCCAACATGGTCGGGCCGTTCGGCGGGATCACCGCCGCCGTCATGCTGGCCGCCGTCGAAGGACACCCCGACCGCATCGGGGAACCGCTTGCCCTGACCGTCAACTTCGCCGCACCGATCGCCGACGGCGACTTCGACATCGGGCTTCGGGCCGCGCGCACCAACCGCACGAACCAGCATTGGATCATCGAGCTCAGCCAGGACGGGGTGGTCAGGACCACGGCGACCGCGATCTTTGCGATCCGGCGCGAGAGCTGGGCCGACACGGAAGCGCAGCCGCCGAGCGCGCCGGCCCCTGAGCAGTTGTCCGCGGTCGATCCGGGCCTCGTTCGATGGACCGGCCTCTACGACACGCGGTACGTCGAGGGTGTGATGCCCGGCAAAGGCGAGGATCCCAGCCCCTCCTCGACCTCCACGCTGTGGGTGCGCGACGGCGCGCAACGCCCGGTCGACTACCCGGCCCTCGCGGCGCTGTGCGACATCTTCTACCCGCGGGTGTTCCTGCGTCGCGGCGGCTTCCTCCCGTCCGGGACGATCTCATTGACCACGTATTTTCACGCCGATCAGCAGCAACTCGCGGCCGTCGCGGGCGATTTCGTGCTGGCTACCGCCCACGCCAACCGCTTCGCAAACGGCTACTTCGACCAGAGCGCACAGGTGTGGACCCGGGCGGGCGGCCTGCTGGCCACCACACATCAGATCGTCTACTTCAAAGGCTGACAGGTTTACACTTCGCCAGGGAAACGTCACGCCAGGACGCTTACGGACAGAATCGAGCCGCAATGACAGAGAGCGCGGAAAGCCTGGTCGCCGACACACTGCCGGCGATCGAATCCATCAAGCAGCTCAAAGCCCGCTACTGCCGCTACCTGGACACCAAGGACTGGGCGGCCTGGCGAACGATCTTCGCCGACGACTTCGTCAGTGATACCTCCGAAGCGGGCGGCAAGGTGATCGCCGGCGCCGACGACTTCGTGGCCTTCACCCGCGGGGCCCTGGGCCGCCCCACGCAGGCCACCGCGCACCAGGTACACACCCCCGAAATCGAGCTCACGTCGGCAACGACGGCGCGTGGGATATGGGCGCTGCAAGACGTCGTGCGTTTCGGCCCCGGGGTTACCTTGGTCGGCTACGGCCACTACCACGAGACCTACGAAAACGTCGCCGGCCGATGGCTTATCAAGAGCTCCAAGCTCACTCGACTCCGCGAGGACATCGTGACGCCCCTGTTCTCGATCTACGTGTCCCCCCGAATCCGCACGGCGATCGGCAAAATCGCCGGCCGGCTGATGGATCGGTGACGCGTCGTGGCTGTCGACACCGTGCTGGTCACCGGCGCGTTCGGACAGGTCGGTAGGCGCTGCACGCAGCTCCTGCTCGAGCGGGGGCGCACCGTCGTGGCGATGGATCTGCGCAACGACAACACCGTGGCCGTCGAGAAAGCACTGTCCGCCGGAAATCACCCTGGGACGCTGATTCCCGCCTACACCGACCTACTGGACGCCGACGCGGTGCGCGATCTGGTCGGCGCCCACCGGCCCGGCGCGATCGTTCATCTGGCCGCCATCGTCTCCCCACCTTCGTATCGCAATCCCGGATTGGCCCGGCGCGTCAACGTCGGTGGCACCGAGCATCTCTTGGCGGCCTGCGCCGCACTCCCCCGCCCACCGTTGTTCCTCATGGCGTCCAGCGCCGCGGTGTACGGATCGCGAAACCCCTTCCGCCAGCCCGAGCGGATCACCCCGGACACCCCGGTGAACCCCGTCGATCAATACGGACAGGACAAAGTGCTTGCCGAGGCGGCGATCCGCGCCAGCGGCCTGCCCTACGCGCTCTACCGGCTCGCCGGCGTCATCTCGCCGGACACCCAGGCCAGCATCAATGGTGACTACCTCATCCTGATGCGGTCGATGCCGAGCGATAACCGCATCCATGCGGTGGATGCGCGTGACGTGGCACTGGCGTTCGCCAACGGTGTCGACCGCGAAGCCACCATTTCCGGCAAGGTGTTGCTCATCGGCGGCAACGACACGTACGTGCTCCATCAGCACGTCCTGCAGGACGACCTCATGACCGCGGCAGGCCTGGGCCCGCTCGGCCCCTCGGCCGGCCTGCCAGGCGACCCGGGCGACGACCGCGGCTGGAGTTTCACCGGTTGGTACGACACCACCGAAGCGCAGGCGCTGCTCGAGTTTCAGGAGCACGACTGGCAGCAGACCGTGGCCTGGCTCGCCGAGTCGCAGGGCCCCATGCGGAACGTGTTGCGGCTGCTTGGCCCGGTGTTGCGTCCGATCCTGCGCGCCGTCTTCATGGTGCAGCGCCGGCTGGAGGGACGCGGCCCGTACGCCGACCCATGGGGATTGATCGAAAAGAAGTACGGCACAGCGGCGTTGGCCAGCATCGACTAGCGCGAGGCAAACCAGACGGCGGCTTTGCGGATCGAGTCCTCGACGGGTTCGGGCGTCCAGCCCAGTTCGCAGGTGGCCTTGGAGTGGTCGAGCGGCGACATCAATTCGGCCATCCGGATTCCCGCGTAGGCGAACGGTAAGTCGCGGCCCAGCAGCCTTGCCGCCGCGTCGTTGACCCGCGCCCCGGCACGCAGCACCGACATCGGGATGCCGACGCGCGGTGCTCGTCTGCCGACGGCGGTGGCGGCGATTGCGTGCAGCTCCCGGACGCTCATGTACCTGTCGGAGACGATGTAGCGTTCGCCGTTGCGTCCGTGCTCGGCCGCGAGAAGCATTGCCCTGGCGGCGTCTTCGATGCCCACCACTTCGGCCGAATAATCGAAATAGAACGGAAAGCGACCCTTGGCGACCAAAGCAATCAGCGAACCGTGCGGGGTCGGTCCCCAATCCCCCGGTCCGTAGGTGGTGGAGATACACATCGCCACACCCGGCAGGCCTTTATCCCGTGCGTACGACAGCAGCAGATCTTCGCCTGCCACCCGCGCCTCGATGTATGCGCCGCCCTGGTCCCAGTTGTGCGGGTCCTGTTCGGTGACCGGTTTGTCGTCGCTGATCGCCAAAGCGCCTGTGGTGCTGGTGTATACGAACTTCTTCAGGTCGGCGCCCAGGGCCGCTTCCAGAACGTGGCGCAAGCCCTCGACGTTGGTGCGGAACAGCGGCGCCGGATCACGCAGCCACATGCGGGCGTCGACGACGCAGTAATAAACGACGTCGCAGCCCGCCATCGCGGCGCGGAGCGCGGCGTCGTCGAACACGTCGCCGTAGCAGCGCTCGACATCGAGATCATCGATACCGGCCGTGGAGCTGGTGCGGCGCAACATGACTCGCACGTCTTCGCCGGCCGCCACCAGCTGTCGGGTGACGTGTGATCCCAGGAATCCGCTGGCGCCGATTACCAGCTTCTTGTTGGCCACTAGCGGTCGATCCATGCCATTTGCGCCTCCGCATGGTGCCCTCCCACGGGTGGGGTGAGAAAATCGAGCCGCGCCAGTTGGTCCGGGGCCAGCTCTATCGCGTCGGCCCCCACATTTTCTTCCAGGCGGGCGACGCGTTTGGTGCCCGGGATCGGCACGATATCGGGGCCTTTGGCCAGCAGCCACGCCAACGCGACCTGGGCCGCCGTGGCGCCGATGTCAGCGCCGATGTCGCGCACTTCGTCCGCGCACCGTAGGTTGTGCTGGAAGTTCTCGTCGAAGAACCGCGGATTTGTCTTGCGATAGTCGGTGTCGGGAAGCTCGCGGGTGGAACGGACGGTACCGGTGAGGAAGCCGCGGCCCAGCGGCGAGTAGGCGACAAACCCGATCCCCAGCTCGCGCAGCAACGGCAGTATCTCCTGTTCCTGGTCGCGCGTCCACAGCGAATACTCCGATTGGACGGCCGTGAGGGGATGCACCGCGTGCGCGCGGCGGATGGTGTTTACGCCGACTTCGGAAAGACCGACGTGCCGGATCTTCCCGGCGGCGACCAGTTCGGCCAGTGCGGACATCGTGTCTTCGATCGGGGTCCGGCGGTCGAGGCGATGCTGGTAGTACAGATCGATGTGGTCGGTCCCCAGCCGCCGCAGCGAACCGTCCACGGCCAGACGGACATTGGCGGGGCTGCTGTCGAGCCCGTCACGGCCGGTATGCGAGATGAGACCGAATTTGGTCGCCACCACCACCTGATCACGGCGGCCCTTCAGGGCACGCGCCAGAAGTTCCTCGTTGACGTAGGGGCCGTAAACCTCGGCGGTGTCGATCAGGGTGACACCCAGGTCGATGGCGCGATGGACGGTGCGGATCGATTCGGCGTCGTCGCTGCCGGCGCCGGCATAGGCCACCGACATTCCCATCGCGCCCAGTCCAAGGCGGCCGACTTGCAGGTTGGCGAGGCGCGCTTGTTTCATGGAGTCATTGTGCGCCCAGCGGCTTCACGCGATGGGACGGGTACCGTGGCGCTGTGTCCCGCGTCGAGCTTCCCCCGATCTGATGGGCCGCGCAAACAGCCAGCGGCCGGCCCGCGATCTGGCAGTCGACTATTTCCGCGTATCCGGAGTGGTGTTGATCGTGCTGGGACACTGGCTGGCCGGGTCGGTGACCTACCACGAGGGGCAGTTCGGCCGGCAGAACCCGCTCGTCGACATGCCCTGGACCCAGTGGCTGACCTGGCCCTTCCAAGCGGTGCCGACGTTCTTCCTGGTCGCGGGTTACGCCGGTGCGGTGTCGTGGACGCATCGGCGCGAAACCGATGGAGTCTCGCGCCAGACCTGGTTGCAGCATCGGCTGGCCCGGGTGCTCGGGCCGACCGCGGCATACACGGCGTTGGTGTCGGTAGTCGTTGTTGCGTTGAGCTTTTGCGGCGTTGGCGGTTCGGTCCTCGAGTACGCCGGCTGGGCGGTAGCGATGCACCTGTGGTTCCTGGCCGTGTATCTGGTGGTGGTGTCGTTGACGCCGGTTGCGATTGCCGCACACCGCCGTTGGGGGCTGTGGGCGCCGGCGTCGCTCGTGTTCGCGGTTGCGGTCATCGATGCCGCCAGGCTCGGCGCTCACGTGCACTATCTCGACTGGGTGAACTACCTGTTGGGCTGGGGCGCGTTGTATCAGCTCGGGATCGCTTGGCGCGGTGGGCTGTTGACCGGCCGCAGACCCTGGCTGCTGGCCGCCGTCTCGGCGGCGGGGCTGGCGGTGTTGATTTGGCTGCGGGTCTATCCGATCAGCATGATCGGCGTCCCGGGCCAGACCATCGACAACACGACACCACCCACGGTGGCGCTGTTGGCCTTTGGCGGCGCGCAAGCGGGCATTGTGATGGCGCTTGCACCCACCCTCAACCGCGCGCTGCGCGCCGTCCGTGTCGAGCGGGCGCTGTCCATCGCCAACAACAACATCATGGCCCTCTACCTGTGGCACATGATTCCCGTCGTGATCGTGGCGATCATCGGGTATCCCACCGGACTCTTGCCGCAGCCCCCCGAAGGGAGCGCCGCCTGGTGGCTGGCCCGCCTGGAATGGGTGGCGATACTCAGCGTCGTGACCGCGGTCGAGATCGCGCTGTTGTGGTGGGCGCGAAGGGTTTTCGCGGCTCCCCTGCCACTGCTCGGTGTCCCACTCACTGAGCGTTGGGCCGAGCCGGTGATGCTCACCGGCGCCGCGATGGCGGCCTACGCCCTGGCCGTCGTCGCCGCAGCGGGCTTCGCTCCCGATGGGCGTTTCCCGTGGCTGATCGCGGTGGTTTTCGCCGCCGGGGCGCTCTGCGCGGCGTTGCGTCCCACGGCCCGCCCAGTGAACACGCTATGAAGAAGCCACCGGCCGAGCGACGATCACCGGCACCCGGGCCGAATGCAGCACCGCGTTGCTGACGGACCCCAACAGCATTCTGGTCAGCCCACCTCGTCCGTGACTGCCAACCACGACGAGCTGTGCACTTTCTGATTTGTCGATGAGGTGCCGCGCCGCCCGATCGCGGGCGATGAACCGGTGCACGGTGACGTCGGGATAGCGTTCTTGCCAGCCCGCCAGACTCTCCGACAGGCTGCGTTGCGCTTCACCTTCCACGACCGGCCAGTCGATTTCAAATACTTCGTCGATGGCGGCGTCGCTCCATGCGTGGATTGCCACCAGGTCGACCCCGCGACGCGACGCTTCATCGAACGCGATCTCCGTTGCCAGTTCGGAAGCCCGTGAGCCGTCGGTTCCCAGGACGACCGGAGCGTCCGGCGAATCCGGTAGCCCTTCGTCGCGGATAACCGCGACTGGACAATTCGCGTGACGGACGACGGTCGAGCTGACGGACCCGAGCAGACCCCGGGCCAGCAATCCGCGCCCGGAGCCGCCGATGACGATCATCTCCGCAGTATCGGACATCGTGAGCAGCGCCGATGCGGGCGTCGAGTACACCAGCTTTCTTCCGATGGGCACCGTGCGATCCGCCGGCATCGCCTCCTCGGCGACCTTCACCGCGTGCATGATCGCCTGTTTGCCTTCGTCTTCGAGATTGGTGACGAGGGATTCGGGGTACGGGACCGGCGGGAATGTCGCCGCGGGGGTGGACACCGCGTGGACGACGGTCAGCGAGATGCCCCTCATCGCCGCTTCCCGGGCCGCCCAGCGCGCGGCGACCGTTGATGCCGACGAGCCGTCGACCGCCACGACGACACCGAGTTGTTTGACGGGTCCGGGCATTTCGTTCTCCCTCACTCATCAACAACGCTACCCGAGGACGACCCGCCTGTCGTGAGGCTTAGGTTTCTCGATCGCCGGGCCGCAGTGCCGTCGCCGGCGCTTAGATCTGGCGGCGCTGCAGCCGCGCGATGATCCAGAACGGCAGCGCCACGAAGACCGTGCCGCCGATGAGGTTGCCGACGGTGGTGATGCCGATGTTGGTGAGCAACCCGTGCGCACCAAACCCCCAGCTGATCGCGCCTCGCGGTGCGGACGGGTGGAAGAGGTTGAGCAGCAAGGGAAGACCGAGAAAACCGACATTGGCTATCACGTGTTGGGTGCCGCCGATCACGAATGCGAACGGGCCGTAGAACGCGAATGTCATCCGGGCGACGTCGCTGCGGGCCTTGAAGAACATGCACATCGAGGTCTGCAGGAACCACGTGCACACCACGGCGAGCAGAAGGGCGGTCCAGAAGGGTTGGCCCGCCTTCAGCGTGCCGACGGTCGCCGCGCGGTCGGCAAAAGCGCCCAGGTAGGGGCCGCCGGCCGCGGCGCAGATGGTGACGAATACCAGTGCACCGACGATGTTGCCGATCAGTCCGACGGTCACCAGCAATGCGTAGTTGCCAACGCTCAGCGTGCGTTTGAGCACGGCAAGGAAGCCGGCGGCCATGTCCGCGGTGATCAGCGACATCCCCGACACCAGGATGAGGACGAAGGACATGCCGAACGCCAGGCCCATCAACAGGCTTGCCACCCCAGGGGTTTTGACGCCGGTACTGACCACCAGGGCCAGCAGCGCCCCGAACGCCACCATTACGCCGCCGACCAAGGAGCGCATCAAAAATGCCCACGGATGCGCGGCCTTCTCCACCGCCATGGCCGCTACCCGATCCACCATGGCGCCTACGGCCAGCGGCTCGAAGGGGTCCTCGCGGGCACCGTCGAGGGCGCCGCCGGTAGGCACCGCGGTCACCGGGTCCGCCACCGTTACCGAGTTCGGCAGCAGCTGCGCTTGAGCGTTGAGCGTCATCCGTGTTCGCCCTTCCGTAAGGTGTTGACCGCGTTGAGGACTCCAGAGATGTGGTCCTCGCCGAGCTCTTCGTCGTCGAAGACGTGGCCGAGCAGGATCTTGAGGTCGAGCATCTGTTGCAGATAGATCAGGCACGGGGGGCATTCGTCGAGGTGCTTGGCGACGATCGGGCCCCACTGCCGCGGGTCGGAGTCGACGAGGTCGTCGACCAGGCGGACGAAGTCGACGCAATCGATAGCAGGGACGGTGTTGTCGTGAACGGTCATCGTCGATACCGCTTTTCCAGTTCGTTTCGGAGTTTTCCCCGGGCGCGGTAAAGCAGTGCGCGCTGCGCCTCGTTGGACAGTTCGAGAAGCTCGGCCGCCTCGTCGGCCGATATGCCGACGATGTCGCGCAGGATGACCAGTTGGCGTTGCCGCTCGGGCAAGGCATCCAGCGCCGCCCGGACGTAGCTGACGAGTTCGCTTTGGACGGTGTGATCTTCCGGCAGAAAGCGGCGGGACGGCGGCACGCGCCAGTGTCCGGCATCGGGGTGGCCCTCGGGATGCATGCGGCCCGACAGCGGGTCTTCATCGGCGGCGGCCAGCACCTCGTGATGGCGGATTCGTGATTCGCGGCGCCGGTGCCGTGCGGTGGTGTGCTTGACAATCCCGAACAACCAGGTGCTCACCGAGGAGCGCCCCTGGAACGAATCCGACGATTGTAGCACTTGCACCCACGCCTCCTGCACGGCTTCTTCGGCCACCGCCGGCGAATCCACCATGGTCCGCGCGAAATTCACCATCGGGCGGTGATAGTCGCGCACCAGGCTGGCCAGCGGAACCCCGCCGACCAGGAGTTGCGATTGGGTGCCCTCCGGCGGCACCGCCACCGGAGTCACCATCGTCGACCCGTGCTCACGCGCATCGGGCCAACTCCCAGCGCAGTTGGCCTTCGGACGGCGACTGGACGGGGATGAACGCCGCCTCCCGGTAGCGCCGACTCACCGGCGTTCGGCTCGCATACCCCTTGCCGCCGGCGGTTCGGATCTCCAAATCAGCGCTGGCGCTGGCCAGTTCGGCCGCGGCGAGCCGCAGCGACAGCAGCTCCTTCTTGGTGGGCGTCCGGGGACCCCCGACGGCGGCGGCGACATGCGCCAGCGTCGCCTCGGCCTCGGTCAGCTTGTCCGCGACGCGGTCGACGTCGGCACCGAAGACCGAGTTGACGCCGCCGAGGCCCAGCCTTGCCTGCTCGAGCGCCGTCCTGGCCAGCCCCAGACACATCGCCGACTGCAGGACAAGGAAAGTCGGGCGGACCGCCTGCAGGAAGCCCTCGAAATCCCGCGACAGCACCTGACCGTCGGGGACGACTGCGCGGTCCAGGTTCAGATACGACGACGCCGTGCTCCCCATGGCCAGCAGATCGAAGTGCTCACCCAGGAGAACCCCGGGTGTGTCCAATGGCAAGGCGACGATCAATCTCTCGCCGGCATCGGTACGCACCGCCGTCACCATGGTCGAGTCCGGGTACAGGTTGCTGGCCCACCTGATCGGACCGGACACCCGATAGCCGCCGGCCACCGGTGTGGCGGTCAATTCCACGCTGCCGCAACCCGCTGCCTCCTTGAACGCCGCGGCCATGCCGGTGACTCCCAGCACGTTTCCCGACAGCAATGGACCGACGGCGGTCGCGCTGAACGGGGTTGCGGCGGTGAGTAAATACTCGACCGTCATGCGATGGGCCCACAGCGAGAACCCGGTGCTCATGCAGGTCCCGGAGATCAACCGGATCACCTCGGCCATCGTCGGGAGCCGGCCGTCGGCGTTGCCCGGGGCGCCCAGCCCGAGCAGGCCCGCCTCCCCCAACCCGGTGAAGCTGCGACGGGAATGGCCCTCGCCGCCGTCCAGCGCCGCGGCGTGGGCCCGAATGTCGTCCAACAGGCCGACATCCAGCCGGCCGGCCGCGGGATCCAGGGTCGCCGTCATTGCGCTACCTCCTGAGGCTGCTCGGCGGAGTGTTGCCACGCGTAATCGAGGAACTTGCCGTCGAATGTGACGACCACTCGGTCGCCCTGCGGGTGCGGACGGCGCCGCACGCTGAGCTGAAAGTTGATCGCGCTCATGATGCCGTCCCCGAATTCTTCATGGATGAGTTCTTTGATCGCCGGACCGTAGACGGCCAGCGCCTCGTGGAACCGGTAGATGGTGGGGTCTTTCGCTATGGTCGCATCGAATCCCCGGTGCGGCATCATTTGCAGTACGGCCACGGCCTCCTCGTCGAGGCCGAGGAGCGACGCCACTGCCCGGGCGTCGCCGGCCGAGAGCGGATGCTGCCCAAGCAGCGCCGCGACGGTCCACACCGGGTCCTTGCCGATGGTTTCGGCGATCTTTGCCCAGCTGAGTCCTTGTCTGGCGCGGGCCAGCCTGATGGCCGCGGCGAGGTCGGATTTGGTCAATGTATTTGCCATGCTTCGGGTTTGAGACACAATGCTTATCCGGTGCGCAGGGACGATTCGACGCTCACCGGGTTGCGAAACGTGTTCACGACCGGCGACCACGCGATGGCGTTGTCGTGGATCTCCTTGAGCGTGGCTTCGTCGGCATCGCCGGCCAGGCTCACTGTGCAGCGGACCGCGCTGAACCCGAGGCGCTTTCGTTGCGGGGTGTCCCCCACGCCCCACACCGCGGAGATGTCGATGTCGCCTTCCATCTCGACCTCGATTTTGGTGAGGGTCACACCACGGTGTGTGGCGTTGGCCAACAGTCCCACGGACACACATGAGCCCAGCGCGGCCAGGGCGGTCTCGGAGGGATTGGGCGCCGAGTCATCACCCAGCAGCGCGGGCGGCTCCCCCACCAGCATCGGCGCCAGGTCGCGGACATAGGTCATGTTGCGAAACCCCGTCTCACACACCGTCTTGGCTTTGAGCGTCTTCTTGCCGGTCTCGGGGTTGGCCTTGGCGTTACACGACAGCCGGTCAAGGCCTTCGGCGTCGATGACGAGCGCGTCGGTCATGTGTGTTTCTCCGTTTCTCGCTGATTCTGCGGTGTCACGGAGTTAGTGCGCGGCGGGCATCGATGTGTGACGGCGGGTGAGATTGCTTTACCGGCCCGTCACGAAACATCACATGGACGAAACGCGGCGCCGCTCAGCGGCCCCCGACGGGGCGACGATGTTTGCTCAGCCGAACAGGCCTTGGCCGATGTAGTGGCCCTCAGCGGGCGCGGGAGGGACGGCGAAGATTGCTGATCCGATGTGACGGATGTATTCGTTGAGCAGATCGTGGGCACCCAGGCGGTTCTGCAAGCGGATAAAATCTTGCGGATCGTTTTGATACGAGATGAACAGCAGGCCGGCATTGAGTTGGCCGTTGGCGTCGAGACCGTCGGTGTAGTTGTAGGACCGCCGGCGGATCATGATGCCGTCGTTGTTTTCGCGGGCGGCCAGCCCGACGTGCGACATCGGATCGATGAGCGGGTTGCCGTCGGCGCCTTTGGCGGCGAAGTCGGGCGTATCGAATTCGGCCTTTCCGCTCAGCGGCGCCCCTTCGTCCTTGGTGCGGCCGAAGATCCTCTGCTGATTGCCGATCCGGTCGACATCCCATGTCTCCAGCAGCATCCGGATCTTGCGGACCACCTGGTAGGTCCCGCCGTTCATCCAGGGCTGGTCGCTGTTGTCGACCCAGACGAATTTGTCGTACTCCGCGCCTGTGGCGATATTGCGGGTTCCGTCCTTGAATCCCAACAGGTTTCGCGGTGTGTGCTGGCCCGGCCCGGCTGAGGCGCGGCCGAATCCCAGCACCGCCCAGAACGGGGAGACGATGTTGCGGCCGAGCCGGGCCAAGTTGCGCACGGCGTGGTAGCAGACCTGGGGGTCGTCGGCGCACGCCTGCACGGACAGGTCGCCGCCGTGCAGGCGGGGATCGAGGTTGTCCCCGTTGAGCGGCGGCAAATCGGTGAACCCGGCGGGCCGGCGGGCGGCCAGACCGAACCGGTCGCCGAACAGCGCCGGCCCCAATCCGATGGTGACGGTGAGGCCGGCGGGGCTCAGCCCGTAGGCCTCTCCCGTGTCGGCGGGCGGCTGCACGTCGACCTGCGGCTGCACGGTGCCGACCGGCTTGCCCTGCTGCAGGATCGCGGCCGCGGCCGACCATCGCGCCAACAGGGTCTGCAGCTCGGTGCGGCCGGCGCCGGCGGCCAGGGAGAAGGACATGAACATGGCGTAACGCTGCGGCGGGGTGTCGATTCCGCCCTGATGCGCCTGACCGTAGAAGGGGTAACTGCGACGCAGGTCGACGGTGTCGTCGTCGTCGTCGCCGCGCTGTCCGGCCGCCATCGCGTGCCCGGCGAGGCCGCCCCCGACGGCACCGATGGCGGCGCCGCTGAGCCCGGCCAGCATGGCGCCACCGATCGCGCGCCGGCGCGATACCGCGGCCGAGTCCGGCTGCGCGCCAACGTTGTCCGGGCCGTTGCCGGCGAAGCCGGTCCTGTCGTCGGTCACGATCAGCCGCCCGCGACGACTTTTTGGGCGACGGTGGACATGCTCTGATGAAGCGGCTGGATGACCGCGGTCAGCTTCGGCGCGTCGCTGGCCTGCAACGCGGGGGTGTAGGTCCGGTAGCCACCCAGCGCGGTGGGGTCCCGGTACCCGTCCAGGACGGCGAGGACGCTCTGGAACTGCTGGTCGATCAGCTTGACGAGGTTGGCGTCGATCCGTTCCAGACCCGGCCGTAGCGACGCGTACGCCTGCTGGGCGCCTTCGACGTTGCCTGAAAAGTCCACCAGGTCAATGTGACTGAAGGCCTCTTCCTCGCCGGTGATCTTGGTGTTTTGGATCTCTTCGATCAGGTCGCTGGCACCGTTGGCCAAGTCCTCGGGCTTGTACGCCAGGGTGGTGAGGATGCCGTTCAATTTGCCGACATTGTTGACCAATTCGGTGCTGGACGCCTTGGTTGCCGGGGTGATCGCGCCGCCCTGCCAGAGATCACGCTCGATGGCGTGGAAGCCCTTCCACCCGACCTTGGCGTCGACCGGGGTGGACTCCCGCATATCGATCAGATAGTCGAGGTTGCCGGCATTGTCACCGACCGCGAAGCCCGGCAGCACGAAGCCCTCCACGGTGGATTCCGAACGCTCCCAGAACAACCGGGCTTTGGCGTAGGACACCTTCGCGGCGTCGAGGTTGCCCGACTGCACCGCGGCATCGAGGGACTTCACGCCGTCGTTGAGTTGCGCGATCTGGTTGACGATGTAGGCCGCGTAGTCCTTGGTGCCCTGGCTGAGGATGCTGGCCACGGTGCCCGTCGGTGTCGCCGGCGCGGTACCCGTCACCGTCAGGGTCTGGTATTCGGTGCTCGCCCCGGGGCAGTACAGCTGGTAGGCGCCGCCGTCTAGCGTGACGGTGAACGACACCGGGTCCAGGCCGGGTGCGAGGTTCTCCTTCTCGCCGACGATCCGCTGGTCCCTGAGCAATTCGACTTCGTTGATCCCGGGCGCATTCGTGTTGGCCACCGTGAAGGTCACCGGCCCGGCGGGCACGGCGTTGGTGTCCAGCGCGCAGCCGTCCTTGCCGCCGGTATTGGTCATGGTGACCTTGACCGCGTTGGTGCCGCCCGGCCTCGGTTGCGCCGCGGGAGCCGAGTTGGCACTCCGGTGGCTGCACCCGGTCGTAGCCAATAGCATGGCCGCGATCAAAGCCGTTGCGGCCAAACACGTCTCAGAGGACCGCCACCCGGGCCGCGCGGTGCGCTTCACCATCAATCGTTGTCCTCTCTCGGGTGGCCGGCGTGCCGTTGCCGCATCGAGGCTATAGCGCCGAGACCGCAGACCAGGGCGAAACCGCCAAGCACCAGTGGAAGCCAAACATTCCAGAGCTGGCGGTCCCCGCGATTGCGGCCGCGCGCGACGATCTCGGCCGCCGTCGAGTGGTCTTCGGCGCCGGAGGTGGACCAGTCCGTCGCCAGCCCGCCAAGACTGACGGTCTTGGCCCCGGCCAGCCCGCCGCCGGTCAAAATCGCCGTGCGGTTGCTCGTCGCTTGCGCACTCACCACGAAATCGCCCCGCGCGAGCACCGTATACACCGTGGTCGTTGACCATTGACCCTGAAACGGCCCCGGAGTGCGGCCCACCCCGAGTCCCACGGGCAGCCGGCCGCCCGTCATGCTCAGCAACTGCTCCAGCGTGACTTCCGGCGCACCGTCGGCCCCCGCGGCCTCGGAAGCCTGCCATACCTGTACGGGTAAGCCGTCCACGGTTTGATCGTCCGCCGGGACAAGCAGGATGTGTCGGACGGTCGAGGTACCCCGGGGAACCACGGTCAGCTCGCGGCCGTGCGGCCCGGTCGCCATCGACACCGCAGCGGTGTGGCCCGAGCGGTCGGTGACGGTGCGCGCCGGTACGTTCGGCGACGCGCGACCGGCGGGCGTCATGATCGCCAACCCGGCCGCGACGATGAGCAGCAGCGCCGAGGCGGCCGCCAGCAGCCGGCCCCGGGCGCGCGGCGCGGCGGCGAGCCGGGCCGGCCACAGGAACACGATGAGCACCGGCACGGCATACAGCAGCCAGCCCAGCACTTCGATCAGCCGCGGGTCGGCGGGGATGCCGAACACGCCCGCCGTCACCGCGCCCAGGACGGAGTTGCTCGGGATCCACCCGGACAGGTCGAGCACCTGCTGCTGGCCGATGCTCACCCAGCCCGCCTCGTGCGCGGTGCGCAACGCGCCCACCACCAGCCCGGCGGCGATCAGCACCAAAAACACCCCGGTCACCCGGAAGAACCGGCCGAGGTTGAGTCGCACACCACCGAAGTACAGGCCCACGCCGAGCCCGATCGCCGCCGCGATGCCCACGGCGCCGCCGAGCAGGGCGAACCACCGGTTGCCGTGCGACGTCTCGGCGGCGGCCAGCAAGAACACCGACGTCTCGAAGCCCTCTTTGAGGACGGCGAGAAACGCCATGGCGGCCAGGGCCAGCGCGCCGCCACGATTGATCGCCTGCCGGGCCCCGCGCTCGAGTTCGCCCTTGAGCTGCGCGGCGTTGCCGTTCATCCAGATGATCATCGACGTCACGAACACCACGGCGATGGCGTTGATGACGGTCTCCATCATCTCCTGCTGGACCTGCGGCAGGCTCGCGGCGAACAGGTCGAGACCGACACCCATCGCGACGCTGAGCAACACGGCCAGGGCCACGCCGGCGAACATCGGGCGGATCGTCTGGCCGTTGCGCTTGAGGAAGGCGCCGACGATGCTCACGATGAGCGAAGCCTCGAGGCCTTCGCGGAGGCCGATGAGGAACGTGCCTATGAATACGCCGAATACGCCCTGCATGCGCCCTATTTCTGTCCCGCCGATCGGGATTTCGGCTTAGCGTAGCCGACCTAGCGGTGCACCAATGGGCTGGTTGCTCTCTAGAATCACCCGGTGCGCTGCAGCAGGTAACAGTGCACTGCGAATCGGTTGCGGATCAACGCGATCGGTGTGTATCGGTGGGCAGACCTGTTGACAAATGCCATCTTTTCTTCTGCCGTCGACAGCAGCGTCCACTCGGGCGTGAACCTGCGCTGGATCTCCAGCTGATCGAGCCCGAGAAATCTGACCGGGCCACCGGGCGGGGCGGCGACAATCAACAGTCGCGCCCCGGGGGCAGCCGCCGCCGTGACCTCCTGGACGTAAAGATCGCGGTCGCTATCACTCATCCCGTGCAAACACCCGTTGTCCACAATCAACTGGAATTTCGCGTCGATCCCGGCTCGACTCAGGTGCGTGACGTCAGCCTGGACGAAATCGACCGCCACGCCAGCAGCACGAGCCTTGGCGCGGGCCCTTCCGAGTGCCTTCGGCACGAAGTCAACTCCGGTGACCCGCCATCCATGCTGGGCAAGGTAGATCGACGAGTCTCCGGTGCCGCATCCGACATCCAGTGCCCCTCCCGGTGGCGACGCGGGTAGGTCCGCGGTTCCCTCGATCAGCTCCCGTAGGCCGTTCGCCTCGGCATGACCGTCCCAAGGGGTAAAGCCGAGCCGATAAAAGACCCGAAACAAGGTGTGTCGAGAAGCCATACCCCACGGTATGCCTCGATCGACGCCGATCAAATGCGGCGCTCGACGCAGATCTCGACCTGACGTGAAGCGGCAACGGGCAAGAGCTTAACTACGTCGGCAGGCTCAGCACACCGGCTGCGTCACGAAGTCGATGAGTTCCTCGACCCGGCTGATCAGCGCCGGCTCCAGGTCGTTCCAGTCGCGCACCCGCGAACGGATATGCCGCCAGGCCCTGGCGATGTCGGCCTGATCGGCGTGGGGCAAGCGAAGCGCCTGGCACGCGCCGTGTTTCCAGTCCACCTGCCGCGGCACGTCCGGCCAGGCGGTCAGCCCCAGCCGCTGCGGCTTCACGGCCTGCCAGATGTCGACGTAGGGGTGACCGACGACGAGGGTGTCGGTACCGCCCGGGCCACGTCGCACCGCGTCGGCGATGCGGGCCTCCTTGGAACCGGTGACGAGGTGGTCGACGAGCACTCCGAGGCGTCGCCCCGGGCCGGGCGCGAACTCGGCGACGATGTCCACCAAATCGTCGACGCCGCCGAGTTGCTCGACGACGACACCTTCGATCTTCAAGTCCTCGCCCCACACCTGTGCGATGAGTTCGGCGTCGTGGCGGCCCTCGACATAGATTCGGCTGGCGCGGGCGACTCGCGCGCGGGCCCCCGGTACTGCGACCGAGCCCGACGCCGTCCTGGTCGGGGCCGCTGGCGACGCCCGCCGCGGGGCGGTGAGGATGACGGGTCGTCCTTCGAGCAAATACCCAGGGCCCAAAGGAAAGCCGCGCACGTGACCGCGCCGGTCTTCCAGGTCCACCCGGCCGTATTCGACTCGCACCACCGCGCCGACGTAGCCGGTTTCGACGTCCTCGACGACCAGGCCCAATTCGGCCGGGTGTTCGGTCGAGCGGGGCTTGCGCCGTCCCGCGGCCAGCACATCGGTTCCATAGCGATCCACCACGCGGCAATAGTAGAAAGCCTTGTGGCCAAACAGTGTTACGGCACGCCAGGATGGGGCGATGGTCGGCAAGATCACTCTCGGCGGCAGCGCGGGCGAACCGCAAAAAGCTGCGTTTAACTGTGTGGCGTTACCTGGCTGATGACATCGCCGATGGTACGTTGCTAGCCAAGGCAAGCACTGCCGCTCATGTGCAACTTGCGGCGGTTAGCGAGGTGGACGTATGGACTTGTCGCATTGGGTGACAAGCATTGTGGCGTTTGTGCGGGCCGGTTACCCCACCGGCATGCCGGCTCCCGGTCACGTGCCGCTGGTGGCGTTGACGCGCCGACGACTCTGCAGCCACGACATCACCGCCATTGCAAGCGATCTCATCGCGCGTCGCGTCTGGCCGATCAACCCCGTTGATATCGGGGTGGAGATCACCCGGATCACCAACCAATTGCCGACGCCGGATGACGTCGAGCGTGTCCGGCGTCGCGTCCATGTGATTCGCTGCTCGCGCGGGTAGCTGCGGCCGGCTTCGGCGCCGTCACGGTGATTTTGGCACCGGGCCGCCGCACGCGGCGAGATAGTCCGCGTAGTTCCAGGTCCGCAGAAACTGTTGGCCCGCTTGCAATCCTCGTTGGTAGAGGGCTTCACGCTGCTGCACGGTGATGTCGAAGTCGATCGGGCTGACTTCGTCGGCGGACACGAAGATGGTGCGCCGGACGGTGCAGGGATCGTCGATGTAGGCGTTGTCCTGGTTGCTCACCAGCGTCTCTATCGCGGCGAGCCCCAACGACACCGGACCGTGGACGGGATGCGTGGGCGGGATGCCCGGACGCGCGGACAGCCGGATACCGAATGTGGGCCACCGTGGTTGGGCATCAGGCCGGTCGAACAACTGGACCGGAAAGTCCGATAGCAATCCGCCGTCCACCCACGTCGCGCCGGCGACCCGAACGGGCTCGAACACGTATGGAATGGCCGACGACGCGTGCACCGCGCGCGCCACCGAAAA
This sequence comes from Mycobacterium sp. WUMAC-067, assembly GCF_020217485.1. Lineage (GTDB taxonomy): Bacteria > Actinomycetota > Actinomycetes > Mycobacteriales > Mycobacteriaceae > Mycobacterium. The sequence goes on along the minus strand of NZ_JAEKMI010000027.1, from coordinate 38,468 downwards.
ATCATCGGGGTCGATGCCATACGTGCTGAGGTCCCACGGGATCCGCACCAGCCGGCGCCGCGACAGGTCGCTGGCCGTCACCACGAGGGACCACGCGAACTGGTCGGGCTGTTCCCCCGTGCGCAGATCGCCGAACGTCCGGACGCCCAGATCACCGAGCAGCCCGGCGAGCAACTGTTCGAGGTAGGCGCCCCGATACACACCGTCCGACGTCAGCAAGGACAGCGCCCCGCCGATCAGCGGAACTCGTCCGATCAGATTGCGGTCGAGGAACTTCCGGTAATCGATGGCGCGCATGATGTCGGCCAACCGGCTGATCGGCTCACCGGCGACCTGCAGGGCGGCCACCAGTGAGGCGACGATGGCGCCCGCGCTGCTTCCCGCGACGCGGGGAAACCGGTACCCGGCCTGGTCGAGCGCATCCACCGCTCCCACCAGTCCGATCCCCCGGACACCGCCGCCTTCGCACACCAGGTCGGCACGCACGTCACTCACTACCACCACCCTAACCGCACGGAGCCGGGCTGTGCCTGCACGGCACGCCGAAACCCGGGAGCATGATCAACACAGTCGGCGACCGTCCGCGCCGAAGAAGTGCACGTGTCCCGGCTGCGGATGCAGGCGCACCCTGCTGCCTCTCGCCGGTGGATTGCGTCCGTCGGCGCGCGCCACGATCGGCGCCTCGATTACCTTGCCGGAGCCGGTGATTCGCCCGTACAGGTAGGCGTCCGCACCCAGCTCCTCCACCACGTCGACCTCCATCTCGACACCGAGGTCACCCAGCCCGAAATGTTCGGGACGGACCCCGACGACGACCTCGCCTGCGGCACTGGCGATCTCCCGTGGCACCGTGATGGGCCAATCACCCAGCGACACGGTGGAATCCACGATGGGCAGGGTGAACAGATTCATCGCCGGCGACCCGATGAAACCCGCCACGAAGACGTTGTCCGGGTTTCGGTAAAGCTCGCGGGGCGGGGCGAATTGCTGCAGCACGCCGTCGCACAGCACGGCGACGCGGTCACCCATCGTCATCGCCTCGACCTGATCGTGGGTGACATAGACGGTGGTCGTGCTGAGCCGCCGTTGCAATGCGGCGATCTGGTTGCGGGTTTGCACCCGCAGTTTGGCGTCCAGATTGGACAGCGGTTCGTCCATCAGGAACACCTGCGGCCGGCGCACGATCGCGCGGCCCATCGCCACTCGCTGGCGCTGTCCGCCGGACAGGTCTTTCGGCTTGCGATCGAGATACGGTTGCAGATCAAGCAATTTCGCCGCGTCCAACACCCGTTCACGGATCTGCGCCTTCGGGGTTTTGGCGATCTTCATGGCGAAGCCCATATTCTCGGCCACCGTCATGTGCGGGTAGAGCGCATAGTTCTGAAAGACCATTGCGACGTCCCGGTTCTTGGGATCGACCTTGGTGACGTCCCTGTCGCCGATCCGGATGCGCCCGGAGTCCACGGTTTCCAGCCCGGCCACCATCCGCAGCGAGGTGGTCTTGCCGCATCCGGAGGGCCCCACCAGCACGACGAACTCGCCGTCGCCGACAACGAGATCCAGGTTGTCCAGGGCCGGGCGATCCGCTCCGGGATAGTGCCGCGTCGCCTGCTCGAAGCTCACCGAGGCCATGATCACCCACCCATTCCCGTGACCGCGATGCCGCGGACGAACGAACGTTGCGCGAACGCGTAGATCACGACCAACGGCAACATGATGAGCAGCGAGGTTGCCATCAACACCGGCCACCGGGAAACGTACTCACCCTTCATTCGCACCAGCCCCAACGTCAGCGTGGCCAGGCTGTTGCGCTGAATCATCAACAGCGGCCACAGAAAATCGTTCCAGACGTTGACCCAGGTGAGCACCGCGAGCACCATCACCGCCGGCCTGGCGTGCGGCAGCAGGATGCGCCAATAGACCTGCCACGGCGAACAACCGTCGAGTATCGCCGCTTCCTCCAGGTCGGTGGGGAGGGTCCGGAAGAATTGCCGCATCAGGTACGTGCCGAACGCGCTACCGAAGAAGCCGGGCACGATCATCGCCCACGGGGTGTCGACCCATCCCAGGGTCCGCATGACGAGGAACTGCGGGATCACCGTCACCGTTAGCGGCACCATCAACGTCCCCAAATAAACCACGAACAGCGCATCGCGGCCGCGAAAGTCCAGTCGCGCGAAGGCGTATCCGGCCAGTGAGCAAAAGAAAACATGCCCCGCGGTGACACACCCCGCATACAGCACGGTGTTGAAGAACATCCGCCAGAACGGCAGCAACGCAAACACTTCGGTGTAGTTGGACCACTGCGGATGCGCCGGCAGCAGTGTGGGTTCGCTGACCTCGCCCTCGGTCTTGAGCGAACCCGACAGTGCCCACGCTATCGGGAACAGCGCGCACCAGGCGATGCCGAGCAGGGCCGCATAGACCATGCCGCCCCGCAATGCGGTGCGCCTGATGACACCCTCACTTAAGCCCACGCGAAGTCTCCAAAGAACGTCGATGGCTCACTTTCAACTGCACGACGGTCAGCACCAGCAGGACGGCGAACATCACCCACGCCAGCGCGGATGCGTACCCGAACTCGAGAAACGAAAACGCGTGCTGGAACAGCATGATGCCCAGGACGTAGGTCGCCGATTCGGGCCCGCCATTGGCACCGGTGAGGACGTAGACCAGGTCGAACGCCTGAAAGGCGTGGATGACCGAGATGATGACCACAAACGAGATCGACCCCCGGATCAGCGGCACCGTGATCGAGATGAATTGCCTTGTCTCGCTTGCTCCGTCGATGGTGGCGGCCTCGTACACCGTCCCCGGGACGCCCTGCATCGCGGCCAGCAAGACGACGGTGGCAAACGGCACGCTGCGCCATACGCTGACAATGCACAGCGAGACCATGGCCCAGTGGGGCTCGACCAACCATGGGACGGGACCGAGCCCAACCCAGCCGAGCATGATGTTCAGCAAGCCATTGTCGGTATTGAAAACGAACTGCCACACCACCGCCATGACCACCGATGAGATGGCCAATGGGAGGAAGACGATGGTCCGGAAAATACCGATGCCCCTGACTCTCTGGTTCAGCACACCGGCGACGGCCAGACTGATGACAACCGTGGGCACCACCGTCCCAAGGGTGAAGATCACCGTGTTGCGGATCGCGATGACGAACAGCGGATCCGAGGTGAAGAGCTCCCCGAAGTTCTTCAGCCCCACGAACTTCGGCGGTGTGAACACGTCCCAGCGCTGAAAGCTCATGTACAGCGAGAAGCCCAGCGGAAAGAGCATGAACACGGCGACCGCCACCAAGTTTGGGGCGACGAACAGCCGGCCGGCCCAGGCGTGCCGGCGCCACGGGCTCGGGTTTTCCGGGACCCTTCCGCTCGCCTTCCGCGCCGGGGCGGCCGCGCCACCTGAATGCGTCGCGGTCATGGACTGCGCAGCACTTCGTCGACGGAGCGGGACAGGCCGGCCAAGGACGTCGCCGGTTGGCGACCGCGCAGGATCGGGCCAAAGTTGCGGTCCATCAACGCGTTGACCTTCTCCCACACCGGAGTGATCGGCAGTCCTTCCGAGAACGCAGGGCCCTCGGTGAGCACACTGAGATTGCCGATCCGTCGATGGGCATTGGCGAATCCTTCCGATGTCAGAGCCGACCGCAGCACGGGAACGAACAGACAGGATTCACCGATCAACGCCTGCCCGACCGGGCCGGCCGCGAATTTCACGAATTCCCAGGCCTGTTCCTTGCGTGGACTGGTCGACGAGATGCCCAGCCCGGTGGCGCCGATGTCGGAACACGCCGCGCGTCGGTTTGCGCGCGCCGGGCCGACCGGCAACGGCGCGACATCGAAATCGAGGTCCTCGGCGCGGAGGTAGGTCTGGTAGCGCCAGTGCCCGCCCAGCGCGATCGCCGCCCGCCCCACCGCGAACAGGTTGGGGGTGGACATCGACTGCGTCTCCGAATCGTTCGGCGCGACCCTGTGCTCGTTGGCCAGGTCGGCGTAGAACTGCACCGCCTGCTGAAAGGCGTGGTCGTCGAAATTGAGGTGCGTCGGATTCACCCGCGGGTTGGACCACGGGACGCCGTTGTTCATCGCGAACAGCCCCGCCGAGTAGGTCGACACCCAGGTGTTGACGAACCCGTACTGCGCGGCCCGCCCGGATGCGTCGCGCTTGGTCAGCGCCCGTGCGGTGTCCAGGAATTCGGTGAAATCCCAAGGGCGTTGCCATGCGGTGGGCGGGGGCGGCACCCCGGCCTCGGCAAACAGCCGCTTGTTGTAGAACAGGTAGTTGCCCGACCATTGCTCGGGAAGCGCGAACTGCCCTCCGTTGAAGGCAAAGGTTTCGTACAGCGCCGGGATGCTGTCCGCCTTGAGCTGCTGGGCGAACGATTTGTCCCGCGCCAACAGGGGGTTCAGATCCAGCAGCACGCCGCGGTCGGCGAGTTCGGCGTAGGACAGTTCCCATGTCATCAGCACGTCGGGGCATTTGCCGCCGACACAGAACGTCGAAAGCTGTTGCATGACGCCCGGCCCGGACAACACCGCACGCACCTTGATGTCGGGATGGCGGCGCGCAAACTCGTCGACGATGCGCATCCTCGCCTCACGCTCGTCCGGGTTGGCCGCGAAGAAGAAGGTCAGCGCGTCGTCGTCGGGAGCGCAGCCGGCCGACCACGGTGCCAGCGCCACGGCGGACAGCGCGCCGGCGCCCCGCAGCAAGCTGCGCCGTCCGAACGGCTTGTCGAGCATGGCTCTCCCGGTCTAGCCGCGTTCCCGGCCGTTGGCCGGCTCTGTCTGACGTCCTTGGTACCCGACGAGGTTGTGATGTTCCTGGATCGGCCCGCGGGGCAGCGCCAGCGCCGCCCTGCGGATGCGCTCGGCATCGCCGGTGATGTCGATCGTGTGGATGCGATCGTCGGCTCCGATGCCGATCACCAGCAGGATCTGAGCGCGCCCACCGGCGACGATCACGATGCCCGGCGCACCGTCGATGAGCATGACGACCCCGGCGCGCGCCCGCCTGGCGAACCGGCGCGTCTCCTCGGCAACCTGCCTGGCGCCGCGCACCGTGGTGGGCACGTCCGTGGGGACCAGGGCGCGGTCGACCGTGCGCACGACGTCGGGAGCCAGCAGCTCGAGCAGTCCGGCGATGTCGCCACCGCGGGAGGCCGCCAGAAATGCCTCGACCACCTCTAGGTGGCCGGCCGTGCTGCGGGGTTCGGCGGCCGGGCCGTCGTGGAGCCGGCCGCGGGCCCGGCTGGCGAGTTTCTTCGCGGCATCCGGGGACCGGTGCAACAACGCGGCGATCGTCTCGAATGGCATGGCGAACACGTCGTGCAGCACGAAAGCGACGCGCTGTGCCGGTGAGAGCCGGTCGAGCACGACGAGCAGCGCGCTGCTCACCGACTCTGCCAGCAGCGCGTCCTCGTCGGCCGGCGCTGACGCCGCCCCTGCCAGCCGGTCCAGCTCGTCGGGCTCGGCGAGGGGTTGCTCGGCGCGGCGCTTGCGCGCCCGCAGCTGGTCCAGCGCCTCACGCGCGGTGATCGTCGTGAACCACCCGGAGAGGTTGTCGATGGCCCCGAAGTCCGCGCGGCTGGCCTTCAGCCAGGCGGACTGCACCGCGTCATCCGCGTCGGCCACCGAGCCCAGCAGCTGGAACGCGACCGATCGCAGGTGTCGCCGATCGGCGTCGAATCGCTGCGCGAGAGTCGCCAAATCCGTTGTTGCGCTCATGGGTCACCTTTTCTGCACGGGAATCGTCAAGGAGATGACCGCATCCACCGGACTTCCTGTTGCGAAGGAGACCAACACCATGACCTTACCGATTGTGCGCCGCGGCGCGCTGTGTAACCAGGCAATTCGCGGCGGAATTCGCTGCGCGACAAGGGATTGATCCACATGAACACCGCACTTGTCGTGATCGCGCTGTCGACCGCTACCGTCACCGCCGCAATCGCCATCGCCGACTTCGTCCCGGCTCGATTCGTGCTGGCGAACTCCGCCGAGGTCGGGGTGCCACGTTCGTGGTTACCGGCGTTGGGCGCGGTGAAGCTGGCGGGGGCCGCCGGGATCGTGGTCGGGCTGCTGGGCCCACGCGAATTGGGAATAGCCGCCGCCGCGGGCCTGGTCCTATTTTTCATCGGTGCGGTATTGACGCACGTGAAGGCGCGCGTCCTGTACAACATCGCGTTCCCCGGGACCTACTTGTGCCTGTCCGCAACGTCGCTGGCGCTGCTGGTCGCTCGCTGAACACGGACGGATCAGCCGGGAAAGTACCGGATCCGGTTGATTGCGTTGCCGCGCCAGGCCACGTCGGCGAACATGATGGCGCGCCCGTGGCCCGAGTTGATGGAGACCGCGACCGTCGGGCCGGCGCTGCTCATCTTGGTTGCGCCGGCCCCGTCCAGTTGTTCCACGAGTTCGGCCAGCTCGAGGGGGTCACGATCACCCAAAGTTATTGCAGCCCTTGATGACAGCGCCCGCGCCGCGGCGAACGTGTCTCCTTGCGCAGCGGCGGCGAGGAAACTCCGCACGAGCCGTTGGTGGCGGGCGCCCACCCGCCGGAATCCGGCCATGAATCCGGCGGTCCCCCGCCATCCCTGATTGGTCAGCAGTCCTTTCGACAGGTGCAGCGCGGGGCTCACCGCGCCCGGCCCGGTGCGCAGGAACTGCGCCATCATGGCGGGCAGCTCCCAATACGCCCGTAGTTCGCCGATTAGCCACTCGCCGTTGGCTTCTCGGAGGTCGTAGCGCAGGAATGCCGGAATGTACATGGTCACGGCCGGGCCCATGGCCACCTCGAGCTCGAGATCGCGCAGCACCGCCGTGCCGAAGACGATGTCGAGATCGCGGTGAAATTTGACGTCACGCGGGCCGATGAATGTGTCGTAAAAGCGCCCGATCTGCTCATGCCCCACGTGGGGCCGCGAACCCACCGGGTCCTCGACCCGGCCGTCGCCGGTGAACAACGCCACCCATCCGGCGCGATCGTGCGCGGCGGCCGCCTGCGGTGAGCGCTCCACCGCCGCGAGCAGACGTTCCCGGTCCAGTGGCACCACCATTACCGTCCCCCCACCAACTCGATGCCAACGGATTCCATCTCCGCCAGCGCCGCGGCGCCCGAATCCGCCGCCGCGGCCGCAGTCAGGTCCACCAGCACCCTGGTCGTCAGACCCGAACGTGCCGCGTCCTCCGCGGTCCGCCGGACGCAATGGTCGGTGGCAATGCCAACCACGTCGACGTCGTCAACCCCGCGCTGCCGCAACCACTCCAGGAGCGGCGTCCCGTTCTCGTCGGTACCTTCAAAGCCGCTGTAGCCCGCGGAGTAGGCGCCTTTGCGAAAGACGGCATCGATGCGCGCGGTGTCCAAGTCGGGGCGAAAATCCGCGCCCGCGCTCCCGGCGACGCAGTGCGGGGGCCAGGACGAGAAATAGTCCGGCCGGTCGGAGAAATGATCACCCGGGTCGACGTGGAAATCCTGGGTCGCCACCACGTAGCGATAGCCCGAATCGCCGGCCAGATAGGCATTGATGGCGGGCGCGACGGCGGCGCCGCCGGCCACCGGCACGGCGCCGCCCTCGCAGAAGTCGTTTTGCACGTCGACGATGATCAACGCTCGCACGGCCTCCACAGTATCCGGGTGCGCCGCGGCGCCGCCCTAGCTGCGCAAATCGACGCCACGGTTTGCTCGACAGGCAGTCGGGTAATACACGGGCCATGGTGATCAGGAGAATCGCGCGACCCCTGTTGTCAGTCGCATTCATCGGGCAAGGAGTCAATTCACTACTCAACCCCAAATCCGCGGCCCAGGCGGCGGCCCCGGCGGTGGACGGCTTGCAGGCGTTGCCGGATTCGGTGAGCGGCAACATTCCGAGCGACCCCGAGACGGTCGCCCAAATCACCGCGGCCGTCCAAATCGGTGGAGGCCTGCTGCTCGCCACCGGCAAGCTCCCCCGCATCGCGTCGGCCGCGCTGGCGGTGACGGTGTTACCGGCGAACCTCGGGGCGCACTCGTTCTGGAACGAAAGCGACCCGGCGGCCAAAGCCCAAAAGCGGCAGCAATTTCTGACCGACCTCAGCCTGTTGGGTGGACTGTTGATCGCCTCCGCCGACACAGCGGGCAAACCGTCACTGGGGTGGCGCGGGCGCCGGGCGGCCGAACGGCTCTCGGAGCGGGTCTCGTCGGCGTGGCCCGGATCCGACGATTCGGCCTTCGAAGGCGAGCTGTCGGAGCTGGGCGATCGGATCGCACACGGCCTGCACGTCGGGGCCGAACGCGGCCGCGAATTGGCCAGCACCGCGGCGGAGCGGGGTGCGCCCTACGCCGAAGCCGCGCTGGAACGCGGCCGCGAATTGGCCAGCACGGCAGCGCAACGCGGTGCGCCCTACGCCGAAACCGCGCTGGAACGCGGCCGCGAGCTGGCCAGCACCGCGGCCGAGCGCAGCAAGCCGCTGGCGAAGAAGGCCCGCAAGCGCGGTGAGGAATGGGCCGACGAGGCCGCCGACCGCGCAGCCTATCTGGCCGAGAAGGCGCGCAAACGCAGCGAAGAGCTGGCCGATGAGGCGGCCGATCGGGCCGCACCGCTGGCCAAGAAGGCACGCAAACGCAGCGAGAAGCTGGCCAAGAAGGCACGCAAGCGCAGCGAGAAGCTGGCCGACACGGCGAGGGCGCGCTCCGAGGAGCTCGCCGAGACCGCACGCAAGCGGGGCAGCCACTTGGCCGACACCGCGCGCGAGCGCGTCGGCGGGCAGGTCGAGACCGGCCGCCGCAAGCTGTCCTGGTAATTGCATCGCGCTGGTGCAGCTACTCCGTCCAGCGCTTCTGCAGGATCTCCGGAGCCCACGCGGGCCAGTCGGGGCGACCGATCGTCATGCCGCCGCTGAGGCGGGCGACGATGCGCGGCCCGCGCAGCCGGCTGTTGTCGTAGACGGTCGCGACGTCAGAGAGCGCGAGGGCTTGGGCGACCGGTGTCCACAAGCGGCGATGGCGCTCGCGAACCTTGGTTTCCGGCACGTCATGGCCGCCGGCCCGCACGCGGTGCCGGACACGTTCGACGGCAAGGTCTTCCGGGATGAGCATCGCGTGCAGGACGACGGTGAAGTCCGCGCGATGGGCGGTGTGGATGAGGTCCAGCTTCGACGGGTGGGAAAACACGGTCTCCGCGATGAACGACCGACCCAGGTCGATCAGCTTCGCGCGGGTGTCGGCGGCGACCTGCGCGGCCTCGTAGGCGCGCCCTGCCGCCTCCCCCGGCCAGCGCTGCCGTGCGATTTCGTCGGCGTTGACCACCGGGCTGCCGGGCAACAGCGGCGCCAGGGTGAACGCGATGAAGGTCGACTTGCCGGCGCCGTTCGGGCCGACCACCAGGTCAAGTCGCTCCATCGGGCCGCGCCGGGCGAACGCCGGGTCAGCGCCCGCGCGCCAACACCGCGGCGGAGCCGTCGGGCCGGTGCTCGACGACGTCGCCGTCCTCGTTGAGGGCGACCGTGGTGACGCCCTGCCCGGCCAGCGTCGCCCCGTAGTTGGCGTGCACCAGGCTTTCTTCGATGGCCGCCGAGATCTCGGCGTTGAACACCACGCCCTCCTCGACGGTGAGTTCGCCGGTCGCGAGGTGGCCCGCGAGCGCGGCCTCGACCCGCCGCCGCGAGGCGGTGTGCTGGCTGGACACCGCGCGCCCGACTCGCGCCCAGTGGTCGAGTTGCTGCTTGGCCGAACGGCTCTGGCGGGCGCCTTCTGCCGCGGCGCTGTCCATCAGGTCGGACGCCACCCGGGTGACGCGATCGAGAGCGTCGGCCATGCTTCCTCCGTCATGCAGCACACAGTTACGACTTGTAGCACAATGCTACACGGGCGCGTATGCCCTGCTAGCGGCGCCGCTTCAGAACGGCGTCGATGATCGCGTCGACATCGCCTCCGGCATCGACCGTCATGCCGTCCTCGTCGGGGCCGAGAACCTCCAGCGTGTCCAGTTGCGAGCGCAGCAGCGCGGCCGGCATGAAATGGTCGGTCCGGGCCGCCAGCCGGCGGGCGATCAGTTCCGCCGAACCGGACAGATGCAGGAACTCGACGGCCGGGCAGTGCGCGCGCAGCCGGTCGCGGTACTTCTTTTTCAGCGCCGAACAGCTCACCACCCCGCCGTCGCGGTGAGCCGCCAGCCATTCGCCGACCTTGTCCAGCCACGGATAGCGGTCGTCGTCATCGAGCGGGTGGCCGGCCGCCATCTTGGCGACGTTGGCGGCCGGGTGCAGGGTGTCGGCGTCGACGAACGGGACCCGCATGCGTCGCGCCAGCGCCGCACCGACGGTCGACTTGCCCGATCCGGAAACGCCCATCACCACGACGGGGGCCGATCCGCTCACCCGGTGTGTTCGCCGAGGTTGCGGTTCCATTCCAGCCAGCCGACGCCGTTGCGCCCGTCGGCGGTGGTGATCGTGGCCCACACGCGGGGGAACTGGCTGACCCGCCCGTCCGCGGCGACGAGCCGGACCGGCGCCTGGCCGCGGACGTCCACGTTGGCGGTGAGCTCCCCCGGGTTGAGCGTCAGCGTCGCATCCACTGGTAACCCGTTGCCGGCGAAGGACTCTCGTGAGTCGACGGTCTGTAGCTCGGTGACCCGGCCGTCGGCGCCCTGGGTGTAGCCGATGCTGAACGCCGGCGCGCCGGGAATGCGGATGTCGACGCCGTGCAGATGGGTGCCGTCGTCCAGGTGCAGCGCGCTCCAAATCCAATCCATGCTCCACCAGTCGCGCACACCCCAGGAATGATCGCGCTGGCCGGGCACCGCATCGAGGCGGTAGCTGGTGTCGCCGATCGTGACCGTTCCCGAGACGGTGCACGGAATCTCATACCGCGTCGTGACGCCGTACTTGTAGGGGGTGCCATCGGTGTCCCACACCAGGTTCATGGTCATCTCGACGGGCGTGCCGGACTCCCCGCGCAACAGCGCCGCCGGGTCGGAGTGCTCGTGACCCCGGGCGCGCACGTCGACGCGGTAGCTCTGCAACGGCGTGCCGGCGGAGTGGCCGAGTTCGAACTCGTCGCTTCGCACCGTCCACGGGTCCGGGGGCAGCGGAACCTGCGCGTCGACGGCGACGGTGGGTATGCCGGGGCCGCACAGCAGCACGTGTACCCATGCGGTCTGCTCGTTGGCCACCAGGCCGAGGCGGAACCAGCCCCCCAATCCCTGTGCGCTGTCGGCGAAGTCGGCGTACCAGCTCTCGCTCCACAGCGGTTCGGCGGTGGGATCGTGGGCGAGTTCATCCTCGGGCACCGGTTGCAACGGCTCGGCCGGCACCGCGGTCGGCAGCGTCGCCAGCGCGTCCGTGTCGAGGACGTGATCGCAGTGCCGGCGCAGCATCGTCATGAACATCTGGTCGCCACGGTCGGTGCGCTCCACCAGCATCGAGGAGACGATCGCCATCATCACGCCGAAAAAGCTCTGCCGGCGGACGCCGTCGGCGACGTCGGCCAGGGTCAGGGGCGCGTCGGGCCCCAGCGCCTCGTGGTATGCCCGCAGCAGCGCGTCGTAGTGCTCCCGGCGGTCCTCGGTGGGCAGCGCGCAGCCGAGGAAATAGGACAGGTCGGTCAGTGCGGGGCCCCAGGACACGGTCTGCCAGTCGACCACCGTCAGCGCGCGGTCGGCGCCCGCGGTACCGAACAACATGTTGTCCAACCGGTAGTCGCCGTGCACCAGGCCCTGGATCTCGGACGCCTGCGCCTCTTGGGCGAGGTAGCCGTCGAACGCGGCCACCAAGCGCTCGCACACCTCGCGGTGCTCCGGGGCGATCTGGTCGCCGTAGCGGTCGACGAATCCGGCGTACAGCGGGGCGATCATCGCCTGATTCAGCGGCGCCTCGCGGTTGAGCCACGGCGCTTCGGCCAGCGAGACGTCGCCGAGCAGCGGCCCGTGCAGCCGTCCGAGTTCGACGGCACCGAGGCGGGCCTGTTCGATTGTGGCGCCGGCGATTTCATCACCGACCACGGCCGGGCCGGCGTCGCCCAGCAGCAGGTCGAACACGCCCGCCGAGGTGTCGACCGCCGCGTGGTAGCACGGCGCGATCGGCCCGCCCAGCCGCGGCGCGATGTCGCCGTAGAAGCGGACCTCCCGCTCGTAGAGTCCCAGCGCCAGCCCGGTCTGTCGGCTCACCGGGTCGGTGGCCGCGACCTTGAGCACCACCGATTCGGGCCCGCGGTCGGCCTCGGCGTAGTTGAGCCGGATGCGGTAGCACTCGCTCATCTGCCCGGTGCCGATGCGCTCGACCGAGAAATCGGCGATGGGCCCGGTGCCGATCACCGCGGCCAACCACGAGGCGGTGAGGTCACTGGGGGTTTCGATGACTTGCTCGGTCTCGGCGTGCATGAGGGTCAGCGTGCCAGGTCAATGCGCGAGTGAGAAGCCGTCCCAGGCCATCCGGCGTTGCGGGTGGGGATCGAACTCGACCCGGGATTTCCGGTCGAAGACCATCACGGCGCGATCGGCGGAGTTGTACGCGGGCCAGTCCTCGCCCGGGACGCCGGTGCGGCTGAAGGCGCGCCAACGCCGTTGCACCTGGTTGCTGACCCGCAGCGCGGCCCGCCGGTCGGCCGCCGCGGTCAACAGCGCGCCGAATCTGGTGCGGTAGACGTCGAAGACCGCCAGCAACTCGGTGGCATGGGTGGCGCCGAAACCCGACCAGCGCAGCGTGCGCGGGGCGTAGTCATACCGGTAGAGGTAGGTCGGCGCGTGCGTGCCGTGGGCCTCGGCGATCTGCCAGGCCGCCGAGCCGAACGCGAAATCACCGCCGAGCTGGATGCATGCCGCACGTTCGGGGTAGTCCGGGTACGCGGCGGTAATGCGTTGGCGGATAGCGGGTTCCGCCTCGGCCAGCAGCTCTTCGACCATCGATTCGTTGGTCGGCAGCATCGCCAGGAACCGGGTGAACAGCCGACCCTCTTCGGCGTTGGTGCCGACAATGAGGGGCACCGGATGCGCCTCACCGCGCCGCATCGCCTCGACGGGATCCATCGGCAGCATGTCATCCCCGACAACCGGACCAATCGGGAAGGCGCCCAGCCTGTTCTGCATGCCCTCGTCGATCAATGCGTGCTGGGTGCGCACCAGTTGGGCCGCGGACGCCCGCATCAGCGCGTCGGCGGCATCCTGCTTGCGCACGCCCAGCAGACCGACGAAGCGGTTCGCGAACTCGGCGGCAACCTCTTTCGACCGCACCAGACCCGAGGCGGGACTCTCCGAGATCGCCCGAGCGAACAGGCCTTCGGCGGAGGGCACCGCCAGCAGGGAGGCGGTGATACACGCGCCCGCGCTCTCGCCGAAAATCGTCACGTTGTCCGGGTCACCGCCGAATCCGGCGATGTTGTCGCGCACCCACTGCAACGCCAGCACCAGGTCGCGCAGGTACAGGTTGCTGTCAATGGTGATCTCGGGCGTCGACAGCGACGAGAAGTCCACGCATCCCAGCGCGCCCAGCCGGTAGTTCACCGACACGTACACGCACCCCCGGCGTGCCAGCGGGGCCCCGTCGTAGAGCGGTGTCGCCGAGCTGCCCAGGAAGTACCCGCCGCCGTGGATGAAGACCATCACCGGTAGCGGCCCCTCGGCGGCTTCGGGTGCCACGACGTTGAGGGTGAGGCAGTCCTCGCTCATCGGTTGATAGCGGCCTCCCAAACCCGACAGGCCGAGCAGGGTGTAACGACGCTGCTGGGGCGCGCAATTCGCGAAGCCATGGCAGTGCCGCACCCCCGACCACGGCGCCGCCGGCTGCGGCGCCCGGAAGCGCAGGTTTCCCACCGGTGGACGGGCATACGGGATCGACCGCCACCGATTGACCCCGTCGCGGGTGAAGCCCTCGACGGTGCCGGTGGCCGTGCGTGCGCGGACAGTCCGGTGATGCATAACCCGACGGTAACCGACATGACGGCGTTAACGCGCGCGCAGCGCCTTAATTGGCCGGCGCGGCGGTTAGCCTGACTGCATGCGGATAGCTGCGATGATCGCCGCGTCGTTACTGGTCGCCGGGTGCTCACACACCACGGGCGGCCACTCGGAGTCGACGCCTAGCACCACCCCGACATCCGCGGGGGCCGCCGCCGGCCCGTCGGAAAGCAAGACGCCGGGAGCGGCCGCGGCGCCGGCCGCCGGCGCCGCGGTCTCCGACGTCATCGCGTGGATAGAGGCGGCCCACCCCGCCGATCCGGCTCGCTATCACACGGCCACCCGCGACGGTGTGGCCACACCCCTGGGCGGCGACATCGCCCTGGCGGGAGCGGGCGGCAAAGTCTCCTGCATGACGGATGCCCCACACACCGGCGGCGCGCTGAATTGCCTGGTGAACCTGACCGCTCCGGCGCCGGCGCCCGCGACCGCCTATGGCGAATGGCAGGGCGGTTGGGTCACTTTCGACGGGGTGCGCCTGCAGGTGGGAGCCGCACGGGCCGACCCCGGTCCGTTCGTCAACGGCAACGGACCGGAACTGCCGAGTGGGGATTCGCTGTCGTTCGGTGACTATCGGTGCCGCGCCGACCAGGCGGGCCTGTATTGCGTGAACTACGCGCATCAGTCGGCGGCGCGTCTGGCGCCCGCCGGCATTCAGCCCTTCGGCTGCCTGAAGTCGGTGCCACCGCCCGACGGGGTCGGCGCGGCGTTCAGCTGCTGAGGCTTTCGCTGCCCAGCGTCGACTTGTTGCGTGAAATTCGCGCCAACAACTCCACGCTGGGCGGTGGTGGTGTGCGACGCGGTGGTGGTGATCACCAGGTGACCGGGAGCTCCTTCATGCCGTAGATGTCGGCGTCCTTGAAACGCAACTCCTCCGGCGGGACCGCCAGTTTCAGCCCGGGCAGCCGCCGCGCGAGGGTGGCGAACGCGACCTGCATCTCGACTCGTGCCAGGTTGGCCCCGATGCACTGGTGCACGCCGTAGCCGAAACCCAAGTGCCCGCGCGTGTTTCGATCGATGTCGAAGCTCTCTGGATCGTCGACGAATTCGGTGTCCCAGTTCCCGGCGGGCAGGTTCATCATCACGAACTCCCCCGCCCTGATCAATTGGCCGCCGATCACGAGATCTTCGGTCGCCACGCGGTCGACCTGGCTGTGCACGATGCTCAGATAGCGCATCAGCTCTTCGACGGTGTTCGCAATGAGGGCGGGATCGTCGGTGTGGCCCAATCGCGCGAAGGCGTTCGGATGCTGTAGCAGCGCAACCGTTCCCAGCGAGATCATGTTGGCGGTGGTCTCGTGGCCGGCCTGCATCATGATCACACTGTTCATCGCCGCCGTCGCGTGGTCGAGTTGGCCCGTCGCGACGTACTCGGTGATCATGCGGCTGATCAGATCGTCGCCGGGTTCGCGCTCCTTGCGTTGCACCAAATCCTGGATGTAGGCGTACATTGCCCCGAAGGCCTGCCCCTTTTCCGCCTCGGACGTCTTCTGGTCGAGCCCGGCGGTGGTGTTGCGCTGGAAGAGCTCGAGGTCTTCGGGCGGCACTCCCAGCAACAGCGCGATTACCAATGATGGCACCGGCAAGGCGAATTCACGCACCAGATCTGCAGGGGGCCCCACGGCGATCATCTCGTCGAGAAAGTGGTCGACCGTCTCCTGGATCTGCGGCCGCATCGATTCGCAACGCCTGAAGGTGAAATTGCCGGTCATCATCCGTCGGATCCGATGATGTTCGGGATCGTCGGTGCGCGCGAACATCACCACGACCTTGTTGTCGGCGTCCGTGGGCATGATGGCGTCCGGAATGGTCTTCGCGGACAGCCGCGGATCAACCAGCGCCGCCCTGATGTCGGAGTAGCGGCTCACCACCCAGACCGGATTGCCGTGGAACATCGCCTGTCGTAAACCGGGCTCTTCCCGCCAACTCGCGAACTCTACCGGCGTTGCGAGCGGGCACCGCGCGGGACGCGGTATCGGCAGTGCCGGCAGATCCGCATCGGAGCAGGAGTCGGACGTCTCGAAAGATATTGACATAAGCCGCGTTTCCCATTAAATGTCAGTTATCTGCCAGTTGTAGAGCGTAAAGCGACGGCTGTCGGTAGTCAACCGTCAGTTACGCTGTCACAATGACCGCGGTGGAAGACCGGCCGTTGCGGGCGGACGCGGCGCGCAACGTCGAGCGCATACTGCGCGCGGCGCGCGAGGTTTACGGCGAGTTGGGCCCGGACGCTCCGGTGGAGGCGGTCGCCCGCCGCGCCGGCGTCGGCGAACGAACCCTCTACCGCCGGTTCCCCGGCAAGGCGGACCTCGTCCTGGCGGCGCTGGAACAGAGCATCGCCGAGGATCTCACCCCGGTGATCGACCGCGCCCGCCGCGCAAAGGATCCGCTACGCGGCCTGACCCAACTGATCGAAGCGGCGATCGCGCTCGGCGCCCGCGAACACAGCCTGCTGGCCGCCGCACGCCGGGCCGGGTCCCTCACGTCCGACATCTCGGTGCCGCTCAACGCCGCGCTCGCCGAGCTTGCCCGCGAAGGCCAGCGGCTCGGCAGGATCCGCGCGGATCTGGTCAGCGACGACCTGCCTCGCCTGATAGCGATGCTCTTCAGCGTGCTCTCGACGATGGATTCGCACAGCGACGGCTGGCGACGCTACGTCGCCCTTGTTGTCGACGCGATATCGGTCGATGAGCGACGGCCATTGCCCCCGGCGGCCGAACTGCGCTACACGCTGCAGCCGGACGGCTGGCCACTCTGAAAGACCGCCCGATCAATTAGCCGGCAGGCCCGCCTTGACCGCAGCGTCCTGTTTGCGAGCGAGATCAAGCAGGATGTCGGCCGGCGTGGGATTGCCTATGACACAGTCGGATTCCAGGTCGACCATGGCCCTGCCCTCGACGAATACCGCCTCGGAGATCTCCATCGGGTTGGCCGGGTCGCTGCTCTGCCCGATCACCATGAACCCGTTGGAGCCGACATCGATGGGCTGCTGCTGCCCGTTGACCTTTTTGCCGACGACGTCCCGCATATTCGCCGCCGTCTGGTCGGCCGTCGCCGCATCGGGAAAGACGGCGACCGTGTCGACGATGGTGCGCTTGCCGTCGGGGTTCTTGAAGACCTGCCCGACGCCGACGATGCCGCCCGGATTCTGACTGGGCGGCCCGTCAGCGGTGGCGCGGGGGCCGACGTCGGCGGGCTTGATAAGCAACGAGCTGTAGTCCGCCGGCGCCCCCGGTGACAGCGACGGGCTCGACGACATGGCCGAACTCGATGACGACGTCGAGCCCGATGGCGCCGTCGAACTCTTGTCCTCGCCGCAGCCCGCCGTTGCAGCGCTGAGCAGCACCGCGGTGGCCGCCAGACCGACCGCGGACGTCCGGACGTTGGTCATGAGCCCTCCTTGTTGCGGTCAGCTATTTGTATCCCTTACCCCGGCGCGACGCAGCACGAACACGCAAACTTTGTGGGCCGCCGGGCAAATCCGCATCGGGCGAGTTTCGCTTCAGTTGATGGTCACGCCCGCGTCGACCTTGAACTGCAGACCCGTCACGTATCTGGACTCGTCCGAGAGCAGGAACAGGACCGCGCTGCTCACGTCGGCGGGTTCGACGGCGGGCGTGGGCATCGCGTTGACGAAGATGGGGATCAGATCGGACCGCTGCTCGCCCAGGAGAGGCCCGAACGATGCGGGGACCATTCCGGTGGGGACGCCCGTGGGAAGCACGGTGTTGACGCGCACGTTCTGTGCCGCGAGTTCGTTCGCCAAGGCCAGGGTCAAGCCGACGACGCCGTGTTTGGCCGCCGTGTAGGGCGTCTGCAGCGGAAAGCCCTTGAGGGCGCCGGCCGAGCTGATGTTGACCAGGCTGCCTCCGCCCTGCTCGAGCAGGTGCGGTATCGCGGCCGCGCAGGTGTTCCACACCCCGATCAGGTTGACGTCTACCACCGTGCGCCACTGATCGGCAGTCGTCTTGTCCCACGGCGCCACCGTCAACACGCCGGCGTTGGCGACCGCGCCGTCCAGGCCGCCCAGTGCCGCGACGCCGTCGTCGACCGCCTCGCGCAATTGTTCGTCGTTACGGACATCCACGACGTAGCTCATACAGCGACGGCCGAGTTTGCGCACCATCTCTGTCGTTTCGTCAAGCTCCTGCCTTGTGGCCAAGGGGTATTCGATCTGCGGCAACGATTCGCAGATGTCCAGCATGATGAGGTCCGCGCCTTCCTCGGCGAGCCGCAACGCATGGCCGCGGCCCATACCGCGGGCGGCGCCGGTGATCAGAATGCGTTTACCGGCGACGCGTCCTGGAGCCGGGGTGGTCAGTTCAGTGCTCGTTCCACATCAACCCGCGCATCGTCGCCGAGAGCGGGATGCCTTCGACACCGATCAGCCCCGGGGGCGCGTTGCACACCCAGTCGATCGCGTTGACCGCCCGGCCCGCCGTCGAAATGCAGCCTGCGTCAGTGGAATCCAGCACCGGATGGGAGACGTGGGTATTGATTTCCACGCGCGGTTCGCCCTCCACGACGACGCGGTGCACCCCGGTGTGGCCCTCGGGCGGGAACTCCCAGTCGGGCGCGGCGGCCGGCGTGAGCCTGGTGACATGCTCGAGGGTGATGACCGGTTCACCGTCGCGCACGCCCTCGGTGGCGAACCGGACCGCGGCCATCTGCCCCGGCTCCACCGTCATCATCGTGCACTCGATGCGTTCTGGCGTATACCACGGTTCGCAGCGCTGGCGCACGTCGTCGAGCTTGATGTCGAGATGGTCGGCCAGACTGCGGACCTGACCTCCCCACATCGCCACGATCACCCCGGGCAGAAACATCATCGGTGAATCGTCGTCCGGCGTGGTTCCGAATCCCATTGCCGCACCTGTGAACTCGGCATCGTCGTAGTTGCCGTAGTCGAAGATCTCCTGCACGGTGATCGACGAGATCCGCGTGGTCAGGCTGGCCGCCGAATGCACCAGCGTATCGCCGGAGAAGCCGGGATCGATGCCGTTGACGTAGAGCGAGGCGTTCCCGGCAGCGCACGCGCGCTCCAACGGCTCTCGCAACCAGTCGTCGGCATGGCGGGGCGTCACCAGCCAGACCATCGACGTGCCAACGACGTTGATGCCCGCCGCGAGGAACTGGGCCATCTGTTCGATGGCTTCCATGGGCCGCGTCTCACCCTGCGAGGTGTAGACCACGCAATCGGCGCCAAGATTGAGCAGCGCGTCGATATCGTCGGTCGCGATGATGCCGGTCGGCTCGTCCAGCCCGCAGAGCTGCGCCGCGTCCTTGCCGATCTTGTCGGCGCTGGCGGCGTGCACGCCGACCAGTTCCAGATCCGGTCGGCCGATGATGGCCCGCAACGAATGCCGGCCCACGTTTCCGGTGGAGAACTGTATGACTCTGCGCACTTACCCTCATCCTTCCGACCGTGGGCGATGACCCATCATGACGCGTTGAATCGCGGTCCAGGTCAGTAATCGGGGATTGGCAGCGGCGAGTTGTTCGAGTCGATGCCGCCATCGACGTGGAAGATCGCGTTGGTCGCGTAGCAGTCGCGCGTGCACAGGTAGACCGTCAGCCGTCCGAGATCCTCGACGTCACCGAGCCGATGCAGCGGCGTGGCCTCCTGCATTTTCTCGAGCGACCCGGGCATCAAGTCCAGGCTGCCCCGTAGACCATCGGTGGCGAACGAACCCAACGCAATCGCGTTGACGCGGATCTTCGGCGCGAGTTCCTGTGCCATGGCGCGGGTGAGCGCCTCGAGACCGCCCTTCGCGACGCAGTAGGCCGTCAAGGCACGGATGCCGAACCGGGCAGACCCAGACGAGATGTTGACGATGGATCCGCGCCCCGCCCCGAGCATGTGCGGAGCGACGAGTTGACTCATGATGAACGCGGATGTCACACACCAGTCGAAGGTGTGCCGGAAGTCTTCGTCGGTGATGTCCAAAAACCGCGCATAGGTGGAGCCGCCGACATTGTTGACGAGAATGTCGATGCGCCCGAACCGCTCCATGGCCGTGTTCACGACGCGCTCTCCGTCGGCACGACTCATCGCGTCCGCCACGAGCGCCAACCCCTTGCCGCCGGAGGCCTCGATACCCTCGATCGTGCCAACGATATCCGCCTCGGTGCGTGCGGTCCCGACAACGGTGGCGCCGGCCTCCGCCAAGACCCGGGCAATGCCCGCCCCGACACCCTTCCCGGCGCCCGTCACGATCGCGACCTGCCCATCAAGCTGGAACTGTTCCAACGCCATGCCGAGCTCCTTCGATCGCGCGTGGTGTGCGCCGTTCAATCTAGGAACCAAGCTGACTAAAGTCAACGAATCTGCGCAATCGACGTCGGTAACGCCGCCGATTATCTGAGAATGATCAAGTTATGCAAGCCTTTCTGGTGCGGACACGGCATAATGAGCCGTTGAGCCCCGCAACTCTCGCACGAGTCGGGTCAACCGTGAGGAAAGAAATGGCTGTGACGGATCGGCTGTCGGCACGAGAAGCAAAGCGCCTGCAGACGAGGGAGCGATTGATGGGCGCCGCGATCGCGGAGTTCGCCCGCGCCGGCATGGCCGAGGCCGATGTCAGTGCCATCGTGGCCGCCGCAGGAGTCGCGCACGGGACCTTCTTCTTCCACTTCCCCACCAAGGAGCACGTGCTGCTGGAGCTCGAGCGCCGCGAAGAGGATCGCATAGCGAAGCAGTTCGCCCAATTCCTGAAGTCCAAGCACGACCTTGCTTCCGCTTTGAATGAGGCGGTCCGCCTGGTGGTCGGGCTGGAACGTCGGCTGGGCGATCGGCTCTTCAATGACTTTCTCGCGCTGCACTTCTCCCAAACCCGCCCGCAGACCGAGGACGGCCGAGATCACCCGTTGATCGTCTTGGTGGCTCAGGAAATCGCGCTGGCGCAGGAACGCGGTGAGACCGATCGGCACGTCAATCCGATGAACAGCGCGGTGTTCTTCTTGCTGGGCCTCTACGCCCTGTTGATCACCACCAACCATTGGCCGACCGGCCACACCCTGCTGGAAGACTTCGTCGCGAGGACGTTGCGAAGTTTGAAACCCTGAGCGTCCCTGACGCCCACGCCGTCCACTTGTGATGCTGGCGGGCGACGGTGCCCTTCTTGATCACGCCCTTGAAGCCCGGCATGTCGCTGGTCTCCCCTCCCTCGAAGGGGATGTCGCGCGTGGCAGTCCCGAGTTCTACCTCGGTCGTGTATTTCTCGACTGTTTTGCCCATTCCCTCCACAACCATGGCCATCGACTGCGCGAACAAGGGCCATGCCTGCCCCAACAGATTGGGGCCATCCTCGAACCCGGCCGGATCGCTTCCCATTCCCATCTCATACAGGTACTTGAGGGTGTCCCGCCCGAAATTCACCACCTCGTAGATGTGAATAGTGTCGATCTGACTGACGATTCGGGCCAACGTCAGGACGAGCAGGTCTCCAGCGAACCCCGGGTTTACACCGCCGGCATGAAACGACGTCCCACCCTCGTGGCACGCGGCATCGATCTTGTCGATGTCCGCCTGGCTGTGCTCAGTCCGATACCACCACGCCCCACCCGACGCGACGACATTCTTGCCACCGCGCAGTAAACGACACACTTCATCGGGGTCAGACCATAACGGCGCGTAGAACACGCAATCGGCATCGAGTGCCTCGATGGCATCCTTGTCGGTGGTCGCCCGCACACCGGTCGGCGGCTTGCCGCAGAGCTCACCGGCGTCCTTGCCGACCTTCTCCGGACGATTGCACAGGACTCCGACCAGTTCATAGGCCGGGTTGTGCACAAAATGACGCAGCGCGATCGTCCCGACATTGCCGACGCCCCATTGGATTACGCGATATTTCTTCTCGGCCGGCGATTTGAGCGTCATCGCTACTCCTTTGCATGGCCAGAACGCCTGAGCGCTCGATGAGCGTAGGCTTCGGCCGAAGGGCGTGTCAACGATTACCAGCTGACTTTCGTCAGTACTAGCAGGCGGCCGCCACGCCGCGGGCAGCGGCGCCCACCACGCCTATTAGCCCTGCGGCACTCGGTAACTGCCAGAATACGGGCGGACTCCACCGAGACATCACGGTTGACCCCGTCCGCCACTTCTGCTGACTGTAGTCAGCCTGTTATAGTGCACTCGCCGATCCAATCAGTGTCGATGGCGGGGAGGGTTCGTGAATTTGCCGAAGCTGCATCAGCGCGATTCCGGGATAGGTGCAGCCACCCGATCGCCCGGCTCCGCCCCGCCTGGCCTGGCCATCGACGAGCACATGGAGCGCTCACAGCTCGCGCAGCGCCGGGCCGACAAATGGCTCATCTCCGGCAGTCTGCTGATCGGCACCGCAGCCCTTGGCATCTTCGGCCTGCCGCTGTTCTTGTGGGGCGTGCGGTTACTGCGCCGCGCACAACGCGACGGCCTCTCGGTGCGGCCGATGCTCGTCACCCTGCTCGGCTACCTCGTCATCATCGACGCCGCCATCAACACCGTCGGCTGGGCCCTTGATCTGGTGGCGAACCACACCATTCTGGCCCGCGTCCTGCTCAACGGCTGGGGCAACATGTTCGACGCCGGCTACTTCTGGCACTACAACGAGTTGTGGGTCGGTGGCGCGGCGGGCCCCGGCGAGAAGGCCCTGGAGGTCGGCCTCATCCTGACCGTTTTCACCATGCGGATCGCCGCGGCCATCGGCTTTCTGCAGATGAAACGATGGGGCCACCAATGGATGGTCATCACCTGCTGGATGGGCGTGGTCATCTGGATCACCTACGTGTTCAACATGACGATGTTCGCCGACGTGCGCTTCGCGGGCGTCGTGCTGCCGGTCGTCGGCTGGTGGCTCTACGACATCTTCTACATCACCCCGTTCCTCGCCATCCCCTATCTGCACACCGTCAACCGCGAACTCTTCTCCGACTGAAATGCCGTACGCGCCTTCGGTTCACGAGAGTTCTCGACACCTCAGCACGCATCACCTGACCACGTCACCGAGGAGGTCACATCGTGGGTTATGTCTGGGAAATTCTTCGTTACGTCGCCGCGTGGGGCGGTACCGGACTGATCATCTGGTTCTGGTACTGGCTGTTCTCCAACATCGGCACGTTCTGAACCGGGGTTCGGGGAGCGCGGGATTGGGCCGATGACTGAGCATTCCGACGGCCACGCGATGGCGCTGGAACGCAGTTGCGCGGTGACGGCGGTCGCGCTGAGCGAGCAGCGCCGCGAAGGCGTGCGGCTCGTCACCGGCGAGCGGCGGGGCTTTGGGTTGAACGCGGGGCTCACGTTCGTCCATGTCCCCTACCCCGCCGCCCCCGGCTGGACCCGCAGAACCCTGACCTGCGGCGTGGCCCTGCAATGCTCGCCATCGAAGGAACGCGTCACCGAATTTCGGCTGAACGAGCTGTCCGCACGCGAACTGCGCGCGCTCACGCTGGTCGAAGGCGGCGTCGCGCTCGGCTGGATCGCGTCGCGGTGGCCCGGCCTGCTTCCCGAGGTCCAACGGCTGCTCCCCGACGTCCACCCCGAAGCCGCGGACATGGACGGCGCCCAGATGCTCGATAGGGCAATCGGATTGGCGGCCACCGGCCGGGAGTTGGCGGTCCCACCGCTGTTGGGTGCCTTGCCGCTGGCCTACACGGCCCCGCAGGGATTGACCGATAGGTTGCGGCGCAGCTTCGGGCGGATGCCGTGGACCACCACGCAGAAGCGTCTTCCGCGGCCATACTCGGTTCCGGTCGGCGGTGACGGGGGCGTCCGCAACCCGAACCTGCCTCCGCCGAGCCGGCCGCAGGACAACGATCTCGACGTCACACCCCAACACCGGCCCGGGATTCCCTATCCCGAGTGGAACATGTGGACACAGCGATTCATGCACGACCACGTCGCTGTCGTCGAGCACGCCGACGGCCGGCGCCTGCGCCGTCCGGTGCCGGTGGCCGTCGACGTCCGCAAGTGGTTCGAAGAACACACCCATCGTGCAATGACCAGCCGCCTCGAAGACGGCTCGGACCTCGACGTCGACCAATACGTGAACCACTACATCGACCTGACGACGGGCGAGGCCAAGGAGCCGAGGGTGTTCCGCGACCTGCTGCCCAGCAGCCGCGACGTCACCACCGCACTGCTGCTCGACGGCAGCTCGTCGCTAGGCGTGCACGGGGGCCGCGTCTTCCAGCTCGAATTGGCCTGTGCCGACGCACTTTCGCGTGCCATGACGCTGGCGCGCGAACGCCATGGCGTTTTCGTGTTCACCGGCAACACCCGGCACCGGGTCGAAGTGCGGTGCCTGAAGGACTTCGAAGACCGCCGGTTCGTGCCGCCCAGCGGGCTGGGTCTGTCCACCCGCGGCTACACCAGACTCGGCGCGCCACTGCGCCATTTGACTAGCCGCCTCCTGGCCCAGGCCTCCGAGCGGCGCCTGCTGATCATCATCGGGGACGGGCTGATCTCCGATGAAGGCTATGAGGGCCGTTACGCCTGGGCCGATGCCGCGCACGCCGTCGAGGAGGCCAGCGAGGCCGGGGTGTCGATGTATTACGTGGGTGTCGGGCCGACCCGGGTCGACCCCCTTCCGGAGGTGTTCGGGCCGCGGCGGTCGCAACGGATCCGGCGCATCGAGGAATTACCGCGGGTGTTGGCCCATGTCCATCGCGAACTGGTCGCAGCGTGAATGCCGACGGATTAAGGAAGAGATGACCACCGACACATATTTCGCCAACGGCAACGAGATTCAGCTGTTCGAACAGGCCTTTCAGCGGCGTCTGCCGGTGATGCTGACCGGCCCAACCGGGTGCGGCAAAACCCGGTTCGTCGAACACATGGGCTCGCTGCTGCAGCGACCGGTGGTCACGATCAGTTGCCACGACGACCTCACCAGCTCCGACCTCGTCGGCCGCTTCATGGTGACCGGCGGCGACGTCGTCTGGACCGACGGCCCGCTCACCCGGGCCGTCAAAGCCGGCGCGATCTGCTACCTCGACGAAGTCGTCGAGGCCCGCCACGACTCCTTGGCGATCCTGCATTCCCTGACCGATCACCGACGGTCGTTGTACCTGGACCGCGCCGGCGAGGTGGTGAAAGCCCCCGAAGAGTTCATGCTGGTGTGTTCGTACAACCCGGCCTATCGCAGCTCACTCAAGGAGCTCAAACCCTCGTTCCGCCAACGGTTCGTCACGCTGGCGATGCATTATCTGCCGCCGGAGCGCGA
Organism: Mycobacterium sp. WUMAC-067; assembly: GCF_020217485.1. Classification (GTDB taxonomy): domain Bacteria; phylum Actinomycetota; class Actinomycetes; order Mycobacteriales; family Mycobacteriaceae; genus Mycobacterium. Next base: position 13,331 of record NZ_JAEKMI010000027.1, on the reverse strand, counting down.
GGCCGACGTGATCGTCGCCGAATCCGGAATCCCGTTGGCAACCGCCCGCCGGCTCGTCGAGTGTGCGGTCGCGATCCGCACCGCCGACGAGGCCTTTCACTTCGAGCCGCCGTCGACCAGGGTGTTGGTCACCGCCGCCCAGCTGATCGCCGCCGGCGCAACCGAATTGGACGCCGCCGACGCGTGCATACTCGCGCCACTGAGCACCGATGGCGCGGTCACCGACGGTCTGCGTGAAGTGGCGGCAGCCAGCCTGGCCACCTCGAACAGTTCGCCCTAGGGAAAGGAGCAACCGGCATGGACCGACAGGAGGAGAAGCGCAAAAGGGCGCTCATCATCTTCCAGATCTTCATCTACGGCTATCTGCTGGCGATGTTCGGAGTCCAGCTCTACATGTCGTTCGCGCGGGGCTGGTGGGATCTGTGAATGTACCGCTGCTGAAACGAAATTCGGGAGACGCGCCGGACCATGCCGACGCGTCGCGCAGCCTCGAGGACCACCACGACGAATCACGCCAGGCTCAGCGCCACGCCGACAAGTGGATGATCGTCGGCGCCGCCCTGATGGGCATGTGGGCGCCGGGCCTGATCGGATTTCCCATCTTCATGCGCGGGGTGTGGCTGCAGCGCCAGGCGCTGCGCGCCGGGCTGTCCGTTCGGCCCATGATCGTGACCCTCATCGGCTATCTGGTCCTCATCGACGGAATGCTCAACAGTCTGGGGTGGGCTCTTGACCTGGTCGCCAACCACACGCTGATCAACCGGGTGCTGATGGTCGGGTGGGGCAACATGTTCGACGCCGGCTACTTCTGGCATTACAACGAGCTGTGGATCGGGGGCGCTGCGGGCCCGGGCGAAAAGGCCTATGTGGCAGGCCTGATCCTCACCGTCTTCTCGATGCGGGTGGCCGCGGCGATCGGGTTTTTGCAGATGAAGCGCTGGGGCCATCAGTGGATGGTCGTCACCTGCTGGATGGGCGTGGTGATCTGGTCCGCCTACGTCTTCAACATGACCATGTTCGCCGACGTGCGCTACGCCGGTGTCGTGTTCCCGGTCATCGGCTGGTGGCTCTACGACATCTTCTACATCACCCCGTTCCTCGCCATCCCGTACCTGCACACCGTCAATCGCGAAATCTTCTCCGACTAAAAGGAGCAGTGCCATGACTAGTCCTTCCGCACCGTCCACCACCGAAGACAAGGACCCGGCCACCGATCTCGAGCCGGGGACGACGCCGTACTACGCGCGCATGCACACCTGGATCAAGCGCGCCGTGCTGGTGTGCCTGGTGGCCTTGGTGATCGAGGGCGCCTTCACGCTGCCGTTCATGGCGGTCTACTACGGCTACCCGACGCTGAGCCTCACCCAGATCTGCAGTGAGCTGCTGAAGATCCGGTACTCCAACGACACCCTGGAGTGCAAGTACCCCTACCCGCCGTTCGGACCCCCGGAGGGCGCCGAGGGCAAGGCCACCGCGCAGGACGTCTGGGGCATCCAGCCGATACCGAAGTACCACCGGCTGGGGTTCCGCGAGCTCGTCAGGATTCACGACGAACGGCTCGCCCGCCAAGCGCAGGCGGCGACGCACCCGTGACCTATCGGGTCGTTCAGTGGACGACCGGTAACGTCGGCAAGAGTTCGGTGCGGGCGATCGCCGCCAACCCGACGCTGGAGCTTGTCGGATGCTATGCCTGGTCGCCGGAGAAGGCCGGGCGTGATGTCGGCGAACTGTGCGGGATCGAGCCGCTTGATGTGAAGGCCACCAACGATATTGAGGCGCTGCTCGCGCTCAAGCCGGACTGTGTGGTCTACAACCCGATGTTCCCCGACGCCGACGAGCTGGTCCGCATCCTGGGTGCGGGCATCAACGTGGTGGGCACCGCCGGGTTCATCACCGGGCATTTCCTCGGTGCGGGGCGTGATCGCATCGCGCGGGCCTGCCAAGAGGGCGGATCGAGCATTTTCGGCAGCGGCATCAACCCCGGCTTCGTCCAGCTGTTCGCCATCGTATCGGCGGGACTCTCTGAGCGGGTGGACAAGGTGTCGGTGCTGGAGTCCTTTGATACCACGATCTACAACTCGCCGGCGACCGAAATCCCCATGGGCTTCGGCTATCCCATCGACCATCCGGACCTACTGGCGGTCACCGAGAAAGGATCCGGGATCTTCCGCGACGGCGTGTTGCTGCTCGCCGACGCCCTCGGCGTCGAGCTCGACGAGGTCCGTTGTGAAGCCGAGTACGCCCAAACCGCCGAGGATCTGCACCTGCCCGGAGACTGGATCATCGCGACGGGCTGCGTGGCGGGCATCCACGTTCGCTGGAAAGGGATTACGGCCGGCCGAGAGGTCATCGAAATCGGCGGGCAATGGCGCAAGGGGCAAGCGCTGGAACCGGATTGGCCGCTGGACATGGGCTACACCGTCGAGGTGCTGGGCCGCCCGACGATCAAGACCACGCTGAGCTTCCTGCCACCGCCGGACTTCGAGGGCACGACCTTGGACGACTACATCATGTTGGGGCTCACCATCACCGCCGTGCCCGCGATCACCGCGATACCCGCCGTCGTCGCCGCACCTCCTGGCATCGTCACCTACAACGACCTCCCCCTGCTACTTCCCCGCGGAGTCCTGACAACATGACGACAACACAAGAACCCTCGCTCCATCACGTCGTGTTTGCCGTGGCACCGGAACGCCATGAGGCCGTGACCCACATGTTCAGCGATCTGGGGTTCGTCTTCGAGCCGCTGCAGCTGGCCGAGCTCGGCCTGGACATTCACCTCGACTGGAATCGGGGCATCGAGCTGATCAGCCCGATCCCGGGGTCGACCGGGGAGGTCGCCGTTTCGGTGACCGAGTTCCTCGAACGCCACGGAGACGGCGTGTTCACCGTGGTCATCGGAGTCCCGGAAGCTTCCAGGGCCGACGCCGTCGCCGAGCGCTACGGCGCGACAACGCGTTTCCGGCAACGCATGGAGGGCGAAGGCACCTTTCTCGACGAAAACGACGTGTCGATCCTGGGACTGCCACTGACATTCTTGGCGACCAACATTCCGTGATAGGAGGCGCCATGGCCGAGGCTCGTGACTCGAACGGAATTCCCGGTCTCGACTTGGACGATCTGATGAACGTCGTCGTGGCCGAATGGTCAAGGCGGATAGCCCATTTCGAGATGCCACCGGGATACCGGCCCGAGATCACGTGGCCGTCCCCAACCTGCTCCCCGCCGCGATTGCCGCTGCGGATCCTCACCACGGACAGGTCATGACCGAGCTTCGGTTCGACGGGAGGGTCGCGATCGTCACCGGGGCCGGCGGCCAGGAGCCCAGCCTCGGGCGCTCGCACGCCAAGCTGCTCGCCCGGCGAGGAGCCAAGGTCGTCGTCAACGACCTCGGCGTGGGACCCGACGGCCGAAACGTCTTGCGGGCCAACGCGGAGCAGGTGGCCGATGAGATCTGCGCGGCCGGTGGCGAGGCGGTCGCCGATCTGCACAGCGTCGCCGACGAGGACGGCGCGCGCCGGGTCGTCCAGACGGCGCTGGACGTGTGGGGCCGCGTCGACATCCTGGTGAATAATGCCGGAGTCTGCTTCATGGCGCACTTCGACGAAATCTCTGACGCCGACATTCGCAACGTCATCGACGTGCACCTGATGGGGACAGTGTGGATGTGCCGGGCGGCCTGGCCCCACATGCGCGACGCCGGTTACGGCCGCATTGTGAACACCACCTCCGGGGCGATGTTCGGACTGGAAAATCTTTCCATCTACGGTGCGGCCAAGGGCGGAATCTTCGGGCTGACACGCGGTCTCGCCGTCGAAGGGGCGCATCTCGGCATCAAGGTCAATGCGTTGGGGCCGGCCGCCAACACCACCGCCGTGCGGCATTTCAACAACCCGTCCGCCTTCACCAGGCTGATGGAGGATCACTTTCCGACCGGCCTGGTGTCACCCGCGGTGGCGTTCCTGGTTCACGAGAGTTGTCCGGTATCCGGAGCCAACCTCGAGGCGGGCGGGGGAAACGTGGGCATCCGGGTGTTCGGTCAGACGACGGGCATATATGACGCCGATCTCACCATCGAGAAGGTACGGGACAACTTCGCGGCGATAACTGACACGTCCACGGCCAGGTTGATGCCGGATTTGCCCGACTCCGGTGAGCTGGCCCCGGGAGAGGCCATTTCGGCGCCGATCGAGGTGCTACCAAAGCGCTACCAACCCAGCTGATTTCGGTCCAAGGAGACACCATGACCGTCGACACCGCAGCACCCAGCGTCTTCGACGCCGGCCTCCCCACGCTGCACTACGACATCACCGACACCGTGCACCAGGTCGCCCCGCAGATCCGCGAGGCGCGCAAGCGATCTCCGATCGCCCGCGGGCCGTTGGGACCCGAGGTGCTCGGCTACGAACTCGCCCGAGGGATACTTCGCGATCCCCGATTCGTCTTCCCACCCGGCATGCACATGACGGCTCGCGGGATAACCTCCGGCCCTCTCTACGACCGGGTGCTGGGCACCATCCTCGGCATGGAAGGCGAGGAACATCGGCGCCTGCGCGGTCTGGTGTCCAAGGCCTTCACGCCGCGGGCGTCAGCGCGCATGGAAGACACCATCGACACGGTGATCAACGAGTTGATCGATCAGGTCGCCGAGGCCGGCCGCTGCGACTTCGTCACCGACATCGCCCGGCCCTACCCAATCCCGATCATCTGCGCGTTATTAGGCGCACCACCCGAGGACTGGGAGCAGTTTTCGCTATGGGCGGAGGACATTTTCAAGATCGTGCGGTTCGACTCCGACCTGGCGAACGAGCAGCACATCGTGATGCGGGCGTGGGATGAATTCGACGCCTACATCGACGACATGATCGCCGAACGCCGGAGCCGGTTGACCGACGACTTGATCTCCGAATTGATCCGCGCGCAGGACGACGGCGATCGGCTGAGCAACGCGGAGATGCGCATGCTGGCGTTCAGCATCCTGTCCGCCGGCACCGACACCACCCGCAATCAGCTCGCCGCGTGCATGCACGCGCTGTGCGATCACCCCGAGCAGCTGGCGATGCTGCGCGACAACCCCAACCTCGCGATGCCGGCCGTCGAGGAATGCATGCGCCATTCGCCGGCGGTCTGTACCACCCTGCGCACCGTCCTCGACGACGTCGCATTCGCCGACTACACCTTTCCGGCCGGCACCTTCATCTCAGTGAATACCTTTGCCGCCAACTGTGATCCGGAGGTCTATCCGCACCCGGCCCGGTTCGACATCACCCGCGAGGACCCGCCGCCCATTCTGACGTTCGGCGGCGGTGCCCACTATTGCCTGGGCGCGAACCTCGCCCGAACGGAACTCGCCGGGGCGCTCAAAGTCCTCGCGCGGCGCATGACCAACCCGCGCCGCGTGGCGACGGCACAGTGGAAACCGATGCTGGGGTTGAGCGGGCCGGTCGGTCTGGAGATGGAGTTCGACTAGCTCAGCGCGTCGTCCACGGCGAGCTCCAGGACGTGGATTTCGCCCGTCGCGCCGTCGACCTCGACCAGGGCGCCCGGCGGCAACGACTTGGTCGCCCCCTGAACGTCCACCACACAGGGGAATCCGAATTCGCGGGCCACCACCGCGGCGTGCGACATCGGGCCGCCCAGTTCGGTCACGACGGCGGCGGCGTAACAGAACGCCGCGGTGTAGCCGACGTCGGTGACCTCTGCCACCAGGATCTCGCCGGGCTGCAGGTCGTCGATGGTGTCGGGGCGCACGATGCGCACCCGCCCGCGAACCCGCCCGCCGCACACTCCGACCCCGCGCAGGGTGTCCCCGCCCGCCAGCGCGGGCGACGAGTTCGACGTTGGCTGCCAGCTTCCGCTGAACACCGTCGGCGGAGCCACCGCCACCAGCCGGCGTTGTTCCTCCCGGCGCCGGGCCACCAGGCCCCCGACATCTGCCGGTAGTGAATCGAGCTCGTCGACAAGCAGATAGAAGACGTCGTCGGCGGCGCCGAAGACGCCGGCCCCGACCGACCTACGCCCGTACTCGCGCAGCAGCGTGCGCAGCACCCAGTTCGCCCGCACCACTTTGTCGCGGCGGACTTCGCGGTCCCGCAGCTGCTGGGTGGCCAGCGCCGCAACAGGCTTGGCCCGCAACGGAATCCGAGCGCGCTGCGGCTCCGGCGCGGCCGTCGCGCTCATCGCCCTGGTCACCATCCGGACCAGCAGCTCGGGGTCGTCGGCGTAGCTGGTTGACAGCATCTCGAGCTCGGCCGGGCCGCGGTGACCGATCAACGCCAGCTCGGCGAGCAGCGCGGCGTGGAATTCCGGCGCCTCGACGGCCAGCTTGTCCAGGCGGTCGCCCGGTTCCGCCAGCAGCGCCGTCACTTTGGGGTCGCGCTGCGCGGCGGCCACCAACCGCTGCATCGCCTCGACCGAACGCGCGCTGACCAATTCCGGGCCGGCGGGCGCGGCGGTGTCGCGCCCACACAGACCGCGCAGCAACACGTTGAACGCCGCACACAACAGGAACGAGCCGGCCGCCAGCACCCAGCCGTGCACCACTTGGTCCCGTGCCAACGAGATCAGGCTCAGCAATCGACGATCGTCGAGCCGAGTGAGATCGCCGTCGGTCAAGCGCTCCAGGCGGTCGACATCGGCGACGAATTCGCGGGTGTCCAGGGGTGCGCCGGCGGACAGCCCGATCAGGTTGACGCCGAATACCCCGATGTTGCGGACGGTGCGCAGTCGCTTTCGGATTCTGCTGGTGTCGGCGTGCGGCCGCTGCTCACCGAAGATCGGCAGCGCCGCCATGCTGGGGCCGAAGAACCCGCTGTTGCTCACAACCGTCGTCGGCTTCACGAAAGGCACCGTTTCGGCCATGAAGTGCGCGGTCGTGATGGCGCCGTAAAGCCGGTGGGCGAACACCGCGACCATGCGCATGGCGATTTCGCGCTGGATCAGCCCCCCGGGCCGTAGCCGCTCGGCGACGCAGACGGCGCTGGCCCGCAGTCCGCGAACCGTGGCCGACGCCGAGGCCGGCGAGAACGGGCCGGGGAGGGCCTCCGACAAGTTCGTGGCCAGAAAGGTGGGAAAGCGGGGGTCGATCGGCGTGTCGAACTCGCCGTTATCTCCCGCTGCGCCCGCCAAATTGGGTTTCACGCCGTCGTTGCTCGGCGCGTCGACCGAAGGTAGGTCCTGGATGTTGGCCAGCCGCCACGGCAGCGACACCACCCGCTTGCCCACGGTGACCCGGCCGCGCACCGCCAGCGCGAAATCCTCGATACACTCGCCGGATTCCCACGCCGGGCGGAATCCCCACTCGTCGCGCAACCGCGAGATGTCCATGAGTGGAGCGGCCTGCGCCAGTTCCAGCTCAGCCGGCGCGAATCCCAACCGGACGACCGGGCGGCCCACCGCGGAGGCGATCTGGCGGAATGTCACCTCTCCGGGGGCGGCGAGATTGACCGGGCCGCTGTCAATTCCGTTTTCCACGATCGCCCGGTTGAACAGCCGAAGCGCGTCGTCGAGGTGCACGACCTGCATGCGGCGATCGCTTGAGCGGGCGGGAAACACCGGCAGCGCCAAGATCCGGCGCGCCCAGTTGTCGACGCTTCGGCCGAGGATCAGCGCGGAGCGGATCGCGACCCATTCCCCGCCCGATTCCGCGAGCATGCGTTCGACCCGGGCATTGCACTGGCCGTCAACGGTGGCCGGAGCCAAGGCGTCGCGTTCGGTCTTCGGCGCATCTCCCCCGCCGTAAACGTGCGCCGTGGACGCGAAAACGATTCGCCTGGCCCCGGTCTCGGCCATTGCGCCGAGGACGTTGCGGGTGCCGTCGATGTTGACCTGGTGGGCGATCCGTTCGTCGGGCCCCGGCGTGTTCGCCCACGCGCAATGCGCGATGACATCCGCGCCGGTCAGGGCCCGCTGGACCGCTGCCGCATCACGAACGTCGGCGTCCACGAAATCAGCTGCGCTCGGCCAGCTTTCGGGGCGGTGGCGGGCGATGCCGACGACGTCGTGGCCCTGGGTGAGCAGCCGCGCGGCCAGACCGCGGCCGAGCGCCCCGCTGGCCCCGGTGACAGCAATTCTCACTGAATGCCTTTGGTGGTCATGGTGGCTAGTCGTCGTCGTCCAACAGTGCCGCGTTGACCAGATCGTCGAGGTCCATGTCGGCGATGTCCTTCTCCGTGGTCACCGGCGCCGCGGACGGCCCGCCACCACTCGATTCGTCGGCCAGCGCCAGCAGCAGCTCCAGCACGCCGGCCTGCCGGAGGCGCTTGACCGGAATGGACCCGACGACACGCTGGATCTCGGCTTCGCCCGGCGCCGCGGCCGCCGCGGTGTGTTCCGACGCCCCGAGGAGTTCTCGGTGCATGTAGCCAGCCAGCGCCGCGGAATTCGGGTAGTCGAAGATGAGCGTCGGTGAAAGCGGCAGTCCGGTCGCGGCTTTGAGCCGGTTGCGCATCTCGACTGCGGTCAGGGAGTCGAAGCCGAGCTCCTGGAACGCCCGGTCCGGGTGGATCGCCTCCGGGCTGGAGCTGCCGAGCACGGTGGCGATGTGGGAACGCACCAAATCCAGCAGGATCGCCTGCTGCTCGTCCTCGGGTAGCCCTTCGAGGCGTTGCAGCAGGGCGGATTTCGACTTGGCGGCGGCCAGCGAGTCGTCGACCTGACGCCGGGTCGGGGCGTTGATCAGGTCGACGAACATCGGCGGCAATGTGCCCGAGTCGAACTTGACGCGCAGCGCCGCGAGGTCGATGTGGGCGGGCAGCATGAACGGCTCGTCGACGATGAGCGCGGTGTCCATCAGCTCCAGCGCCTGGTCCGAGGACATCGCGACGATCCCGTCCCGGCCAAATCGGGCGAGATCGGCGGCGCCCAGCCCGCCGGTCATGGCGCTGGCCTGATCCCACAGCCCCCAGCCCAGCGAGATCGCCGGCAGCCCGTGAGCGCGTCGATGCGCGGCCAACCCGTCCAGGAACGAGTTGCCGGCGGCGTAATTGGCCTGACCCGAGGCGCCCGCCAGCCCGGCGATCGACGAAAACATCACGAACGCCGACACATCCAGGTCGCGGGTCAACTCGTGCAAGTTCCACGCCGCATCCACCTTGGACCGCAGCACGGCATTCATCCGCTCGGGACTCAGCGACGTCACCACCGCGTCGTCCAACACGCCGGCGGCATGGATCACGCCGGTCAGCGGGCGCTGCATCGGGATGTCGGCGATCACCTTGGCCAATGCCTCGCGGTCGGCGGCATCGCAGGCCACCGTCTCCGCGTGCGCGCCGGCCGCGCTCAGCTCGGCCACCAGCTCGGCCGCACCCGGCGCGTCAAGGCCGCGACGGCTGACCAACACGACGTTGCGCGCGCCGTGGCGGGTCACGACGTGTCGCGCGACCGCCGAACCGGCCATCCCGGTGGCGCCGGTGATCAACACCGTGCCCGACGTCCACGCGTCGGGCATGGTCATGACAACCTTGCCGACATGGCGGGCCTGGCTCAGGTAGCGCAGCGCGGCGGGCGCGCGGCGCACGTCGAATCTGGTCACCGGCAGCGGCCTCAGCACGTCCTCGGCGAACATGGCGGCCAGCTCGTCGAGCATCTGCGCAATGCGGTCCGGTCCGGCTTCGAAGAGGTCGAAAGCGCGGTAGCGCACACCGGTGTGGTCCCGGGCGACGACCTGGGGATCGCGGATGTCGGTCTTGCCCATCTCCAAGAACACCCCGCCGGGCGCGACCAGGCGCAGGGAAGCGTCCACGAAATCGCCGGACAGCGAGTCGAGCACGATGTCCATCCCGCGCCCGCCGGTGACGGCCCGGAACTTGTCCTCGAACTCGAGGCTGCGCGAATCACCGATGTGATCGTCGTCAAAACCCATGGCCCGCAAGGTGTCCCACTTGCCGCGGCTGGCGGTCGCGAACACCTCCAGTCCGATCTGGCGGGCCAGCTGGACCGCGGCCATTCCCACCCCGCCGGCGGCGGCGTGCACCAGCACCCGCTGACCGGGCTGGGCGGCGGCCAGGTCCACCAGGGCGTAACGCGCCGTGGCGAACACCACCGAAGCCGTCGCGGCGGCGGTGTGTGACCATCCCGCCGGCACCTTGACGAGCAGTCGCTCGTCGGTCTTGGCGATCGTCCCGGTGCCGTCCGGGAAAAGCCCCATGACGCGGTCGCCTACCGCGAAACGCCCATTCTGCGAGCCGGTTTCGGTGATCACGCCGGCGGCCTCGATGCCCATGATCGCGTCCGGATCAGGATACAGGCCCAACGCGATCATGACGTCACGGAAGTTGGCGGCGATGGCCGACAGCGCCACCCGCACCTGGCCGGGCCCCAAGGGCGCGTCGGCGTCGGGAATCCGCTCTATCCGCAGGTTTTCGATCGTGCCGTAGCTGCTCATGCCCAGCCGCCACGGCCCCTCCTCGGGCGGCGTCAGCAGGCTGCCGACCGCCCGGCTGCCGAGCACCCGTGCGGTGTAGACCATCCCGTTGCGCAGCAACGCCTGCGGCTCGCCGACCGCCAACACGGAGGCGATCGCGTCGGAATCCAGTGGCGCATCGGTGTCGACGAGCACTATCCGGCCGGGGTGTTCGGTCTGCGCCGACCGCACCAGGCCCCACACCGCCGCGCCGGCCAAATCGGTGACGTCCTCACCCGGCAGCGTCATCGCGCCCCGGGTCGCCACCACCAGCGTTGCGGCGGCGTCGCGAGACAGCCAGGACTGCAGCACCGGCAGCACGGCCCGCGTCGCCGCGTACACCTCGGTGATCACGTCGCCGGAGACCGGCTGCGATTCGAACAGCACCACCGATCGCTCGGCCCCGTCGTCACCCGATTCGACGGAATCCGGTGCCCCCCAGGGACTGACCGACACCGATGGCACCGTCGATGCCGGCTGGGCGGACCAGATCAGCTCGAAGAGCCGATCCGGCCCCGAATTCGACACCGCGGCCAGGAGCTGCTGATCGGTCACCGGACGCGCCACCATCGATGCCACCGAGAGCACCGGCAGCCCCAAGCCATCGGCCAGTTCGATCGACACCGCCGAGGGGCTGACCGGCATGATCCGCGCGCGCACCGCCGCCGCCCCCGCGGCGTGCAACGACACCTGCTGCCAGGAGAACGGCACCAGTATCGAGCCCTGCGCGAGCTCGTCATCCTCGGACGCCAAGATCACCGCGTGCAACGCCGCGTCGAGCATCACCGGGTGGACCCCGAACCCGGTCACCGACACCCCGGCGTCGGCGGGCAAGTTCACTTCGGCGAAGATTTCGTCGCCACGACGCCACATCGACGTCAAGCCACGGAACGCGGGGCCGTACCCGTAACCACGCTCGGCCAGTTGCTCATACCCGTCGCCGACATCCAACGAGACCGCACCCACGGGCGGCCACACGGACAGATCCGCGCTCGGTTGCACCGATCCCGCGCGCAAAACGCCTTCGGCGTGCAACGACCAACCCGATCCCCCGTCGGTCCGCGAGAACACCGACACCGCACGCGCGCCTGAATCGTCCGGGCCGCCGACCACGACCTGAACCGCAACCGAACCGCCGGCCGGCAACACCAGCGGCGCCGCCAGATTCAACTCGTCGACGATTCCGCAGCCCACCTCGTCGCCGGCGCGGATGGCCAACTCGACGAATCCCGCTCCCGGGAACAGCACGACACCGCCGACGGCGTGATCGGCCAGCCAGCCTTGCGTGCCCGGGGACAACCGGCCGGTCAACACCACCCCGCCCGAAGCCGGCAGTTCGACCACGGCGCCCAGCAGGGCATGTTCGCCGGGGGCCAGGCCCAAGCCCGCAGCGTCCGCCGGGGCGTCGTCGCGCAAGAGCCAAAAGCGCCGGCGGTCAAAGGCATACGTGGGCAAGTCGACGAGGTTCGCCGTGCCGATTGCTGCGCGCCAGTCCACCGCCATCCCCGCGACGAACCCGTGCGCGACGGCGTTGACCAGGGCCACCGGCTCCGGCCGGTCCTTGCGCAGTGCGGACATCGTCGTCACCGGGTTGTCGGCCAGTGTTTCTTCGATCGACGCCGTCAGGCCGCTGCTCGGCCCGACCTCGAGGAATCGGTTGCCGCCGGCCGAATGGGCGAAACGCACACTGTCGGCGAATCGCACCGCCTCGCGGACGTGCCGCTTCCAGTACGCCGCCGTTCCGAAGTCATCGGCGGCGAGATCGCCGGTCACGTTGGAGATGATCGGGATGGTCGGCGTGCCGATGGTCAGGCCCGTGGCCACGGTACCGAATTCGTCGATCATGGCGTCCATCAACGGGGAGTGGAACGCATGCGAGACAGCGAGTTGGTGGACGCGCCGACCGTCGGCGCGGAGCCGGTCCGCGATCGCGGTCACCGCGTCTTCAGTTCCCGAAATCACCACGGAGGCAGGCCCGTTGACGGCCGCGATGCCCGCCTCAGGAACCAGCAGCGGCCGTACCTCGTCTTCGGTGGCCTGCACGGCGACCATCGCCCCGCCCGCAGGCAGCGCCTGCATGAATCGACCCCGGGCGGCCACGAGGACGGCGGCGTTCTTCAGCGACAGAACACCGGCGGCGTGCGCGGCGGACAGCTCGCCGATCGAGTGGCCCATCACGAAGTCAGGGTGTATGCCCCAGGATTCGAGCAGCCGGAACAACGCGACTTCGACCGCGAACAGCGCCGGCTGGGCGAATTCGGTGGTATTCAACAGACTTTCGTCGTTGCCCCACATGACGTCGCGCAGGGGACGCAGAAGGTGCTGATCCAGTTCGGCCAGGACCGCGTCGAAGGCCTCGGCGAAAATCGGGTACGCGCCGTGCAATCCCCTACCCATGCCGAGCAGCTGGGAGCCCTGGCCGGGAAAGACGAAGACGGTCTTGCCGCCGGGCGTTGCCGTGCCGCGAATGATCGAGGGCGCCAGCTCGTCTGCGGCCAACTCGTCCAGCCCGGCCAGCAGGCGGTCGCGGTCGTCGCCGACGATGACGGCACGCTGTTCGAACCTCGATCGGCCCGCCAGCGTCCAGCCCACATCGGCGACGTCGAGATCCGGGTGGGCGCGCAGATGGGTCGCCAGCCGGGCGGCCTGAGACCTCAATGCCGACGGCGATTTCGCCGACACCATCCACGGCAGGACGGACACCTCGGGGCGCTCGGTCACCTGAACGGGGCTCGGGGGGGTCTCAGATGGGACGGCCTCGATGATCACGTGCGCGTTGGTGCCGCTGATACCGAACGACGACACCCCGGCCCGACGCGGACGCTCCGCCCGCCAGGGCCGAGCCTCGCTCAGCAACGACACCAACCCCGCCGACCAATCCACATGCGGGCTCGGCTCATCGACATGCAACGTCGCCGGCAACATCTCA
>NZ_JAEKMI010000026.1 GCF_020217485.1 Mycobacterium sp. WUMAC-067 | reverse complement strand
GGACGGGGCACGGTGGCGGTGGTCCGGGGGTCTCGCAGGCCGGGTACGGACATGGTCAGGGTGGGACGGGCCAGGGTGGGCTGTCGACCGTTTCGCATAGTCTCGGAGCGGCAACTGGGTCCGCGTCGGGTCCTCCGGCGATAGGTTCTCCAGTTCAGGGCGGCGGTATGTCAATATCGCCGGCTGGACTCGGGCAGGGCCCGCAACCGAACTTGGCTCAATCGTTCACGTCCGGCTTCGCGACGGGCCAGGCGACAGGCCCTGGGGGGCAAGCATTTTCGTCGGGTGCGTTTAACGCGTTCGATGGCGGGCCACCTCAAACTTCGCAGGGAATACCGGCGGTTGCACCGACCGTGCCCAGCGCTGGAGCGTTCATCGCGGCAACGCCTCCCGTTGATGCTCCCCCGGCAGCAGCCCCGGCCCCGATGACAACTGGCGGAGCCACTCCGGTAGCGCCGGCGATGATGACCGGGGGTTCGTGGTCACCATCGGCAGCGTCAGTGAGCGGGGCGTCGATCCCTTCAGGCTCGTTGCCCGCCTACGGATCTGACCTACGTCCACCCGTTGTGGCGCCACCATCCATGCCGTCCGCCCCCGCTGGTCCGATTTCGGGTGCGCCGGTAGCGCCGTCGCCGGCGTCGACCCCGTCGGCGGGTGGGCCGCTGGTCTCGCCGGTGGAGCGGACTGCGTCCGGGGCCGCCGCGCAGGCCGGCACGGGCTCGTCTGCGATGGTCAGCGCATCGGCAGCGTCCGCGGCAACGGGCGCGACCGCCGGCGCGGCGTCCGCAAGGAACGCCGAACAGCAGCGGCTCCAGCGGCTCGTCGATGCGGTCGCTCGTCAGGAGCCGCGACTGTCATGGGCGGCCGGCCTCCGCGATGACGGCACCACCACGCTGCTGGTCACCGACCTCGCCGGTGGCTGGATTCCGCCCCATGTCCGGTTGCCCGCCCACGTCACGCTGCTCGAGCCGTCGGCGCGACGCCATGACGCCAACGTCGTCGACCTGCTCGGCGCCATCACGGTCGCGGCCGCCCACCACGCCAACACCTATGTCGCAGAGCCGGGTTCCGACGAACCCGCGCTCAGCGGCGATCGGCCGGCTCGCTCGGCCGTGCCGCACGTCGATGAGCTCGGCCCGACGTTGGTCGAAGCGGTGCGCCGCCGCGACGGTCTGCCGCGGATTGCGCAGGCCGTCGCCGCGCCCGCGGTGCGAAAGACGGGTGTGCTGGAAAGCGAAATCGAGATGTTGCACGAACGCGTCGCCGACATTCAGCACTCGGTAATGACCGCATATCCCAATCACGATCCAGCGGCCGTCGGCGATTGGATGCTTTTAGCATCGATCGAGGCGTTGATCGACGGCCACGAGTACCTCACGAATTACCATCTGGCCTGGTTCGAGGCGATCAGCCACCGCGGTGGTTCGTAGCGCGCCCCAATGTCGGGTGAATACCGTTCGCGGCGTCTTATGCCAAAATGACGGTACGAGCAATCGAAACTGCCTGAATAGGCACCGGACGGTTGCGGGCGCTGCGAATGGGGCGGAGGTGCGATCGTGGGCGGTCCCGGCGGATCCATCCGATCTGATTTGCCAACTACCTTGGGGCTGGGCAGCGGGCCGCCAGCGTCGATCCCGAGGCCGGGTCCTGCTGCGCCAGGTGACCCATCGCCCGTCGGCGGTATGCAGGGCGTAGTCGGAGCAGCCGGCAACGCCGGCGTCCCGCAAGACGCCGCAGACGCCGAAGCAGCCGATGCGGACCGGCGCGCACATGCCGCCGACGCCGCGGCGAAGTTCCCGGCCAATGAAGCAAACGGGCAGCAAGAGATGCAGATGATCCAGCAAATGCTGTCCAGCGTTACGGGCGCGATGGGCGGCGCGATGGGCGGCGTCATGGGGCCGATGACCCAGCTTCCCCAGCAGGCGATGCAGGCCGGCCAGAGCGCCCTCCAGCCCCTGATGAGCGCGGTTCAGGGCGCTCACGGCGCGGCGTCCCTCGCCGACAGCGCGCACCTGGTCGACAGTGTCGGAGCCGGCGGCGCCGGCCTCGGCGGCGGTTCCGGCGGCGGCGCCGGCCTCGGCGGTGGCGGCACGGTTCCGGCCAGCTCGCTGGGCCCGCCGCCGGTGCCGACATCGTCGCCACCGACCACCCCCGCAGGGGCCAAGGCTCCGATTATGCCGGCCACCGGCGGCATGCCCGCCATGCCCGGACAGACGGGAATGACCGGGATGCCGATGATGCCGCCGGGCGCGATGGGCGCCGGTGGCGAAGGCGGCAACAAGGCCAAGCCTGTCGAGAAGCGGGTGACCGCTCCGGGCGTGCCCAACGGCCAGCCGGTCAAGGGCCGCCTGACGGTCCCGCCCAGCGCGCCGGGCAGCAAATCCGGCGAGGCCAAGCCCACGGTGGTCACCAATAGGCCCAACCGGCGGATCGTGATCATGCCGTCCGAGGACGAGCCGAAGGACTAACCCCAGTCCGCCAATAGGTGAGTGGTCGGGTAGATCGCCCGGCAGTAGTGTCGCTACGTAATCGCGGCCGGCCGATCCCAAGTCATATTGGATTGCCCGTTATTGACAGCAGAACTGTCGATACGTGCATGCTATGAGGTACGTCTGCAGCGACCGCGGAATCCGCGGCCAGGAGGGTGTGGGAGTACTAGCTCGAGTGTCCGGCAAGGATGCGGCGCCGTGGCGGCGCACAGGTGGATTGGGGCGGGGAAGTCGATGACCGATCCCCTGAGAATGCAAGCTGTCGCGGCGCTGGCCCGCGCCCACAACCTGTTCGCGGGCACTCCCGTCAGTCCGCGCATCGGTGACGTCGCCGAGCAGACCGACGCGACATCGCACCACGCCGCAGGGCTACCCGAGGCAGCGTCCGCACGGTCGGGCGCCTCGATAAAGCTGCTAAGCCACTCACGCCACGCCGACCGGACGCTGGGAGCCATCCTCGCGGCCGCGCGGGCCGATCACGCGCACGGACGGGCGGCGACGCGCACGGTGCTGGAGGCCGCCGAATCGGACGTGACTCCGGCCGCCGATACGCCGATGGGCCGGCGTGAGGCCATGGCGCGCACGGCGAAACGGCTGCGGTCCCAGCACCGCCACATCACCACATCACGACGGCGGGCAAGGCTGCTCGCGCGGCGACTGCGACGCCTGCACTACCCGCAGAGGCGGTCGATGCACAGAAATCACGCCAGCGGACGCGCGGCGGTCTTGGCGGCCATCCGTAAAGCTTTGGATATCAAAGGCATTCATAACCCGGCGGCGCGCGCCCGTTGGGAACGCGGCATGGATCTGGTGGCCCGCCGCGAGTCCAACTACAACGCCAACGCCATCAACAACTGGGATTCCAACGCGGCGCGGGGAACCCCCAGCAAGGGCGCCTGGCAATTCATCGCGCCGACCTTCGCGGCCTATCACCAGCCGGGCACCTCGCGCGACATTCACAACCTGGTGGCGCAGGCGTGCGCGTTCATCAACTATGCGATGGGCCGTTACGGGGTTGCCGCCGACGCGTCGAACCTCGCCGATCGGATTCAGCAGGCCGATCCTCACCGAGCACCCAAGGGGTACTGAGCATGCCGCTGAGTTTGTCTAATCGCGACCAGAACTCTGGGCACCTGTTCTACAACCGGCGGCTGCGGGCGGCCACCACCCGCTTCTCGGTGCGCATGAAACACGATGACCGCAAGCAGACGGCGGCGCTTGTGCTCTCAGTGCTCCTCGTGGCTATCGCGTCGGGCTGGATGCTGCTGCTGAATGTGCTGAAACCCACTGGCATCGTGGGTGATTCGGCGATCATCGGCGACCGTGATTCCGGGGCGATCTACGCCAAGATCGACGGCCGGCTCTACCCGGCGCTGAATTTGACGTCCGCACGGCTGGCGACGGGGACGGCGAATCAGCCGACGTGGGTGAAACCCGCCGAGATAGCGAAGTATCCGACCGGGCCGCTGGTCGGTATCCCGGGGGCGCCGGCGGCGATGCCGGTGCATCGGGGTGCGACCTCGGCCTGGGCGGTGTGCGACACCGCGGGACGCCCGCGCAGCCCCGAACGGCCGGTGGTGACCTCGATCGCCGGCCAGCTCGACGCCTACGACCGCGCCACACCGCTGCGCGACGACGCCGGGCTGCTGGTCACGTTCGAGGGCAACACCTACGTCATCTGGGGCGGCAAACGATCCCAGATCGATCCGGTCAACCGGGCGGTCACGCTCAGCCTGGGGCTCGACCCGGGAGTGACGCTGCCGGTGGAGATTTCGCGCGCCCTGTATGACGCGCTGCCCGCGACCGAACCGCTCGACGTCCCGCAAGTACCCCTGGCGGGCACCCCGTCGACGTGGGTCTCGGGGTCACAGGTGGGCGCGGTGCTGCAGGCCCAAACCGCCAGCGGCGGAAAGCAGTTCTACGTCCTGCTGCCCGAGGGAGTGCAGAAGGTCACCAGCTTCGTGGCCGACCTGTTGCGCAGCGCCAACTCCTACGGGTCGACGGCGCCGCGCGTGGTGACCCCCGATGTGTTGGTCAACATCCCCGAGGTGTCCTCGCTGGCCGTCGACTACTACCCGACCAAACGCTTGAACTTCATTGACACCGCGGCCGATCCGACCACGTGCGTCGGCTGGGAGAAGGCCTCGACGGATCCGCGGGCCCGCGTCGTCGTCTATAACGGGCGCGGCCTGCCGACACCGTCCTACCTGGACAACAGAATCGTCCATTTGGTGCGTGACGATCGCGACCCGGCATCGGTGGTCGCCAACCAGGTGCTGGTGTTGCCGGGTGCGGCGAACTTCGTGACATCGACCAGCGGCGTGGTCACCTCGGACTCCCGCGAATCGTTGTTCTGGGTGTCCGACAACGGGGTTCGGTTCGGGATAGCCAACGACGAGACGACGCTGCGTGCGCTCGGGCTTGATCCGAGCTCGGCGGTGCAGGCGCCCTGGCCGCTGCTGCGGACTTTCGCCTCGGGTCCCGCGCTGTCCAGGGAGGCAGCGCTTTTGGAGCGTGACACCGTGCCGGCGCTGGGCAAGGTGGCTGTGGTGACGACATCGGCGAAGCCGGGAGGCTAGAGAATGTCCAAGAAAGCGTTCCCCATCAACCGCGTCAGGATCGAGCCACCGAAACCGGTTCGGGTGGCACCCAGCGCGCCGATCGCGCTGCCGGAACGCGAGCCGCGCAACATCTGGGTGATGATCGGCGTGCCGGCACTGATCGTCGCGCTCATCGGCACCATCGTCATGCTCTACGTCTCCGGCGTCCGCAGCCTGACCACCGGCTTCTTCCCGCTGATGGGCATCGGCGCGTTCAGCATGCTGGCGTTCTCCGGCCGCTTCGGCCGAGCCCGCAAGATCACCTGGGGCGAAATGGAAAAGGGCCGTCGCCGCTACCTGCGCGACCTCGACGGCAACCGCGACGAAATCCAGAGTGCGGTGTGCGCGCAGCGTGAATGGCAGAACTCCGTGCACTCCGACCCGCGCGGCCTGGGCGCCATCATCGGCGGCCCCCGCATGTGGGAACGCGGACGCGCCGACGCGGACTTCCTGGAGGTGCGGCTCGGCACGGGCGTGCAGCACGCACCGGACTCGGTGCTCTCGGTGACCTGGCCCGACATCGCGTCCGACGAGGAGCTCGAACCCGTCACCGGGCAGGCGCTGCGCGATTTCATCTTGGAGCAGCGCAAGATTCGCGACATCGCCAAGGTGGTGAACCTGCGGTCGGCGCCGGGATTCAGCTTCGTGGGCGAGGATCTGGACCGGCTGCGCTCACTGATGCGCTCGGTGCTGTGCTCGCTGGCCGTGTTCCACAACCCGCGCGACGTCAAGCTGATGGTGGTGACGCGCAACCCCGAGGTCTGGTCGTGGATCGTGTGGCTGCCGCACAACCTGCACGACGAACTGTTCGACGCGTGCGGCTTCCGGCGCCTGGTCTTCGCCACACCGGAGGAACTCGAAGAGACCCTGGGCGCCGAGCTGCACATGAAGGGCAAGCGCGGCGCCTGGACGCCGCTGGCCGCGGCCAGCCCCACCGCCATGGGATCGGCCCTGGAAACCGGCACGGACACCGTCGATTTGGGCCCGCACCTGGTGATCGTCGACGACAACACGGGCAGCCCCGATGCCTGGGAGAGCGTCGTCGGCCAGGTCGGCAAGGCCGGAATCACCCTGCTGCGCATCGCCTCACGCGTCGGCACCGGCGTAGGCTTCGCCACCGACCAGGTATTCGAGCTCAGCGAGCGGCACAGCTCACCCAACGGCTCGGTCAACGGCGAGGTCGCCCTGCACCGGAACGGCTCGGACTCCGACGGGGAGGACGGCCGCCCGGCCCCCCTGCTGCGCGTGCGCAACAAGTTCTTCGCCCACGCCGACCAGCTTTCGGTGCACCGCGCCTACCGCTACGCGCGGGCGATGGCCCGCTGGTCACCTACCAGCCGCAGCGAGATCGCAGATTCCGTCAGCGGCGCAACCGAATTGCTGCGCGCGCTGGGCATCAGCGACCCGCGCGAGCTGGACGTCGACCGGCTATGGGCGGAGCGGCGAGGCCGCGGCGACGAGCGCTGGTGCGAGGTCCCGGTCGGGGCCAAACCCAACGGCGAGCTGCAGAACATCACCATCCGCGCCAAGGACTTCGGCGGCTTTGGGTTCCACTCCGTGGTCATCGGCACCAGCGGCTCGGGCAAGTCGGAGTTCTTCTTGTCGCTGGTCTACGGCATCGCGCTGACGCACTCGCCGGAGACGTTCAACGTCATCTTCGTCGACATGAAGTTCGAGTCGGCGGCCCAGGACATCCTCGGCATCCCGCACGTAGTGGCCGCGCTGTCCAACCTCGGCAAGGACGAACGCCACCTCGCCGAGCGGATGCGCCGGGTCATCGACGGTGAGATCAAACAGCGCTACGAGCTTTTCACCTCGGTCGGCGCACGCGACGCCAACGACTACGAGGAGATCCGGCTCGCCGGGCGCGACCTGCCCCCGGTGCCGGTGTTGCTCGTCATCGTCGACGAGTATCTGGAGCTGTTCGCCAACCACGAGAAGTGGATCAACCTCATCATCCACATCGGCCAGGAAGGCCGCGGCGCCAACGTGTTCTTCATGTTGGGCGGCCAGCGCCTGGACCTGTCCTCGCTGCAGAAGGTCAAGTCCAACATCGCCTTTCGGATCGCGCTGCGCGCCGAGTCCGGCGACGACAGCCGCGAGGTGATCGGCTCGGACGCCGCCTACCACCTGCCGTCGAAGGAGAACGGCTTCGGCCTGCTGAAGGTGGGGCCGCGCGAGCTGGAGCCGTTCCGCTGCTTCTACCTGTCAGCACCGTTCGTGGTGCCGAAGACCAAGGAAGTCGCGGAGACGGTCGACATGACCCTGACCAAGCCCCGGCTCTACAACTGGCAGTTCCAGCCGTTGGACGCGGCGGACGCCACGGCATTGGAAGCGGCCGCCGCCGTGGACGCCGAGCCCGACGAATTCCTGTACTACGACGACGGTTTCAAGCGGAAGAAGGTCGTAGACGTGCTGCGAGAGTCGCTGCGGAGCGTGCCGCACCGCGCCCCGCGCCGGCCCTGGTTGGAACCGCTGGAAGAGCCCGAGCCCATCGACACCCTGGTCGCCGGGTATCGGGGCAAGCCGTGGCACGTCGACTACGGGAGCAACCCGGGCCTGATGTTCCCGGTGGGTGTCATGGACATCCCCGAAGAGTCCAAGCAGATCGTGCACGCGGTCGACGCGCTGCGCAGCAACGTGATCGTGGTCGGCGCCAAGCAGCGCGGAAAGACGACCACCTTGATGACGCTGATGTGTTCGGCCGCAACGATGTACAGCCCCGCGCGCGTCACGTTCTTCTGCATCGGCGGGGCGACCCTCGCCCAGGCCGCATCGCTGCCGCACGTCACCGACATCGTGTCGCCCAAGGACGCCGAGGGCATCGAACGCATCTTGAGCAGCATGGACGCATTGATCGATGCCCGCGAAGATTCGTTCCGGCGGCTCAAGATCGACCTCGACGGATTCCGCGAGCGCCGCTTCGGGCCCGGGAGCGACGGGCTGGGCGGCACCGACGCCAATGATCCGTTCGGCGATGTCTTCGTGGTGGTGGACGACTACGATGACCTGTATTCGAAGGACACCGTCCTGGGAGACCGCATCATCTCGCTGAGCAGCCGCGGTCCCGAATACGGGGTGCACGTGATGTGCAGCGCCGGCGGCTGGATTCACGGGCAACGGCAGAGCCTGCTGCAAAACGCCACGGCGCGAATCCAATTGCGGTTGGCCGACCCGAGCGAGAGCCAGATGGGGCACTCGTCGCTGGAGTCACGGGACGCGGCCCGTCGGACGCTGAGCCGCCCCGGTTTCGGGCTGACGGACAGCTTGCACGAGCTGCGGGTCGGTGTGCCGGCGCTGACCGACCCGGCCACCGGGGCGATTGTCAGCATCGTCGACGTCGGTGCCCGCATCGCGGACGTCGCCGGCGTGACCAAGCACGCAACCCTGCAGCGACTGCCGCAGCGGGTGGAACTCAAGGCGATCCTGGAATACGAGGCCGCCCACCCGACAGGCGACGACCTGTCGATCTCGTTTGCCATCGGCGAACGCCACGAACTGGGGCCGGTCCCGATCAAGCTGCGCGAAAGCCCGGGCGTGATGATCCTGGGCCGGCAGGGCTGCGGAAAAACCTTGTCGCTGGTTTCAATTGGCGAGGCGATCATGAACCGCTTCAGCCCCGACGAAGCCCAGCTGACCCTGATCGACCCCAAGACCGCCCCGCACGGCCTGCGCGATCTGCACGGGCCGGGCTACGTGCGCGCCTACGCCTACGACCAGGACGAGATCGACGAGGTGATCACCGCACTGGCTCAGCAGATCCTGCTGCCCCGGCTGCCGCCCAAGGGCCTGAGCCAGGAGGAACTGCGCGCGCTCAAGCCGTGGGAGGGTGCGCGGCACTTCGTGCTCATCGACGACATCGGAGACCTGCGCCCCGATCAGAGCTACCCGCCCAAGCCGCCAGTGGGAGCGGCGTTGTGGAAGCTGATGGAACGCGCCCGCCAGATCGGCCTGCACGTCTTCACCACCCGCAACAGCGCGAACTGGGCGACGCTGCAAATGGATCCGTGGATCAGGTTCCAGAACTCGGCGAAAGTGGCCCAGCTCTATATGGATAACGACCCACAGAACCGGATCAACCGCAACGTTCGCGCCCAGGCGCTCCCGCCGGGGCGTGGTCTGCTGGTGAGCGCCGACGGCGACGTCGAGGGCGTGCTGGTCGGACTGCCGTCGTCGTTCACACCCCCGCCGCAGTAAGCGGCAGCGGCTCGGGCGTTTTCACCGCCTGGGCCACGGCGCGACGGGGGAGCGGACTCGGCCACCAGAACCACCGGCCCAGCAGGGCCACGATGGACGGCACGATGAATGCCCGCACCACCAGGGTGTCCAGCAGCAGCCCGACCGCGACGGTCGTGCCGATCTGCGCGACGCTGAGCACGCTGCTGGTCAGCAGCGCCAGCATGGTCAGCCCGAAGACGATGCCGGCGACGGTGACCACTCCGCCGGTGCCGCCGAAGGCCCGGATGATTCCCGTCTTGAGGCCCGCCGCCGCTTCCTGTTTGATCCGCAAAGCGAGCAACAGGTTGTAGTCCGCGCCGACGGCGATCAGCGCGATGAACGCGAAGGGTCCCACGGCCCAGTGCAGGTCCTGATGGAGAAGGTGCTGCCAGATCAGCATGCTGGCGCCAATGGCCGATGCGTAGGAGGTGACCACGGTTCCGACGACGACCAGCCCCGCGACCGGACTGCGCAACATGGCCGTGACGATCAAGAAGATGAGGACCAGTGCGGCGCCTGCCAACAGAGTGGCATCACTGGCGACGAAGCGCTGCAGATCCGCGGTCACCGGGCCGACGCCGGCGAGGTCGACTTCCGTCGGGGTCAGCGTGCCCTCCTTGGTGGCCTCCTTGATGGCGGCCCGCACCTGGTCGGCGCGTTTGGCGCCGTCCGCTCCCCACTCGGAGCCGTCACCGTAGACCAAAAGGTAAGCGGCACGCCCGTTCTCGGAGATCAGGTGGCCCAGCACGGCGGTGTACCGGGGATCGGTCAGCGCCCGTTGCGGCATGTAGAAATCCGCCGCGGCGCTGCCCCGGAATTGCGTGGCGATCTCGTTCATGTAGTCGGTCAACTGACGCATCTGCGGCCCGAGCGTATCGGTGAGCGCGAGCAGGTCATGGGTGGCCGAACGCGCCTGTCCCAACGCCCCTTTCATCGCCGACACGCTTTGCGGCAAGCCGGCCATCGCCGCGGCGGCGGTGCTCGAGCCGCTGGTCAGTTTCGTCGCGCCGGCATCGAGTCGCGCGGAGGTCTGCACCAGGCTGTCGACGGGTTGCAGCACCCGGTCCAGCGTCGAGCAGATCGGATTGGCGGCGCAGTCGGGGGTCCGCCCGACGAAGTCGCGCAGCGGGTCGAGGTAGCCCGACACCGTCGTGACATTGCGCTGCAATCCGTCCATGCCGGCGCGCATGTCGTCGGCGGCGCCGGACATGTCGGCCAACCCCGCACTGCCGCCGCGCAACCCGTTGCCCAGACCATCGACCGCAGCCTGTGTCTGCGCCAACGCGCCGTCCAATTCGGAGACCCGCTGCAGACGCCGGGTCAGCGAGTCCATGGTGTCGCCGAACTGACGGCCGAGCACACCCGCCTGATAGCTGAGCGTCGCTTGTTCGGGCACCTTGCCATCGGGACGGCTGGCGGACTGGACCGCTCGCACACCCGGGACGGCCATGATGTGGCGGGTGATCCGCTCGATCGCGATCAGCCCGGCCGGGTTCCGCAAGTCGTGATCGGCCTGGATCGCGACGACGTCGGGCAACAGCGCGTTCGCGGCGAAGTGCCGGTCGGCGCTGGCATAGCCGCGGTTGGAGTCGGTGGACGATGGCGTGGCGGCGGGCTCGTTGAACCCGACGCGCATCCCGGCCACCGGCAGCGCGATCAGCACGGTCAACCCCAGCGCGGCCACCAGGATCGGCCCGGGCCAGCGCGCCACGGCGGTGCCGACCCGGCGCCAGCGCCGCGCCGTCCTCGACGGCCGCGGTTCGAGATATCCCCGTCGCACGGCCAGTCCCATCAGCGCCGGCGTCAGGGTCAGCGCCGCCACCATAGTCGCCAGAATGCCGATGGCGCAGGGTAATCCGGCGCTGCGGAACGAGCCCACCTGCGCGAACACCAGGCATGCCAGTGCCACCGACACGGTCAGCGCCGAACCGATCACGACCGGCGCGATGGAACGGTAGGCCTGCGTCAACGCCTGCCCCGGCGCGACGCCCCGGCGGCGGCCTTCGTGATAGCGCCCCACCAGGAAGATCGCGTAGTCGGTGCCGGCGCCCAACGTCATGGCCGCCATGAGAGCCACCGAAAACAGCGACACCTCAATCACATTGGCCTGACCCAGCGCCGCGACGATGGCGCGGGCCAGGGCCAGGGCGAGGCCGACCGATATCAGGGGAATCGCGGCGGCGACCGGCGAGCGGTACACGATCAGCAACAACAGCAGGATGAGACCGATGGTGGCGGCGGTGATTCCGAGCATCTGCCGGTCGATCGCGGAGAATTCGTCGACGATCGTGGCGCCGGGACCCGTGACATGGACTTCCAGGCCGGCCGGCGGCGAAAGCGTCTGGATGGCGGCGCGCACGGAGTTCACCGAATCGCGCGCCTGGGAGGTGCCGAGCATTCCGGCGAGCCGCACCATCACGCTGACGGCTCGACCGTCCGAGCTCTGCGCGCCGGCGGCCGTCGCGGGTTGCGACCAGAGATCGGTCACCGCATACACGTGACGGTGATCGGAACCCAGCTTCGT
Source organism: Mycobacterium sp. WUMAC-067 (assembly GCF_020217485.1). Classification (GTDB taxonomy): domain Bacteria; phylum Actinomycetota; class Actinomycetes; order Mycobacteriales; family Mycobacteriaceae; genus Mycobacterium. The sequence goes on along the minus strand of NZ_JAEKMI010000026.1, from coordinate 61,385 downwards.
CGTCAGCGCGTCATAGAATTGCCGGTCACTCGGTGTCAGCCGCTGATTTCGTTCCAGCACAACGTAAACGAAGTTGTTGCTGGGCGTCTCGTTGAACAGCTGGGCCGCCCGGGCGGCGGCAACCGCGCTCGGCGCGTCGGGTGGCATGAAGGACCGGGCGTGGGTGTCGACGACTCGCTCCAGTTGCGGGACCGCCAGATTGGCGGTGGCCGCCGCCAGCACCCACAGGCCGACGATCAGGACCGCGTACCGGCCGGTCAGTCGCGCAAGCATTCCCGCTCGGTCATGCAACGGTCTGCCGATCGCCGGTCGGGCCGCCGAAGAGGCCGACGGCCACGTGTTCGCCGCGAGACAGCGACCGCACCCGGACCGACCGGCGCGAGCCGATCCTCACCAGCGCGTGCAGGCCGGGTTCGGCGGCCTCGAGATCGGCCCGCACCTGTTCGGCCGACGCGCCCTCGTAGGCCGCCTGGTCCAGCTTGGCCACCAGCATGGTGATCCAACGCTGGCCGAGCGACAGCATCAAGCCTTCCTCGTCGCCGAACAGCTCGGACACCTCGGATGAGTTGTCGATCAACGCGAGTGCCGCCTGCGGATCCGTCTCGGCGGCTTTGATCACCTCGGCCATGAAGGCCATGCGGTCGTGCAGCAGTGTCCATGTCATGACTCGACGTTAGGAATCCGGCCGCCGGCCGCGCGTCGTGCCGAAGTGCAGTCTTTGTCTCCTACCACGGGCGGAGACGGGTGCCGACCCCAGCAGGATGTGACGGGGCGCTCAGCTCTTCTAGGATTGGACAATGTTGCGCGCCGCAGCGGATCACGTGCGGGAGCAGCTTCGCCGACGCAGCGAGCTGCTTCCCGTCGGCATCACGTGGACGTCGCTGATCGCCGTCGACGTCAGCCTCGTGCTCGGCGGTGTGATCGGGACGCTGCAGCGGCCCGCGGCCGACCTGCCCGTGTCGCTGGCCGCGTTCGCCCTGGCCCTGTCAACCGAGCTGGCGTTCTTCGTCTTCAATATGAAAATCACGCCGTGGCCGTTGTGGGCGACCTGGTCGGCGGCCACCGCGCTGACGCTCTTCGGCACGTCGACGCCCATACAGGCCGATTTCGCACCGGCGCTGTTGGTGCTGATGGTGTTGTCGGTCGCGACGTTGGCCTCGGTGCTGGGCGGCTTGCTGGCCGCGGTGTCGGCGGCCGCGCTGTTGCTCACGGCGTCGGCGCTGCACCGCCTCGACGCGATCGCGTTGTACCTGGGTTTCGTCGCGGTGGCGTGGCTGCTCGGTTACGTGATGCGCGCCCAGCGGCTGCTGCTGGCCGAACAAATCGAGGCGCAGAATTTGTTGGCCGCGCACGCCGCCGCCGACGAACGCCGGCGCATCGCGCGCGAAGTGCACGACGTCATCGCGCATTCGCTCAGCATCACCCTGTTGCATGTGACCGGTGCGCGCCGCGCGCTGCAGCAGGATCGCGACGTCGACGACGCTGTCGATGCGCTGGAGCAGGCCGAGAAGCTGGGCCGGCAGGCGATGGCCGACATCCGCCGTACCGTCGGGCTGCTCGACAACTGGCCGACCAAAACGGCGCAGACCACGCCCGAACCCGGCATCGACGACGTCCCGGCGCTCGTCGCGGGCTTTCAGCAAGCGGGCCTGGCCGTCACGCTGTGCGTCGAGGGACCCACCGATCACGTGTCGGCCGCGGTGGGTCTCGGGCTCTACCGCATCACCCAGGAGTCGCTGGCCAACATCGCCAAGCACGCGCCCGAATCGAAAGCCAGTGTGGTGCTCGACATTTCGCCGGCGTCGGCCCGGCTCGCGGTCAGCAATCTGCTCCCGGCCGCGGTGGTGGCCGCGAGATCGGCGGAGGGGCGCGGCCTGCGCGGCATGCGCCAGCGCGTCGACCTGCTCGGCGGCGCCCTCGACGTCGGCCCGACCCCGGACGGGTGGTCGGTGCGCGCCGAGATACCGCTGCACGACGGCGACACCAGCTGGCGCCCGCGGTGGTGCAAGCTGTGACCGACCCGGGGCCCGAGATCGCCGTGCTGCTCGTCGACGACCAAGACCTGGTGCGCTCGGGGCTGCGCCGAATCCTGCGCCGCAAGGACGGTTTCGTCATCGTCGCGGAGTGCGCCGACGGCGACGAGGTGCCCGCCGCGGTGGCCGAGCATCGACCCGACGTCGTCGTGATGGATCTGCGGATGCGCCGCGTCGACGGCATCGAGGCGACCCGCCGGCTGGGCGGCAGGCCGCCGGTGCTCGCGCTCACCACCTTCAACGAGGACGAGCTGTTGTCCGGGGCGCTGCGCGCCGGAGCGGCCGGCTTCGTGCTCAAAGACTCCTCCGCCGAAGAGCTGATCCGCGCGGTGCGCGCGGTCGCCCGCGGAGACAGCTACCTGGATCCCGCGGTGACCTCGCGGGTGCTCACCACGTACCGCAAGGCGGCCCCCGGCCCGCGCGGCACCGCGATCGCCGAGCTGACGACCCGCGAGCTCGACGTCCTGACATTGATCGGCCAGGGCCTGTCCAATACCGAGATCGCCGGCGAACTCTGCATTTCCGGCGTGACCGTCAAGAGCCACATCGGGCGGATCTTCGGCAAGCTCGACTTGCGCGATCGCGCGGCCGCGATCGTGTATGCGTACGACAACGGCATCGTCGCCCCGCGCTGAGGGTGCTACAGCGGCGCCGACTGCTCGGCGAGGTTCAGCAGCACGTAGGCCATGCACACGAGGAAGTTCAGCACCACCATGACCAGGCCCGCGAACATCAGCGAACGGGTACCGCGTTGTTTGAGCCGCTTGTATCGCGCCGCGCGAGACTCGCGGTCGAGCTGAATCGCGATCAGCGCGAAATTCACGTTGATCAATTCGTGAGCGGCCAGCGGCGCGCCCGCCACCATTTCGCGCAGCCGCTCCGGTGCCGTCCGAACACCCACCCGCTCGAAACTGTGGCACAGACGGCGCGCCCGCCGTCGGCGGAGCGTGTGATACGGCAGCCGTAGTTGGCGCGAAAGTTGCCCTCGATCGTCCCCCCAGGGGTAAGACGGGGTCATCACAAGCCGGATTCTAAATCGCCCGGGGCCACTTTGGCCGTGTGTACACGAACTATGTTGCGAGAGGTCATTTCGCCGCGCCGCCGCTCATTTGCTGCGACGCGGGCAGGTCGAGGTAGCGCTCCAGGTTGCGGTGCATGTTGATCACGCGACGTTCCTCGCTGGACAAAACCAGATGCGTGAAGCCGGGCTGGTGCATGCCGCGCTGCAGGCCGGGGAGCACCGCGATGTCCTGGGTGAGCACGATGCCCGGCTCGGCCGCCTCGGCGGCCATCCGCACATCGGTCGGCTTGGTGCGCGGCGCGCCCGGCGGCATCCGGGTCATCAAGAACATCACCAGCTCGCCTTTGTCGGGGGAGGCGCCCGGTCGCGAACACATGACGGTGAGGTGGTCGGCGTTGGCTAACAAGGTCATGTTGGGGAACACGTTGTACTGGTGCAGTCGGGTCATTCGGTCGGTGTCAGCCCAGTTGAGATCGACGCCACGGCCCGCGGCGAAGGCCCGGGTTCGCTCGGCGATCAGTTCGGCCACCGTCTGTCCGGGGCGTCGTTCGTCGGCCGGGAAGGGCGTGCCCTCGGCCGCGCCCATCAGCGCGCCCTGGGTGTAGACGTAGGCGTCCCACACTTCTTCGTCGCTCAGCGCGCCGCCCAAGCGCGGGCTCGGCACGCCGTAGGGCTGATCCGACTTACCTGTGTGACCCCAAATCCGTTGCGGCGCATGGATATCGTCGACGCAACGCAGCAGTTCGGGGTGCAGGGTCTGGATGTGATAGGTCTCGCTGTAGCCGTCCGCGATCGTTTTCCAGTTGGCGTCGACGTCGACGGTGAGCGTGGCGTAGCAGCGGAAGTCCTCCAGATGGCACCAGGCGATGTCGTCGGGCACCGCCTCCAGGTACTCGATCAGGGGCATCGCGCCCGGGTCGAGGTTGACGAAGACGAGTCCCGCCCACGTCGCGACGCGGGCCGGTATCAGTGGGAAGTCGGACATGCGCAGCCCGCCGAAGCCCTTGCGGTTCGGCACCCGTTTCAGCGCGCCGGCCAGGTCCCAGGTCCACCCGTGATAGCCGCACTTGAGCTCGCGCAGGCCCGAACCCGAGCCGGTGCACAACGAATTGCCGCGATGCCGGCACACGTTCTGGAACGCGCGGAGCTCCCCGTCGTCGTCACGGACGATCAGCACCCCGTACGGCCCGCAGCGGTATTCGAAATAGTCGCCGGGCTCCGCGACGTGGTCGACCATGCACGCCAGCTGCCACACCCTCGGCCACATCCGCTCCGCCTCGAGGGCGGCGAAGGCGGGGGAGTAGTAACGCTCGGCCGGCACCAGCGTCGGGTTCTCCGGCGGGGTGCCGATCGCATCCTCGTCGACGTGCGAGCGGGTGCGCGCCGTTGCCATCGGGCGGAGCTCTCAGCGCGCTCCGCGGACCAGGCGTCCGGGCCTGGCCCCGGTGTCGACGTCGTTGCGACGGGTCACGGTCCCGCTGACGATGGTCGCCGCATATCCGCTGGCGCCCTGCAGGATCCGGTTTCCCCCGGCCGGCAGGTCGAAGGCCATCGCCGCCGGGTGCAGCCTCAGCGCATCCATGTCGATGACGTTGATGTCGGCCTTCTTGCCGGGCTCGATGGTGCCGCGGTCGGTGAGGCCGAACAGGTGGGCGGTGTCGCGGGACTGCTTGCGAATCACGTATTCCAGCGACAGCTTCTCGCCCCGCTTGCGATCCCGCGCCCAGTGCGTCAGCAGGAACGTCGGATACGAAGCGTCGCAGATCATCCCGCAGTGCGCGCCGCCGTCGGACAGCCCGAGCACGCCGGCGGGATGCAGCATCATCTCGCGGATCGCGTCGCAGTTTCCGTCGGCGTAGTTGAACATCGGCAGCATCAGCATGTTGGTCGCGTTGGACTCGAGCATGAGGTCGTACAGCGTGGACAACGGATCCTCGCCGCGGGCCTGGGCGATCGCCGCGACGGTGCGGTCGGGCGTCGGCTCGTAGTCGGGAGGGTTACCCAGGGAGTAGAGCCGTCCGAGCGAGTGCTGCACCAACGCGAACATGCCGTCGAACAACAGGGTCGGGTCCACGGGCAGGTCGTCCTCGGACAGGATCGCCGCCTTCACCGCGGGATCGGCGAGCCGCTGCGCGAGCTCCTCGCGGCCACACTCGGCCTTCAACCGGCGGTAGGTGGGGCGGTGGCTGAAGCCGTGATGGCCCTGGAAGCCGATCATCATGCCGAACGGGCGCGCCGCGATCTGCGGATACAGGCGGGCGCCCGCGGCGTGTGCGTCCGCGGACAGGTCCAGCATCTCGCGCCACAAGTTCGGGTCGGCGTCCACCTGGATCAGCGCGAACGACACCGGGCGGTCGATCTCGCCGCTGAGGCGCCGCATCCACTCCAGCTCTTTTTTGGGGCCGATGATGTCTTCGCCCGCGGCGCCCTGCGGGGCCAGCTCGAACACCGCCTGGCCGCCGGCCGCCATGGCGCGGCCCAGGCCGAACAGTTCTTCCTCCGCGGCGAACGTGCCGGGAACCGGTTCGCCATCCATCGCGCGGTGCCCCATCGTGCGTGACGTCGAGAAGCCCAGCGCGCCGGCTTCAATCGCCTCGCGAACCAGCCGGCCCATGGCCTCGATGTCGTCCGGGGTGGCGGGTTCGTTGCGCGCGCCTCGTTCGCCCATCGCGTAGGCGCGGATGGCGCCGTGGGCCACCTGGCTGCCCACGTCGACGGAGAACTTCTGCTTGCCGATCGCGTCGAGGTACTCCGGGTAGGTCTCCCAGCCCCAGGTGATGCCCTCGGTCAGCGCGGTGCCGGGGATGTCCTCGACGCCCTCCATCAGCTCGATCAGCCACTGCTCGGTGCCCGGGCGCACCGGCGCGAAGCCGACGCCGCAGTTGCCGGTCACGATCGTGGTGACGCCGTGGCCGCTGGACGGCTCCAGCAAGCCGTCCCAGGTCACCTGGCCGTCGTAGTGGGTGTGGATGTCGACGAAGCCGGGGGCCACCACATGCCCTGTGGCGTCGATGGTTTCGGCCGCCTCCCCGCCCATCTCGGGGCCGTCGGCGGAGCGGCGGACGACGTCGACGATCTTGCCGTCCTTGATGCCGACGTCGGCGCGGTAGCGCTCGGCGCCCGTGCCGTCGACGATGGTTCCACCGGTGATCTTCAGGTCGAACATGAGACTCCTCTTCGCCGCCGCGGGCTGTCTCGGAGGGCTGAGCGGAAGGCGCACAGCATTTCGCTACGGTAGGTAGCGTAACTCGTGGCGCGGGGAAGGCAATAGCTTCAGCCGAATTCGCGAGCCTTACAGAGAACTCTTCAGGGCGGCGACGGTCTCGAGGTCGTCGAGCGCGGCGACGCCGCGGCGCAGGCCTTCCATGGCGATCTCTTCGACCTGCATTCCCCCCATCCCGGTGGTGATCAGCGGGGCGACATAGGCGTACAGCGCGCCCTGGCGGAACCGCAGCCACAGGTCGTCGCGGTCCAGCTCGGGGCCGCCGGCCGCCACCAGCGCCCGCCGGTAGTCGTCGAGGAGGTCGCGTTGGCTGGCCCGCCGGTCCTCCGGGGTCAGGCTGGTGATCAGCGTGTAGGCGAGCTCGCGGGAGGGGTGCCCGCGTCGCACCGCCTGCCAGTCCAGCAGCCCGGCCTTGCCGCCGTGGAAGTACATGTTGCCGGGATGGGCGTCGCCGTGCATGACGGTGTGTGGGGGAGCGTCGATGAGCGCGGCCACGGCGCGGTAGTTGTCGGCGATGAAGCCGCCCTTTTCCACCGGAATCGTGGTGCGCTCGGCAAGCCGCTTGATCGAGCTGTGCATCAGCGAGCCGGTCAACAACGACGTCACGTCGCCGGACGGCGTATACAGCCAGCCCAGCGGCCCGCGCCCGTCGCGCGGCAGCCGCCCCCAGAACGTGGCGTGCAGCTCGGCCAACAGCTCGACGATGAGACCGGCCTGGTCGGCCGACAGCGGGTGCAAGGTGTCAGGGAACTCGCACGATTCGGCCGGCAGATCCTCCAGCACCAGCAGGTACCGGCCCGTCCACGGGTCGAACGCCGCGCCGTAGCAGTAGGGGACGCCGATGACCTGGGGCGCGAGCTCGCGGTAGAAGCGCACCTCGGTGTGCCCGAGCCGGCCGAGCTCACCCATCAGGCGGGTGGCGGCGGTCTTCGCCGCGACCTTGACGAACACCGACTCCGGGACGTCCTTGCCGGTCAGCACCAGCCGGGCCCGCGAGGAGGTGCCCGCGTCCCTGCTCAGCACGCGGACCGACCGGACGGTGGTTCCGATGACCCGGGAAAGGACCGCGGGATCGATCTCTTCGACCGTCCGCGGCAAGCCGAACCGGCCACCCACCACCGCATCGGCCACCACCCGGCCCGCGCCCCGGCCCAGGTGCGCGGCCAAGCCGGCGAAGGAGAAGGCTTGTCCCACAAGATTTTTCATATCCATCCACCCCGGTTTTCAGCCCGACCCCGCTGCCGCGTCAGCGACACCAACGCCGTCGGAGAAAACCAATCGAACGTCTGGACATCAGACAATAGACGATTATTGTCTGATCTGTGGAACCAGGGCCCTCACCACGAGCTGTTCGACGAATTCGCGTTTGTCGGCCGCGGGGCGGTAGCGCCACGAGGGCGCCAGCAGAAACAGGGTCGCGCTGTGCAACCACTGGACGATCGACCGGAAATCGACATCGGGGTAGAGCAGCCCCGCCGCTTTCCAGCGGTCGAGCAACGGGCCGTAATGCCGCAGCAGGAGCTCGACGATCGGTTCGGACCCCTTCTCGAGCGCCGAGGCCACCGCGGTGCTCTCGGCCGCGAACAGTGCTTCGTTCAGCGGGTTGCCGTCCACCGATTCCACGCGCGCCAGCACCATCTCGGGCACCGATCGCACGGGGTCGTCGGGCGCGGGCAGCGAGCGCACCAGCTCGTCGAGCGCGGTGTCGATACGCGCCAGCATCAGGCCCAGCAGGACATCGTCGCGGCCCCGAAAGTAGCGGTACACCGTCGAGCGCGACACCCCGGCCTCGTCGGCGACTTCGCCCATGCGGAACTGGGTGTTGCCGCGCCGGACGATGCAGCGGCCGGCGGCCTCCAGGATCCGTCTACGGGCCTCCTCGTCATCGAGGATCGCGCGATCGTCGCCCCACCGCCGGCTCGGTTCCATGGCGGCGATGTTACGGGATGCGTTGTGCGGCTTCGGTATCGGATGCCGATCCGGGCGGGCGGGAATCCTCCGACGAAACATGTTGCAGCGCAACGATAAACATAGCCAGAAGGGCCGATTGATGGCGTATTCCGCCGCGGACGAATCGTTCACCCACCAGCTGCCGAGCACGTTCGACCAGGTGCACAACACCGATCCGACGTGGTCGGATCGGTGCTACTTCTTCGCCGCATCACCGGACGGCACCATGCTGCTGGCCAGCGGCTACGGCAACAACCCCAACACCGGCAGCGGATTGGGCTACGTCAAGGTCAGCCTCGCCGACGGCCGGCACTGGGACCTGCTGTCCGGGCGGCCCGTCACCGGCGGGGACCGCGATGACCTGAGCGCCGGACCGATGCGCTGGACCTGCATCGAGCCGCTCAAGAAGTGGCGACTGGACGTCGAACCCAACAACTCCGGAATCGAGTGGGAGCTCTACTACGAACCCAGCGCCCCGATGTGGGAGCTGTTGCCCATGAAGGTGCGCGGCAAGGACGGTCAGATGTTGGCCGACATGTACCACATGAAAGAACCCGGGCGATGGAGCGGCTGGGTGACGATCGACGGCGAACGCATCAGCGTCGACGGCTTTCACGGCGGCCGCGACCGCACCTTCGGCGTGCGGGTCTCGGACAAGATCGACTTCTGGTTGTGGCTCGACGCCGGGTTCGACGACCATGCCATCGAAGCGTGGATCATCGAATCTGCTGACGGCACAGTGCATTACGTCGACGGGGGCATCACCTACGCGGATGGGAGGCTGTCGAAACGATTCGTCAAGATCGAGCACGACGTCGAATTCGACGGCGCCCGCAAGCGACCCACCCGCGCGGTGCTCGTGTTCACCGACGAAGACGGACGGGCCCATCGTGTCATCGCCGAGGCGCCCCACCAGCACGTCAACGCCTACTACGGGCTGCCGATGGCGCACTGCCAATACGAAGACCTGGGCGGCGGCGCCTACTTCATCCACTTCGCCTGGGACAGCAGCCATCCCGAGCAGCTGTCCGAGACCGAGAGCAAATCGATGGCGCTCGACCAGCTGATGCGATTCGAGCGCGACGGCGACACCGGTTGGGGCATCTTCGAATTGCTGCTGGGAGGCCAGGGCTATACCCGCTACCCCAACTGGACGGCGATGGACATGTCCGCGTTCACCCAGGACAAGACCCCGGTCGATCGCTTGCAGAAAGACGGCGAAGGGGCTCGGCGGTGACGCTGGGGGCCGATCTGGAACGGCGGCTGGGCGATTGGGTGCGCGCCCAGGTGCCCGATGCCGATGACCTCCGCCTCGAGGGCATCGATCGGGTGAGCTTCGGGCACTCGGCCGAGATGATGACGCTGCGCGTCGTCACCCGGCGCGCCGGCCAGGACGACCGGCGAGACGTGGTGTTGCGGCTGCGACCCCGGCCGCCCGCGCTGCTGGAGCCCTACGACCTCGCCCGCCAGTTCGCGATCCTGCGCGCGTTGGCCGAGACGCCGGTCCGGGTCCCGCCGGCGCTGTGGCTCGAACCGACCGGCGAGGTGCTCGGTCGGCCGTTCTTCGTGATGGAGCGGGTCGCCGGCGAGGTGTACGAAATGGAGCCGCCGGCCGGCGCCGCCGACGACACGGTGGTCCGGATGTGCCGGAGCCTGGTCGAACAACTGGCCGCCATCCACGCCGTCGACCTCTCCCGCACCGGGCTGCACGCCCTGGACGACGGCGCCAACCACCTGGACCGCGAACTGGGCCACTGGGCCGCGGAGATGAACCGGGTCAAGCGCGGCCGCCTGCCCGCGCTGGAGCGCCTCCATCGGGCCCTGCTCGCCGGCAAGCCCGACCCGTGCCCGAGGGTCACGCTCGTGCACGGCGACGCGAAGCCGGGCAACTTCGCCTTCATCGCCGGTGAGGTGAGCGCCGTCTTCGATTGGGAGATGACGACCATCGGCGACCCGCTCACCGACATCGGCTGGCTCGAGATGCTGTGGATGCAGCCCGTCGGGATCAACAGCCATCCCGCGGCCCCGGCCATCGATGCCCTGCTGGCGCACTACGAGTCGGCCAGTGGGATCAAGGTCGCCAACCGGCCCTGGTACCGGGCGTTCAACGCCTACAAGATGGCCGTCATCTGCCTCATCGGCGCGATGCTCGTCGAGGACGGCCACAGCGACGATCAAAAGCTCGCGCTCGCCGCCTACGGGACCTCGTTGCTGACCAAGGCCGGGCTCACCGAGCTGGGAATCGACGAGCCCGTCGACGACGGGCCGGTGCTGGCGCGCGAAGACCGCCTTGCGCAGGTGCTGGCCGGGTAGGCGGCGCGGGCGTTCAGGCGTTGCAGGCGGACCGGGTCAGGTTGGCCCAGGTCAAGGTGACGCGGGTGCCCTGCGGAGTGCGGTCGATGGCCGCTTCGTCGGCGAGCGCCTCCATCAACGGGATGCCGCGGCCACGCATCTGCCGGTGGCGCTGCGCCGGCATCTTCTGCCGCCACCGGCCGCGATCATCGACGGTCATGGCGAGGGTGTCGGCGGCGCCGTCGTAGGCCGCTCTGATGTCGACCGTCCCGCGCTGCGTCGCGTCGACGTAAGCGAACTCCGCAGCATTGGCGATCGCTTCGTTCACCGCCAGGAGCAGATCGCTGAAGCGGTCGTCACACAGCGTGAAATACCGGCTCAGCCACGCTGCGAACTCGGCGCGGGCCCGGGCGGCGCTGCGCGCGTCGGCCGCCACGCGCGTGCGCACGAACAGGGTGCGGTCATCGACGTTCGACGCGTGATGAGGCTGATCAGAGCGACCCATCGTCCCCAGGTGTGTCCGCACGCTAGTCGAGGCTCATTCCCCGGCGAGACCGCTCAGCGCGCCGTCGAGGCTGCTGTACAGCGCGAGCACGCTGTCAATCCCCATCAGCTTGATCGGCCTGCTCGTGGCCGAGCCGTTGGCGACGACCGCGAACTTCGTCGGCGGTTCGACCTCTGCTTTCGCGGTCACCAGCACGGTCATTCCCGCCGAGGCCAGGAAACCGACCTTGGACAGATCGACGATGAGCGCCGCGGGTTTGGTGGCCAGCGCGGTCTGGATGGCGTCGGCCAGGTGTGGGGCGCTCAGCATGTCCACTTCGCCCGAGACGGTGAGCACGACCGCCTGATCTACCTGGTGTTTGCCCACTTCAAAAGCGGTTGGATCGACGACATCGCCGGATTGTTCGCCCATGGTCCATCACTCACATTCGGTCCCGTGCGGGACACCGCTAGCTCTCGTACAGCCACTGCCAAATCCGGGGGCTGCTGATTCAACCCCTCGGGAACACGCTTGCCCACGGGGGAGATCCACCCCGTCGATCTGCGCTGCTAAGTGCAGATACAGCTACAAGTGTTTGGTCAATGGTAGGACACGCGGCGATCCCGCCTCAAAATGCTGCACGATTCCCGCCGCGCGGGCGGTCCGCGACGGCCTGTCTGCTCCGGTTGGGGCTGGCCGAATATGATCGGCACGATTCAGGCTTGAGCGCGGCGGCCTCCCCGGCCGGGTGCGCCCATTACGAGGGAGTGAAGAGTTCAATGTCGAACCAGCAGCAAGCGGACCGGATGACGTCGGGCAAGGGGTTCATCGCGGCGCTCGACCAGAGCGGCGGCTCGACGCCCAAGGCGCTGCGCCTGTACGGCATCCAGGACAGCGCGTACTCCTCCGACAAGGAGATGTTCGACCTCATCCACGAGATGCGTTCGCGGATCATCACCGCCCCGTCGTTCACCGGTGAGCGGGTGCTGGCGGCGATCCTGTTCGAACAGACCATGGACCGCGAGATCGAGGGCAAGCCGTCGACCACCTACCTGTGGGAGACCAAGGGTGTGGTGCCGATCCTCAAGATCGACAAGGGGCTCGCGGACGCGGCCGACGACGTCCAGCTGATGAAGCCGATGCCGGGGCTCGACGAACTGCTGGAGCGGGCCGTGGGCAAGGGCGTGTTCGGCACCAAGGAACGGTCGGTGATCGGCGGCGCCAATGCCGAGGGCATCGCCGCCGTGGTCGCCCAGCAATTCGAGGTCGCCCGCCAGGTTCTCTCGCACGGGCTGGTGCCGATCATCGAGCCCGAGGTCACCATCTCGATCTCGGACAAGGCCGAGGCCGAGAGCATCCTGCGCGACGAGATCACCAAGCAGCTCGCCGGCGTGCCCGACGGGCAGCGCGTGATGCTCAAGCTGAGCCTGCCCACCGAGGCCAACTACTACCGTCCGCTGATCGAACACCCGAAGGTGATGCGGGTGGTCGCGCTCTCCGGTGGCTACTCGCGCGAGGAGGCCAACGAGCTGCTGGCCAAGAACACCGGCCTGATCGCCAGCTTCAGCCGCGCGCTCACCGAGGGGCTCTCCGTCGACCAGTCCGACGAGCAGTTCAACACCACGCTGGACAAGGCGATCCAGTCGATCTACGACGCCTCGATCGCGGGCTGACTATCCCGATGGCGGCGACCCGCTAGTAGCGGTGCCGGGCCATGCGCGGCGGGCCCTGCCCGCTGTCGCCTTCGTCGGACACCAGCGCGGGCACCATCTCGCTGGTGACCAAGCCCTCGCGACTGGTCAATTCGTCGATGACGTCGAAGGATTCGGCGATGCTGGCCGGGGTGTCGATCACGATGGTGACCACGGGCACCCGGCGAGTCAGCGAGAACAGCTTGTCTCCATGGGGCGGGTGATCGCCGTGAAAACCCCACACACCGCGCAGGACGGTGGCGCCGTCCGCGGTTTTGGCCTGGCGCAGCCGCTGCACGATGGCCCGGTGAATCGGCACGCCGCCGTGGTGCGCCGATTCGGAGGTGTAGATCGTCAACTTCTGCCACAGCGGCAGGCCGTGTTCGTCGACCCCGGGCAGGGCGTGCGGCCGTTCCAGGAGTTCGCCGTCGCGCTTGCAGACGCGGACGCGTTCCAGGGTGAATATGGGCGTGCGCAGCAGCCCGGCGAGTTCCGGCAACACCCGGCCGATGCGCTCGCCGGAGCCGACGACGAGGATCATCATCGGAACGTCAGCGTTGCGGCCAAAGAAGTTGGCGCGCTGGCGTTCTCCGTGCGCGACACCGTCCACGCCCAACAGCACCGTGGCGCCGGCGAGGCCGCGCCGATGCATCAAATCGCAGAGCGCGATGTAGGCCGGCGCCCCGTTGACGCGTTGCTTGCGGCCAACATAGATCGTCAATTTGACGGCGTCGCCCGGGTCATCGGGTAGTTGCGGGGAACCGATGTCGTCTTGCAGGAGCCGCGCACGCTCCAAGGTGACGAGGCCGCGTTGTTTGATCGTCAGCACGGGGTCGAGCAGGGGCTCCATCTTCGTTCTGGTGTCGACCGCGACGATCACGACGGGCGGATCTTCGGACAGCGTCAACGACTGATCTGTGCGAAAGTGGCGCATGGTGCCGAAGCCGCTGATTCCGCGCAGCACCACGCTAGTAGCAATGCGGTGCTGCTCGTAGAGACCGAGCAGCACGTCGGAGACAAAACCATCGCCGGTCCGCCGGCGCTCCGCGAGATAGGTGGTGAGCTTCAGGCAGTCGTCATCCACCGCCGCACCTCAAGTATTGGTACACAAGAGCTTTCATGTCGCCATCGACGGGGACATCGCCCGGTCCCATCATTGCCCAGATACTACGCCCCGGAGCGGGGACGCAATCGACAACCGCGGTGGGACTCGCGAACGGTTCCTGGGTGATCGGGATTCAGGAGAACCGTTATGCCTCTGATGTTTCGGGCGTTTCGGCGAGCGGGATGTGGGATTCGCGCGGTTGAGTCGTTCTAACTGGGCACCGGAGGCTACGCTGGGCGTCGCGGCGATGGATCTCCGCCGGGATGACGTTCAGCATCCGAACCGCCCACACGGGTTGATGGCTCCTACCGATCGAAAGTGGAGCCATGCCCATCAGCGGTGTCGACAACCGGCTCGCCCGCAGCGAGGCAGGCCCGCACGTCGATTTCTCCGGCCGCAAGCTCCAATGACCCGCGCGAGCGCCGACGAACGCTGGTTGACGCCGGGCGTCGGCGCCGTCGGCGCGACGAGCTTCTTCTCCGACTCCGGCCACGAAATCACGACCGCGCTGCTGCCGACCTTCCTGACCAGCACGTTGCACGGCTCCGCGGCGGCCCTGGGCATCATCGACGGCTTCAGCGACGCGCTGGTCGGCGTGATGCAGCTCGTGGGCGGGCCGTTGGCCAACGATCCGCGTAAGCGCGCACGCACCGCATCCGGTGGCTACCTCGGCACCGCCCTTGCCACGGGCGCCATCGGGCTCGCGGCCATGGTGTGGCAGGCGGGAGTGTTGCGTGCGCTGGCATGGGCGTCGCGTGGGTTGCGGTCACCCTCGCGCGACGCGTTGCTGGCATCCCTCACGCCGACCTCGGCCCACGGCCGAGCGTTCGGCCTGGAGCGCGCGGGTGACAACCTGGGCCCGGTGTCCGACCAGCTGTAGCGGCTGTGCCCGCCGTCGGAGGGATGGGAGGCGAGGAATTCGCGCATCTTCTGCTCGGTGCCGGGCCGCGGCTCCGTCAGCCGCCGATGAGTGCTTCCACGATGAGCCGGGTGGTCCGTTCCGCCCGCCGCCGGGAGTAGGGCTGCGCGCCCGACAGGATCGGATACACCACGCCGCCGACGATGGCGTCCGCGGCCGATTCGGCGGTCGCCTCGTCGATGCCGTCGGCGAGCAACCGGGCCCGCACGCTATCGTGCAGCGGCGCACTGAATCCCGCGCGCAGTTTGACGGCGGTGTCCTCGTGTTCCATGCAGGCGACGGTCAGGGTGCGCAGCATGGCCGAGCCCCGCGGTGTCGTCAGGCTGGTGAACAGCTTGCCGACCCACGCCACGAGATCGGCCGCCAGATCGCCGCTGTGGCTGACCGACGCGAGCAGCCTGTCGGCGTCTTCCAGCATGACGTCGGCGACCAGCGCGGGACGGGTGGGCCACCAGCGGTAGATCGTCTGCTTGCCCACGCCGGCGCGGGCGGCGACCGCCTCGATGGTCAGACCGTCGAACCCGCGCTCGAGGAGCAGTTCGCGCGTGGCGGTGACGATCGCCGTGCGGGACTTCTCGCTGCGACGCCGGGGCGAGTTCGCCGGCGTGCCCACCTCGGTGAGATCGCTTGGCATCTGGTGGTCCTCACTGCTGCGCAGGCCAGCTTTACATATCCTGACTACCCCCGGTAGTCTGCCACAAGACGAGACGGTCCGTCTTGTCAGACTCGCAATAGGAGCCGGAAGGGTAGCAGTCAGTGCGGCCAACGTCAGTCACTTTGCGGCCGCCCTCATGACCCTGGGACTGAGCCCGGAACAACAGGACCTTTGCGACGCCGTCGAGCAGTTCGCCGCCCGGAATGCGCCCATCGCCGCGACGCGCGACAGCTTCGATGAGCTCGCGGCGGGCCGCCTCCCCGCATGGTGGGATGCGCTGGTCGCCAACGGGTTTCATGCCGTGCACCTCCCGGAGGACCTCGGCGGCCAGGGCGGACGGCTGATCGACGCCGCATGCGTGCTGGAGTCGGCGGGTAAGTCGCTGTTGCCCGGTCCGCTGCTGCCGACGGTGGCCGCCGGTGCGGTCGCGTTGCTCGCCGATCCGACACCGGGCGCGCAATCACTGGTGCGTGACCTTGCGGCCGGGGTCACCGCCGCCGTGGTGCTTCCGGGTGACGGCGACCTGCACGCGCGGGCCGAGGACGGGCGGTGGGTTCTCGGCGGCGCGTCGGAGGTCACCACGGGCGTGTGCGCGGCGCGGATCATCCTCGTCGGCGCGCGGACCCGGGACGGCGACATCGTCTGGGTGCCGGTCGACACCCAAAAGCCCACGGTGACAGTCGAACCCGTCTCGGGCACCGACCTGGTCGGCGACGCAGGGATCGTGCGCCTCGACGACTACACCGCGACGGACCCCGAAATGCTCACCGGCATCGACCCCGAGCGCGCACGCTGCGTGCTCGTGGGATTCGTCGCCAGCGTGACGGCCGGCATCGTCCAGTGGTGTGTGCAGGCCGCTACCGCCCACCTGCGCAGCCGCGAACAATTCGGCAAGGTGATCGGTACCTTCCAGGCGTTACAGCACAGTGCGGCAATGCTGTTGGTCAACAGCGAGTTGGCCACCGCCGCGGCCTGGGACGCGGTGCGCGCCGTCGACGAAGCACTCGACCAGCACCGGATGGCCGCCGCCGGCGCGGCCGTGATCGCCATCTCGCCGGCCCCGGATCTGGTGCTCGACGCGTTGACGATGCTCGGCGCCATCGGCTTCACCTGGGAACACGACGTGCACCTGTACTGGCGGCGGGCCATCAGCCTGGCGGGATCGATCGGTCCGGCGAATCGCTGGGCGCGCCGGCTCGGGGAGCTCACCTGCACCCAGACGCGCGACATGTCGGTGAATCTCGGTGACGCGGAACCCGAATTCCGATCCTGGGTGGCCGAGACGCTCGATGCGGCCCTGCAGTTGCGCAACGACAAGCCCGCACCGCACGGCGATTATGAGCACCTCGCCACCGGGCCGCAACGCACGTTGATCGCCGACGCCGGCCTCATGGCGCCGCACTGGCCGGCGCCGTGGGGCGTTGATGCGGATCCGTTGAAACAGCTCATCATCGACGAGGAGTTCGCCAAGCGGCCCGCGCTTGTTCGGCCTTCGCTGAACATCGCCGAATGGATCCTGCCCTCGGTGTTGGCTGCCGCGCCAAAAGACCTGCAGGAGCGGCTCATCCCGGCGACGCAACGCGGCGACATCCTGTGGTGCCAGCTGTTCAGCGAGCCGGGAGCCGGCTCCGACCTCGCGTCGCTGGCCACCCGCGCGACCAAGGTCGATGGCGGCTGGCGGATCAACGGCCACAAGATCTGGACGTCGTTGGCCCAATACGCCGACCTGGGTGCGCTACTCGCGCGCACCGACCCCGAAGCCAGCAAGCACCGCGGGATCGGCTACTTCATCCTCGACATGCGTTCCCCCGGGGTGGAGATCCAGCCGATCAAGACGGCGACCGGGCAGGCACACTTCAACGAGGTATTCCTCAACGACGTCTTTGTTCCGGACGAGATGCTGCTGGGTGGCCCAACCGACGGCTGGAGCCTGGCGATCGCCACGATGGCCGAAGAGCGCTCGGCCATCAGCGGATACGTCAAGTTCGACCGCGCCGTCGCACTGCGTCGGCTCGCCGCGCAACCCGGTCCCGACCGCGACGACGCGTTGCGTGCGCTCGGCGAGCTCGACGCCTACACCAACGCGATCAGGGCGCTCGGGGTGCGGGAAACCATTCGGCTGCTCGACGGGCAGGCGTCCGGCCCGGCGTCCAGCATCGCCAAGGTCGCGATGAATGTGCTGCTGCGGCGCACCTTCCAGGCCACGCTGCAGCTCACCGGGCAGGTCGCGATGGTCGACGACGCCGACAGCGCGGTCGTGGAACCGTATCTGCATCTGCCGGCCGAGCTCATCGGCGGGGGGACCAGGGAGATTCAGCTCAACATCATCGCCCAAATGATCCTCGGACTACCCCGAAAGTAGGACAGCTCATGGGATTACGTGGCGAGGCCGCGATCGTCGGGTACGTCGAACTTCCACCCGAACGCATGACCAAGGCGTCACCCGCCCCCTTCGTCATCGAACAATGGGCGGAACTCGGCGCCGCCGCACTCGCCGATGCGGGGCTGCCTTTCGAGGTCGTCGACGGCATCGTGGCGTCACACCTGGCGGAGTCGGAGATCTTCGTCCCCTCCACCATCGCCGAATACCTCGGGGTTGGAGCGAGGTTCGCCGAACACGTGGACCTGGGCGGCGCCAGCGCCGCGGCCATGGTGTGGCGGGCCGCCGCCGCCGTCGAGCTCGGCATCTGCGACGCGGTGTTGTGCGCGCTGCCCGCCCGGTACATCACCCCGATGTCACCGAAGAAACCCAGATCGCTCGGCGACGCATTGTATTTCGGGTCGTCGAGCAACCAATACGGTTCTCCCCAGGCCGAATTCGAGATCCCGTACGGAAACCTCGGTCAGAACGGCCCGTATGGCCAGGTGGCCCAACGCTATGCGGCGGTCTATGGCTACGACGAGCGGGCGATGGCCAAGATCGTCGTCGACCAGCGCACCAACGCCAACCACACCGAAGGCGCGATCTGGAAGGACAAGCCGCTGACCGTCGATGACGTCCTGGCCAGCCCGGTCATCGCCGACCCGCTGCACATGCTGGAGATCGTCATGCCGTGCGTGGGGGGCGCCGCCGTCGTGGTCGCCAACGCGGACCTCGCCAAGCGCTCACGCAATCGGGCGGTGTGGATCAAGGGATTTGGCGAACACGTGCCGTTCAAGACGCCGACCTACGCCGAGGACCTGCTGCGTACCCCGATCGCCGCCGCCGCCGACACGGCGTTCGAGATGACGGGCCTGACCCGGGACCAGATGGACATGGTCTCGATCTACGACTGCTACACCATCACCGTGCTGCTCTCGCTCGAGGATGCCGGTTTCTGCGAGAAGGGCAAGGGGATGGAATTCGTCGCCGGCCACGACCTCACCTTCCGCGGCGACTTCCCGCTCAATACCGCTGGCGGCCAATTGGGCTTCGGCCAGGCGGGTTTGGCCGGCGGCATGCATCACGTCTGCGACGCCACCCGCCAGATCATGGGCCGCGCCGGGGCGGCGCAGGTCGGCGACTGCCACCGCGCCTTCGTGTCCGGCAACGGCGGGATCCTGTCCGAGCAGACCACGCTCATCCTCGAGGGGGACTGATCACCCATGACCAGCTTCGAGCGGCCGATGCCCGTCAAAACCCCGACCAGCGCGCCGTTTTGGGACGCGCTCGCGCAGCACCGCATCGTCATCCAGTATTCGCCGTCGCTGCAGGCGTATGTGTTCTATCCGCGGGTGCGCGCGCCGCGCACCCTGGCCGACGACCTGGAATGGCGCGAGATCTCCGGGATGGGGACGCTGTACTCCTACACCGTGGCCCACCGGCCGGTCAGCCCGCACTTCGCCGATGCCGTGCCGCAGCTGCTCGCCATCGTCGAATGGGACGAGGGGCCAAGGTTTTCCACCGAGATGGTCAACGTGGACCCGGCCGACGTCCGGGTGGGGATGCGGGTGAAACCGGTGTTTTGCGACTACCCGGAACACGACGTCACGCTGCTGCGTTACGCGCCGGCCGACTGACGCTCAGGTCGACGCCCGCACCACGAGGTGGGCGATGTCAGTCAGCTCGGGGGAGGGCGGGGCGGGTTGCCCCAGCCGCTCGAAGACGGCGGCGAGCGCGGCGTCGGCGACCGCGCAGGGATCGAATTGAACTGTGGTCAGCGGTGGGGTGCTGACCATGCCCATGGGGCTGGCGTCGACGCCCATCACCGCGAGGTCGCTGGGACAGCGCAGCCGCGCTTGGTGGATGCCGTAGAGCACGAGGCAAGCTATCTCGTCGCTTTGGGCGCAGACGGCGGTTACGCCGTCGCCCACCCATCCGGTGACGACGTCGGCGGCGTTGTCGAGGGCGACCTGGTCGACTCGCACGGGCGGGAGGCCGCGCGCCTGCGCGGCCCGCGAAACCCCTTCGAACCAGTAGTCGCCCAATGGTTTCCATCGGTCGATCCCGGTGTAGGCGAAGGCGATTCGCCGATGGCCCCGCTCGACGAGGTGCGCGACGCGCATCTCGCCGACCGAAAGGTGCGGGTTGTTGAGTGCGGGCAGGGTCCCGATCTCGATGTGCGGGATGCCGGCTTGGGCCACCGCCTCGCGGGCGGCCGGACTCAGCGGGAACAGGCTGGTGATCGCGACCGGGTCCAGGTTTGCGATCGCATCGACGACATGATGGTCGTCGTCGGTCTCGAAAATCTGTACCTGAAGCAACCCTTGGCGTGCCAGTGCCGTGGTCATGCGGCTGCCGGCCTGCATCGGCATCTCGCCCACGGCCACGTGCGGCACCACGTAGAGCACCACACCGCTTTTGCCGCGCGCGAGATTGCGGGCGGCGAGGTTGGGCCGATAACCGAGGAGTTTGGCCGCGCGGTAGACGGCGTCGCGGGTTTCGGGGGAGATCCGGCGGCCCTGCGCGTTGTTCAGCACATAGCTGACCGTGGCGGTCGACACGCTGGCCAACCGGGCCACGTCCGCGGTGGTCGGACGCGCCGCCTTGTTGGTGCTCAACTTCCGTTTACCTTCCGCGCCCGGTCATGCCCCATGGTGGCATGCGAGACCCGTCGGCACCGCAGGATGCCGTGCAGTGGCGCTGCTTTGTGTGGACTATTAGTCCGTAGCCTTCGGACGCGTTGAGCCGAGCGGACGGGGCCTGGACGGGACGAACGTCGGCGCGCGTGCGCCATTGCCAGGCAGCAAAAGCCGTTGGCGGGGCCCACCCCGTCAAGCGGGTCACGGGCGGTTGACACTGTGACGAACACCATTATCTACTAGTCGCTATAAGTCGACCGAGGAGCGCGGCATGGACAAGGACGATCTGATCCTGATCAGCGTGGACGATCACATCGCCGAGCCGGCCGACATGTTCGACGCGCACGTTCCCGCCAAGTACAAGGACCGCGCCCCGCGGGTGGTCCTGGAACCCGACGGCATCCAGCAGTGGTACTACGGCGAGGTCCGCGGCCGTAACATGGGCCTGAACGCCGTGGCCGGCAAGCCCCGCGAGATGTACAACATCGACGCCTCGCGCTACGACGAGATGCGGCCCGGCTGCTTCAACGTCGACGAGCGGATCCGCGACATGAACGCCGGCGGCCAGCTGGCAGGGTTGAACTTTCCGAATTTCACCGGATTCTCCGGCCAGGTCCTCAACCAGGGTCCCGACCGCGAGGTGAATCTGGTGATGATCAAGGCCTACAACGACTGGCACGTCGACGAATGGTGCGGGGCTTATCCGGGCCGGTTCATCCCGTGCGGCATCCTGCCGTTATTCGATGTGGCCGAGGCCGCCAAGGAAGTCAAACGCCTGGCCGACAAGGGTTGTCACGCGGTGACGTTCTCGGAGAATCCGGAGGCGTTGCAGATGCCCAGCATTCACACCAAGTACTGGTATCCGCTGTTCGAGGCCGCGTGCGAGAACAAGACCGTGCTGTGCACTCACGTCGGCTCCGCCTCACGCTCTCCGCAGGTGTCGACGGACGCGCCGCCCAGCGTGCAGATGACGGCGTCGTCGATGATGAGCATGTTCACCTTCACCGAACTGATCTGGGCCGAATTCTGGTCGGACTTCCCGCAATTGAAATTCTCGCTCACCGAGGGCGACGTGGGCTGGATACCCTACTTTCTCTGGCGCGCCGAGCACGTGTACAACCGCCATTCGGGGTGGACGCTGGCGACGTTCCCGCCCGGTTACAGTGGTCCCACCGATGTGTTCAAGCGGCACTTCTACACCTGCTTCATCAGCGACAAGGTCGGCGTACAGAACATGGGTTGGTTCAACGAGGACATGCTGTGCTGGGAGTCCGACTTCCCACACTCCGACAGCAACTGGCCGTTCGCACCCGAGGACGTCATCGCCACCATGGGCCACCTCGACGACCGGGTCATCGACAAGATCACCCACGAAAACGCCATGGCCGCATACTCATTCGACCCGTTCCGGCACATCCCGAAAGAGCAGGCGCGGGCCGGCCGGCTGCGCGCGCAGGCCACCGATGTCGACGTGGTCACCCACGTCGGCCGCCGGGCCAGCCAACGCGACCGGGACGCGTGGACCCGGATGACCCAGTTCGCCCTGCAGGCCGGAGCAGCCGCGCCCGTGACGGCGGAGGTGGTCGGCATCGCCGGGCGCGCCACCACCCTGGGTAACTGAACGTGGCGGGTGCGGCGCCGTTTGCGGATTGGCGCGTGCTGGAGCTGTGCAACGGTCTGGCGGTGTCCTACTGCGGCAAGATGTTCGCCGACGCCGGCGCCGAGGTGGTGAAAATCGAATCCCCACAGGGTGATTCGCTGCGCCGCTGGTCGGCGGGCGGGCCGCCCGGGGCGCTGTTTGGATATCTGGCCGCCGGCAAGAAGTCGGTGGTCAATCACGGCCAGGCCGAGGTCACGTCGCTGCTGGCCGGCGCCGACATCGTGCTCACCGACCTGACCGACGGCTGGACCCTCGACGGCATCACCGCCTACACCGCCGCGTCGGCGGTGGTGGTGGCCGTGACACCGTTCGGCACCGATGGTCCCTACGTCGAGGACCACGTGGTGGCCAACGAATTCATCCTGCAGGCGTTATGCGGATCGATCGCCGGACGGGGCTGGCCGGGCGACGAACCGGTACAGGCCGGCGGCCGGCTCGGCGAATGGCTGGCGGGCACGTTCGCCGCGGCGGCGGGTGCGGCCACGGCCCGGCACGCCGCACGCAGCGGCCGCGGCCAGGTCATCGACGTCTCGACCTACGAGGCCATGGTGATCGCCATGGGTGGCCTGTCCGCGATGTCGGCCAGCGTGCTGGGCGCCGATTCGCTGCTGCACGAACGCAGTCTGGAACTGCCGTCGATCGTGCCCACCGCCGATGGCATGGTCGGCTTCTGCACCATCACCGCGCAGCAGTTCCAAGATTTCCTGGTGATGATCGACCGCGCCGATCTCGTCAACGGCGCCGAGCTGGCATCGTTTGCCGGACGGGTCGAGCGGCGCGACGAGTTCCTGGGCATGGTCACCGCATGGACCCGGAGCCGCACCACCCAGGAGATCGTCGACCTTGCCGTGGCGTTCCGGATTCCGGTGGCCCCCATCGCGTCTCCCGAGATGCTGCCCAAAGTGGACCACTTCGTGAAACGCGGTGTGTTCGTCGAATCGCGGGACGGGGTGCTGGCGCCGCGGGTGCCGTATCGCAGCGCGGCGATGGCGACCAGGCCACCCGGGCAGCCACCGGCGCTCGGTGCCGACAACGCACGGCTGCACTGGCCTCCGAGACCCGAGCCGCCCCGCGGCACCGACCCCGACGCCCTGCCGCTGTCCGACGTGCGCATCACCGATTTCACCGCGTTCTGGGCGGGCCCGGTCGCCACGCAACTGCTCGGAGCCCTGGGCGCCGACGTGATCAAGATCGAGGGTGTCCGGCGGCCTGACGGCATGCGGTTTTCCGCGGGCCGCCCGCCCGACTGGGAGCAATGGTGGGAGTGGGGCCCAGTCTTCCTGTGCAGCAACAACAACAAGCGCGGGATCAGCGTCGATCTGGGCACCGACGCCGGGCGTTCCGTCGCGCTGGAGCTCATCGCCGCCAGCGATCTCGTCATCGAGAACTTCTCGCCCCGCGTGATGGCGAACTTCGGCCTGGAATGGGACGCGGTCCGCGCGGCCAACCCGCACGCCATCATGGTGCGGATGCCCGCCTTCGGCCTCGATGGCCCGTGGCGCGATCGTGTCGGCTTCGCGCAGACGATGGAGCAGGCCACCGGCATGGCGTGGATGACCGGCCACGCCGACGGCCCACCGGTGATCCCGCGCGGTGTGTGCGACCCGATCGCCGGCCTGCACGCCGCCTTCGCCGCCGTGGCCGCGCTGGCGATCCGCGACCGCGAGGGCGTCGGCATGCAGGTCGAATCGACCATGGTCGAGGCCGCGCTCAACGTAGCCGCCGAAATGCTCGTCGAATATTCCCGCAACGGAATCTCCTCGCGGCGCAACGGAAACCGTGGACCCGGCGCGGCCCCCCAGGGCGTGTACCGCTGCCGCGGCGACGACGAGTGGGTCGCGCTCGCCGCGATGGACGACGCCGCGCGCGCGTCACTGGCCGGCCTCCTCAACCAGCCGGAGCTCACCGGCTGGGACGAGCGGGCCGACGACATCGACAAACTGATCTCCGCCTGGGCCGCGACGCGCTCGGTGACCCAAGCGGTCGACGCGCTGCGCGCCGCCGGGGTGGCCGCCGCACGCGTCACCCCGGCTGCGGCGCTGCTCACCGATCCGCACCTGCACGCCCGCGGCTTCTGGGAGACGGTCGACCATCCCGTCGCGGGCTCTTTCCTGTGCACCGGAATGCCTTTCGCGTTCCTGGACCGGCCGAGGCGCTGGATCCGGCGCGTACCGCCGCTCTACGGCCAGCACACCGACGAGGTGCTCACCGACATCCTCGGTCGTGGCGAAGAGGACCTGGCCGACTTGCGGCGCTCGGGGACCATCAGCGACCGGCCGGCGGGCCTGTGAGATGGCGGTCAGCCTGTGCGTGCCGCCCCGCGCCGGGGAGCTGTGCGCGCCGGTGCGCTTCTTGGTGCGCCAGGACTCCGTGGTGATGGAGCTGACCGCCCGCCATTGCATCACCAGCGTCGAGTGGGACGAGGACGAACACGCGGTGGCGATGGTCGTCGAGATCACCGACCCGCAGACGGCGCGGCCGGTGGACGTGCGGATCGACGTCGTGGACGTGGCTGGCACCGGGCACACCGCCGGACCCGCGACGACGATCGGCACCATCACCCGCGACGGGAGACGATACGAGGTCAGGGGCACTTACTTGGGTGTCGTCGCGGACGAAAACTGAACGGCGGTAAAAGGAATGGGACATCGGTGAGTGCGACGAAGCGCACCGCGGCGATTGTCGGAGTGCACAACACCCGGCAGGGGCGGCGACTCGACGGCGAAACGTCGCGCGGCCTGGCGATCAAGGCGATCCTGGGCGCCCTCGACGATGCTGGCCTGACCCTCGACGACGTCGACGGCATCAGTGCGAGCCCCCAGTCGACATCGTTGATCTACGATCTGCGTCTGGGCCCGGCCTGGCAGGGCCTGGCTTTCGGGGTCGGCATGATCACCGAGGCGGTCACCGCGATCGAGCACGGTATGGCCGACGTCGTGGTGCTGGTCGCGGCGCAGGCCGGCGAGTACCGCGACCACGAGGCCACCGCGCCGTGGACCCGGCCCGAAAACGAGTTCGTCGCGCCCTGGGGCATGTTCACCACCGCCGAGTTCGCACTCATCGCGCGGCGTCACATGCACGTCTACGGCACGACGCGCGAACAACTTTCGATCGTCGCGGCGACCATCCGGAACAACGGGTCGCGCAACCCCGAAGCCGTCTACTACCAACGCGGCCCGTTCGCTCCGGAGGACATCACCGCATCGCGGCCCATCGCGGACCCGTTCCATCTCCTGGACTGCGCGACCACCTCCGAAGGCGGCTGCGCGCTCGTCGTGGCCAACGTCGGCGCCGTCGACGTCAAGAGCCAACCCATCTACGTCCTGGGCAGCGGCGCGGACTTCCACGGGCCGTCCTACCAGCACCCACCGGCGTACGACCTCGCCGGGCGGCGCGGCGATCACGTGAACGGTGTGGTGGGCCGGCGCGCTGCCGAGTGCGCTTTCAGCCACGCCGGGCTACGCCGCGATGACGTCGACGTGCTGGAACTCTACGACCCGTTCTCCTTCGAAATCATCCGTCAGCTCGAAGCTTTCGGCTTCTGCGGCGACGGCGAGGGCGGTCCGTTCGTCGCCGATGGCCACATCGCCATCGACGGCAGCCATCCGATCACCACCGACGGGGGAACCATGTCGTTCAGCCACGCGGGCTCCAACCCGCAGATGATGCAGCGCGCGATCCGAGCCGTTCAGCAGTTGCGTGGCCAGGCCGGTGATCTTCAGGTCCCCGATGCGCGTATCGCGTTGTGTAGCAACGGGGGAGCGGGGGCATTGTTCACGACGGTGCTGATTCTGGGAGACGAGCCACGGTGACCTCTGACCCATTGCGACCCCAAACCGGGCCCGTCCCGCACGCGAGCAGCCATGTCAGCGTGCCGTTCTGGGAGGGATGCCGGTCCAATCAGCTGCGCTACCAGCGGTGCCGGGCGTGCGGCCTGGCGAACTTCCCGCCGACCGAGCACTGCCGCCAATGCCTTTCGGAGGACATCGACTGGCGCCACGGCAGCGGGCGCGGCGAGATCTACAGCTGGACGGTGGTGTATCGGCCGGTGACGGCGGAGTTCGAACCGCCGTATGCGCCGGCGATCGTCACGCTCGACGAGGGCTATCAGATGCTGACCAACGTCGTCGGGTTGCCGCCGGAGGACATCGAGGTCGGCCTGCGTGTGCGGGTGCAATTTCACGACGTCGGCCCCGACGTGACGCTTCCGTACTTCACCGCAGAAGGGACCGACAGTTCGTGAGTCCCCGTACCAGCAACGGACTTCCGGTCACCGCCTACCTGGTCCTGGGCGTGCTGGCCGCCAACGACGAGCAACTCACCGCCGGTGAGATCAAGATGCGCGCCGAACTGTCCGTCGGCCACTTCTACTGGTCCCCGTCGGTCAGCCATGTGCGGCGCGAACTGACCCGGCTGCTGGCCCGGGGAATGGTCAGCGAGATCGGTGCCCAATCCGGCAAGCGCGCCATCACCCTGTACGAGACCACCGAGGCCGGGCTGGACGCGCTGCGCCGCTGGGTGCAGCACTTCCCCGGTCAGGACCAAGTGGTCATCAAACACCCCGTCATCCTCAAGACCTGGCTGGCCCGCGGCGAGGACCCCGAACACCTCCTGGACACCCTGGACCGCCATCTCGACGCGACCCGGGCCCGGCTCGACGAGGCGCTGTGGTCGCGGCAGCGCTCCCACGAGCTCGGCATCACCGACGACCCCGAACAGCGGTACTCCTTCGCCGTCCTGGACTACGCGATCCGGGGGCTCTACGCGGAGATCTCCAACATCTCCCAGTTACGCGACGAGATCGCCGCCGGCACAAGCCGCGATCCGGTCAAACGGGTGCGACGGTCGAAGGGGCAGATCCGCCGCCGGGCACCGCGGAGCCGCTGACCGCATAGGCGGACCCACGGGATTCGCGCTCCCACAACACTTCTCCCTGCCCGATCGCGGTTCCCTGGGCGATCAACTGCCGCTTGAGCACCTTGTGGGTGGCGGTGCTGGGCAGGTCGGTCGCGATGCGCACGTAGCGCGGCCGGGCCTTGGGGGACAGGTCGGGCTGCGCGTTCAGGAACGTTTCGAAGTCGTCGGGCGCCAGCGTGTGGCCGTCGTTGAGCACGATGGCCGCCATCACCTGGTCGCCGACATGGCCGTCCGCGACGGCGTAGACCGCGACCCGGCTGATCGCGCTGTGGCGCAACAGGATCCGCTCGATGGGCGCGGCGGCCAGGTTCTCGCCGTCGACCCGCATCCAGTCGGCGGTGCGGCCGGCCAGGTAGATCCAGCCGTCGGCGTCGCGGTACGCCAGGTCGCCGGACCAGTACATGCCGTGGCGCATGCGCTCGGCGTTGGCGTCCGGGTCGTTGTAGTAGCCGGTGAAGAAGCCCGAGCCCGCCGTGTTCACCAGCTCGCCCACCGCTTCGTCGGCGTTGACGAGGGCTCCGTCGGCGTCGAACCGTGCGGTCGCGCATTCGGTGACGGTCTCGCTGTTGTAGATCGCCACGCCGTCGGCGCCCCGGCCGATCGAGCCCTTCGGCGTGCCGGGTTCGCGGATCACGATGACGGCGTTCTCGGTCGACCCGAAGCCGTCCTCGACCTGCACGCCGAAGCGGCGCGCGAACTCCTCGATGTCCTTGTCGTTGGCCTCGTTGCCGAACGCCACCCGCAGCGGATTGTCGGCGTCGTCGTCGCGTTCGGCGGTGGCCAGGATGTAGGCCAACGGCTTGCCGACGTAGTTCATGTAGGTGGCGCCGTGGCGACGGATGTCGTCGAGGAAGTTGCTCGCCGAGAACTTCGCCGGCACGATCGCGGCGCCGGAGCACACCGCGGGCGCCCACCCCGCGACCACCGCGTTGGAGTGAAACAGCGGCATCGACACGTAACAGGTGTCTTGCTCGGTGAGGGTGAATCGCTCGGCCAGGCTGAGTCCGGCGACCGTGGCCATGAAGTGAGATACCTGCACCGCCTTGGGGTTTCCGCTCGTTCCCGACGTGAAGATCATCATGAAGGCGTCCATCGCGGTGACCTGCCGATGAGGGATCAGCTCGCCGGCGGTGTCGACGAACTCGGCCCATTGCGGCGTCGAGGTGTCGAGGATGCGCGTGCCGGGCAGGTCCAGGCCGTCCAGGAGCGGGCGGTGTTCGGCGTCGGTCACCACGAACTGACAGTCGGCGCGACGGATGTCGGCGGCCAGCGCGTCACCGCGCCGGGTGGTGTTCAGGCCGCACAGGACGTAGCCGCCGAGCCCGGCCGCGGCCATCTGGCTCAGCATCTCGGGCGTGTTTCCCAGCAGGGCACCGACGTGCGCCGGCCGTGACGGATCGGCAGCGGCCAGCAGGGCGGCGGCCCGCGCCGTCGAGCCCTCCAAGTACTGCTGCCAACTCCATTGCGTGTCACCGTATTTCACCGCGATCGACGGGTCGGATAGGCGCTTGCGCAGCAGCGCTTGAATCGTGTCGTCAGCCATCGGTCCGATTCACCCTCACTCTGCCTACCCTACGAGACGAGACGGTCCGTCTTATAGTAGCGGTCGGCGGCGAGCGGCGCGCCGCCTATCCGCCCACCATCATCAGGCCGCCGTCGACCGCCAGCAGTTGCCCCGTGATGAAGCCCGAACCGGGCCCGGCCAGAAAGACCAGCATCGGCCCGAGGTCGCGGGCGGGTTCCCCCAGCGCGCCGCCCAGCGGGATCATCATCTTCATCTGCTGGTCGATCAGCGCGGCGGCGTCGGGGCCGAGGAAGTCCCGGAGCCGGTCGGCGCCCGGCGTCTGCACGGCCGGCGCCAGGGCGTTGACCGTGATGTTGTCGGCGGCCCAGGCCTTGGCGGCACTGCGCGTCCACGCCTGGACCGCGCCCTTGGTGGCGGCGTAGACGGCCGAGATCGGGCTGCCCATAACGGCTTCCGACGAGCCGAAGTTGATGATGCGGCCGCCCTTGGGATCTTGCTCTTTCATGACGGCATGGGCGGCCTGGTTGGTGAGGACGGTCGCCTTGACGTTGGTGTCCAACAGGAACGAGATCTCGTCGGCACCGATGTAGCCGGGGATGCCCGCTTGCCAGAGCCCGACGGCGTTCACCAGCACGTCGAGTCCGCCCAGGTGTTGCGCCGCCGCGGTGACCGTGGCCGAAACGGCGTCGGGATCACGCGCGTCGCACTGGAACCACTTGGCGGCGAGGCCTTCCGGCGGCGGCGTCTTGTGATAGGTCGCGGCGACCTCGGCGCCCGCACCGGTCAGGACCTCGACCGCGGCCGCGCCGATGCCGGTGGCGGCGCCGGTCACCAGGATCCGCCGGCCTTGCAGGACATTTTCCATGCCCGCGAGCGTAACGCCACGGCGAAATATCGGACCTCGAATTTCCGCCGTGGCGTTACGGCCGCGAGGCAGAAGACGTTACGCGCGCACCGCGACCGTCGACAGCAGCTCGGCGAGGCGGTCGGGCTGATCGACCATGGAGAAGGTCCGGGCTCCGGCGATCACCTCGAGGCGGGCGCCGGGAATGGTCGCGGCCAGCCGGGCGCCGTCCTCCTGCTCGAAGAACACGTCGTCGGCCGACCACGCGATGAGGGTCGGCCTGTCGAAGTCGTACAACCGCGTCGCCACCGTCGTCGTGACCTCGGTGCGCATGGAAAGGGTGAACTGGCGCAGGTCCTCGGCGACCGCCGGCAGCGAGAACGCCGGGCGCACCCACTGTTCGGTGAGGTCATCGATGTTGCGGTGCGCCAGGCCGTCGAACGCCCGCTTGCGCACCGTCGGCACCCGCATGGCCTGGGCGACGGCCCGGAACGTCGTCTTCGACTTGGCCGCCACGATCACCGGCTTGAGGATCGGCGGCGGAAAGTGTTCGAACGCATCGCAACTCGTGAGCACCAGCGCACCCAGCCGCTCGCGGTGGTGCACGGCCACCAACTGGGTGACGACGCCGCCGGTGTCGTTGCCGACCAGCACCACGTCCTCGAGGTCGAGCGCGGCCAGCACCTCGGCGACCATGCCGGCGACCCCGGTGATGGTTCGATCGGCGCCGCGACGCAGCGGTTCCGGGTGCGCGCCCAGCGGCCAGGTCGGGGCGATGCACCGCAATCCGCGGGCGGCCAGCCGTTCGCTGACCTGGCGCCACAGCTGACCACCCATCATGTACCCGTGCACGAAGACCACGGGCCTGCCGTTTTCGGGTCCGGTTGCTTCGTAATGAATGGTTCCGGCACTAATGTCGGTCGTCGACATATGAGGACTCCTACGTGAGAGATACACTTACAAACAGGCTGTCTGTTCGTAAGTTACCAACAGGTTGTATGGAAAGCAAGAGACGCACCCAGGAGGAGCGCTCCGCGGCGACCCGCGAGGCGTTGATCGCGGCTGCCCGCAAACTCTGGGGCCTGCGGGGATACGCGGAGGTGGGTACGCCCGAGATCGCGTCGGCCGCCGGGGTCACCCGCGGCGCGATGTATCACCAATTCGCCGACAAGGCAACGCTATTCCGTGAAGTCGTCGAGGTCGTCGAGCAGGATGTGATGGCGCGGATGGCCGTGGTGGTCGCCGAATCGGGGGCAGCGACGCCGACGGGCGCGGTCCGCGCCGCGGTCGATGCGTGGCTCGAGGTGTCCGCCGATCCCGAAGTGCGGCAACTGATCCTGCTGGACGCGCCGAGCGTGCTCGGCTGGGCGGGATTCCGCGACGTCGCGCAGCGGTACAGCCTGGGCATGACCGAGCAGCTGCTCACCGAGGCGATCCGGGCCGGCGAGTTGGCCGAGCAACCGGTGCGGCCGCTGGCCCACGTGCTGATCGGCGCGCTCGACGAGGCCGCGATGGTCATCGCCACCGCCGAGGACCCGGACCGTTCCCGCCGAGAGACCCGGGAGGTGCTGCACCGCCTCATCGACGGAATGTTCGACGCGCGCTGACAGGGGTCAGTCACCGCGAACGTGCGCGACGCCGGCGATGACGCCCTGGATGAGCCGGTCGAGGCGTTCGGGGTCGTCGACGGCCGGCTGGCCCGCGACGAAGGTCAGCATGATCCCGTTGATGAAGGCCAGGGTGGCGGTGGCCTGGTCGTCGACCAGCGCCGGATCCGGCGCGCTGCCGTCGGGGTGCCATTGGGTGACGACGTCGCGGGCCAGGGCGTAGAGCCGGTCCGCCGACTCACTAAGGGCCGCGGCCAGTTCCGGGTCCCGGCCCGCGAGCAGCGCCAGCTCGTAGCGGGCCTTGGCGCGGGTGAGCCAGGGTTCGCTGTTGACGTACATGACGATGCGGGCCAGGCCGGCGGTGCCGGTGAACTGGGTGGCGTGATCCTCGGCCAGTTCGGCCATCATCGAAAAGTCGGCGACGTCGAGTTCGGCCAGGCGGGTGGCCATGGCGTGCACCAGCGCCTTGCGGGTCCTGAAGTAGAACGATGTGGTGCCGGCCGGCACGCCGGCGTGGTCGTCGACCTTCGGGTGACTGACACCGTGCACGCCGTTGCTGCCCAGCAATTCGATCGCGGCGTCGGCGAGTTCGCGGCGCCGCTCGGGCGCGTTGTGCTTTCTGCGTGCAGCGATACGCCCCAGTTTATCGGCGCCAACCTTGGCCGCGCGTTAGAACTGACCGCAGTTCGGCGTGGTGGTCTCCCCGTTGAAACGGGCGGCGATCCATTGCATGGCCGGTTCGCCGTCGACCAGCATCGGCAGCGCGTGGTTGATGACGAGCTTGTTGAGGAAGGGGGGCTCTTCGTTGGTGCGGAATTCGACGTCGGCGTCCTGGGCACACCAGTCGCGTCCGAGTTGATTGGCCGCGGTCCACGGCACCAGCGGGTCGTAGCGGTTGCTGTCGATCAGCACCGGCGCGTTGGGTTTGTAGCGGCCGAGTCGCTGCGCCTCGAACAGGCTGTTGAACGGCTCCTCGTTCACCAATTGGTTGATGTCCTCGGTGAAGTAGGGCTGTATGTGGCGAAACATGAAGTCCAGCAAGGTCTGTCCGACGCATTGCCGTGACACCGATTCCAGCATCGCCAACCCGCGCGGCGTCATCTTGGAACGAATGATGTCGGCGAATTCCGGATAGGCGGCCATCACGCTGTTGAGGGCGTATCCGACGACGCCGACCAGGGCGCTGCCGTCGGCGTAGGGCAGTAGCTCCTTGAGGTTGGCGGGCGGCGCCCCGGCGTAGGTGCCCACGATGTGCAGGTCGGGCGCGTATTGCGAGGCGAGTTCGGCCGCCGACGCGGTCGCGCCGCCGCCCTGCGAGTAGCCCCAAAACGCCACGGGCCCATGCGGATCCAGTGACGTGCCGGGCAGGCGCATGGCCGCGCGGGCGGCATCGAGCACGGCCTGTCCCTCGGCCACCCGGCCCACATACGTGTGCATCGACGCGGTGCCCAGGCCCTCGTAGTCGGTCATCACAATGGCGAACCCACGCGCGACCATGGTGGCGACGAACAGTTCCTCGTAGTTGAACATGATGTCCCAGCCACCCGAATAGTGGATGCCCTGGTTGAACATTCGTGACGGCGCACACTGATTGCCCTGGCCCTGGGTGCCCGGTGCGTAACTGATCAACGGGCGCGGGCCGCCGCCGGGCCAGTCGTTGTAGGGCTCGAAGTAGGTGCCCGTCACCGCGATGGGGTTACCCCGGGTGTCGGTGCTGCGGTACATGATTCGCGTGCCGGTCGCCATGATCGCGCCCAGCTGGCCCGACGGCTCGAGGACCAACCGCGACGGCTCGGTGCGGATCAGGTCGCCGGGCCGGCCGGGCGGCAGCGGATCCGGCGCGGCGTAAAAGTCCGCGTACTGCGGCTCGTCCCCGCCGTCGGCCCGCGCAATTCCGGCTCCCACCAGTGCCGAAGCAATTATCAGCAGTACTGTTAAAACTCCCCCGGCCCGATGCATTACGGAACGGTAACAATGGACCGCCCGCCAGCGGAAGAGCAATCTCTAATTTTTTAGAGATTGGCTGCCGGCTAACGATGATTCTGGGTAAAGAATTGCCGATGTGTCGGCGGCGTGGAGCGCCGTCGAGGGTGCCGCAATTTCGGCGACCTTTTCCGCCGACGGCGCCCGACCCGGCGACGAGCGCGCCCGGATCATCGACCGACGGAGCGCCTTGCGGGTAATGCGTTCCGGCGCAATCGCCTTGGAGAAGCGATGGCGGCAGATCCTGGGTAAGCGGAGCCGCGCGAGACGCTGAAGACGTTGTTGGGCAACGACACCGCGCCCCACGGCCGTCGTCAGGGCGTCTTGAGGAACACGTCGTTGAGCGTGACGGTGCGAAGGTTCCGGTCGCGGATGATGTCGACGAGCTGCGGATAGACGTGCGTCACCGGCAGATGGTTGAGGTGCCCGATGACGATGGCCTGCGGCGTGAAGTATTGATCGGCCATCTGCACGATGTAGTCCTCGGTGATCAACGTCGAATCCGAGAGCGAACCCGACCACAGGGTGGGGACCTTGTAACCGAGGTCGGCGGCCACGGCATCCACGGCGGCGTTGCGCTTGGCGTAGGGCGGGCGCCAATAGGGTTTCGCGCCAATGCCATACGTCTTCTTCAAGAACGCGTCATTACGGGTGAGCTGTTCGGCGACTTGCTCTTTGGTCAGTGTGGTCAGGTCCGGATGTGACCAGGTGTGGTTGCCGAGCTGGATCTGCCCGCTGTCGACCAACGGCCGAAGCAGCTCGGAGTTTTCGGTCCACGAGTCGTAGACCCCGTTGACGAAATACGTCAGCCGCACGCCGGTGTCCTTGGCGAACTGCGTGTAGGCGCGCACCACTTCGCTGTTCACCCCGTCGTCGACGGTCAGCGCGAGCAGGTCACCTTCGCCCGGGATCTTCATCAACGCGCCCCCACCGGGCAGTGGGATGCGGGCGCTGAGCGGCGGGGGCGGCAGCAGGGCCTGTGGGGCGGCCGGGCCGGAGGTTGGTATGTCGACGCCCGGTGTCTGGGCGAACGTGCGCGGCTGCGGGTCGACGATGAGCCGCGCCGTCCCGACGCCGGCGACCACCGACGCGGCAAGCGATCCAAGGAATTGGCGGCGGTTCATGGCTGCGACGGGACGACGTCGATCACGGGGAAGCGCGGGCGCAGAAAAGACGAATTCGGCCCGGCGATTCGGAAACGGATTGTGGCGCGTTGCGTAACAAGCGCGTCCCCGTAGGAACCGCCGTGAGTGGAGAACACCGAGGCCACAGCAGCGAACCGTACCATTCGGAGACCCGATTGGTCGGCTGCGTTACGGGAGGGTCAGCTGTGAATTCTCGACGGCGGCCATTGCGGCCGCTTGAGCGAACCGACCAGCGGGAATCAATGCGGTTCCCCGGCGCCGCGTTGCGGCAATGGCACGGGTTCGGTACCGGGAGTTCCGAGGGTGGACGCCAGCCACGGCAGGGCGGTGGCAAACGCCTGGGCGGCAAACGGCCAGTCGTGCCTACCCTCCTGGGTGAGCACCGCACAGGAGATGCCATGCGCGGCGCCGACCGAGCACAGCGACTTCGCGGCGGCGTCCTGGCCCTCGGGATTGGCGGCGGAATCGGTGCTGGACGCGGCGAGGGTGGGTGTGAGAGAGGAAGGGTCTTGTTCGGCGACGTTGTGGGGTCCCGAGGAGACGGGCACGTCGAACCATCCGGACAGGCCGGTGTAGTGACCGTGCTTGGTCATGACGGTGACCGGGTCGAAGGCGGCCCACGCGGCCTGATCGCCGCCGAACAACCGGGCGACGGACTGGTCCTTAGACCCGACGTTGGGGCCGCGGTCGCCCGCGATGTCCACGAATGCGCTGAACAGCTCCGGATGCATGACGGCCAGGTCGACGGCGCAGGTACCGCCCATCGACCAGCCGGCGACGCCCCAGTTGGTGCGATCCGCGCTGACGCCGAAGTTCGACACCGTGAACGGGATGACGTCCTTGGCCAAGTGGTCGGCGGCGTTGCCGCGGGGACCGTTGACGCACTCGGTGTCGTTGTCGAATGACCCGGTCGGATCCACGAACACCAGCACCGGCGAGAACCCGTGATGCGCGGCGGCGAAGCTGTCGATGGCGGTGAAGGCACCGCCGGGGCCCAGCCAGTCGGCCGGGGTGTTGAAGGCCGAGCTGATCATCATCACGGCCGGCAGCCGGGGCGGGGGATTGCTGTTGAACCACGCCGGAGGCAGGTAGACCAATTCCCGCCGGTGGGCGAAGCGGGAGGCCGAGGCGTCGATGTCGACCGGCACCACGACGCCCTTGGTCGGCCTCGTTCCCGCGATCTGCATTTCGGTGACCCGCAACCGGTCGATCTGGTCGGGCAACGGCACCGAGGTCAGTTGGTTCCACGCGGCAAGCACCGTGGGGAAGTAGCCGACCCAGCCATTCAGCGCCATGCCCGCGCACAGGACGCACAGCGGAATCGACACCACCGCCAGCCCGCGGCGCCACCAGCGCACACCCCGCCAGCCCACCACGAACACCGCGGCGGCCAGACCGCTCATCGCGATCCACAACCACAGCGTCGTCGGTGCCGGGTCCCCGGCCACCCCGAGCGAAGTGATGTACCAGCGCGACAGCACGGTCGCCGCGGCGGCCGCGATCAACGCCACCGGCAGCACTCGCTTGAGCCAGCTTCGCGCACGCCATTGGATCGCGACGATCAGCACGAGTAACGCCAGGCCCTGAACGGCGGGCGGAAACCAGCCATGCAGCAGGGACAGTTGCCCGAAGAACTGCTCCAACGGTCGTGACCTTTGCTAGATCGATCGCTGCGCGAGGGTGCGGTGATTGTCGTGATTGTCGTGATTGTCCGGGGGCCGGTCGGGGTCTCGGCAGACGGCGGCCGGACCCACTATCGCATACGACCGCGGCCCGCCGGCCCAACGTTCGGCGCGGTTCACGCGTCGGTGATGACGCTGGTGAACGAGCGCAGCCGCAGGCTGTTCCCGACCACGAGAACGCTGGACAGCGCCATGGCGGCGCCGGCCAGCATCGGGTTGAGCATGCCGAGCGCGGCGAGGGGGATCGCGGCGAGGTTGTAGCCGAACGCCCACACCAGGTTGGCCTTGATGGTGGCCAGCGTCCGCCGCGAGAGCCGGATCGCGTCCACGGCCGCACGCAGGTCGTCGCGGATCACGGTCAGGTCGGCGGCCTCGATCGCGACGTCGGTGCCGGTGCCCATGGCCAGACCCAGGTCGGCGGCGGCCAGTGCGGCGGCGTCGTTGACGCCATCGCCGACCATGGCGACCACCTTGCCCTCGGCTTGCAAACGCTTGACGGCCGCGACCTTGTCGGCGGGCATCGCGTCGGCGATCACCTCGGCGATGCCGAGTTCGTCGGCGATGCGGGCGGCGACGGTGTGGTGGTCGCCGGTGAGCAGCACCGGGGTCAGGCCGAGCCCCTTGAATTGCCGCACGGCTTCGGCGCTGGACGGTTTGACGGTGTCGGCGACCACCAACAGCCCCCGGGCCACGCCGTCCCAGCCGACGACGACGGCCGTTTTGCCCTCGCCCTCCGCCCGGGCCTTGGCCGCGTCGAGCGCGGCGTCGAGGCGCAGACCGCGCTCGGTCAGCAGGCTCGCGCGCCCGACGACGACGGCATGACCGTCGACCGTGCCGTGCACGCCCATGCCGTGGACGCCCGCGAAGTCCGCGGGCGCGGGGAGCGCGCCGAGTTGCGCCGCGGCGGCCCGGGCGATGGCCTGCGCGATGGGGTGTTCGGAGGCGGCTTCCAGGCCCCCGGCGTACCGCAACAGCGTCGCGCGGTCGGTTCCCGACCCGTCGATCACATCGACCAGGGTCATCCGGCCGGTGGTGACCGTGCCGGTCTTGTCGAGCACGATCGTGTCGATCCTGCGGGTGGACTCCAGCACTTCGGGTCCCTGGATCAGGACGCCGAGCTGAGCCGCCCGGCCGGTGCCGACCAACAGGGCGGTCGGAGTCGCCAGCCCCATCGCGCACGGGCAGGCGATGATCAGCACCGCGACGGCCGCCGTCAGCGCGGTGGTGGGCGAGAAGCCCGCCGCGAGCCAACCGCCGAGGGTCGCCGCCGCGAGCGCCAGGACGACGGGAACGAACACGCCGGAAACGCGGTCCGCCAGGCGCTGCACCCGCGCCTTGCCGGATTGGGCCCGTTCGACGAGCTTGACCATCTGCGCCAGCTGGGTATCGTCGCCAATCCCGGTGGCGCGGACGACAAGCCGGCCCCCGGCGTTGACGGTGCCGCCGGTGACGGGGTCACCCTCGCCGACCTCGACGGGGACGGACTCGCCGGTCAGCATGGCGGCATCGACGGCCGAGGAACCCGCGACGACGATCCCGTCGGTCGCGATCCTTTCGCCGGGACGCACGACGAACTCGTCGCCGACCGCCAGCCGCTCGATCGGCAGCCGGGTCTCGCTGCCACCACGCAATACCCCGACGTCCTTGGCGCCCAGTGCCACCAGCGCGCGCAGCGCGTCGCCGGCGGACCGCTTGGCCCGCTTCTCGAAGTACCGCCCGGCCAGGACGAACAGGGTCACGCCGGCGGCCACCTCGAAGTAGACGTGGCACGGGGCGTCGTCGCGCCCGACGGTCAGCTCGAAGTCGTGCTGCATACCCGGCTGGGCGGCCGTCCCCAGAAACAGCGCGTAGAGCGACCAGAGGAACGCGGCCAGGGTCCCGATCGAGACCAGGGTGTCCATCGTGGCGACGCCGCGTTTGAGGTTGGTCCAGGCGGCCGCGTGGAAGGGCAGCCCGCACCACAGCACGACCGGAGCCGTCAACGCCAGTGATGCCCAGTGCCAGTGAGGAAACTGCCACGCGGGAACCATGGCCATGGCGATCACCGGGACGGCCAGCACGGCGGCGGTGATCACACGTCGGCGCAGCGACGCCAGCTCGGGATCGCGCTCCGGCGAGCGTCACGCCACGGCGGCCGCGTAGCCGGCCTTTTCGATCTCGGCGATCAGCATCCGCGGGTCGTACCCGGCGGGGGCGCTGACGACGGCCTTCTCGGTCGCGTAGTTGACAGTGGCGGCGACGCCGTCGAGCTTGTTGAGTTTCTTTTCGATCCGGGCCGCGCAGGAAGCGCAGGTCATCCCCGTGATCTCAAGCTCGATGGGGGGTGTGGTGGCGGCCGAAGCGTCGTCGGCGGGCAGGGCGCCCTCGTCGATGTGCCGTGGGGGCGTGCTCATGCGACCAGGACGGCCTCAAAGCCGGCCTCGTCGACCGCGCCGAGCACGACGTCCGCGTCGATGGGCAGCGCGCTCGTGACGACGAGCCGGCCGGTGTCGGCGCTGACCGTCACGCCCTCGACGCCGGGGATTCGGGTGACCTCGCTCTGCACGGC
Organism: Mycobacterium sp. WUMAC-067; assembly: GCF_020217485.1. GTDB lineage: Bacteria > Actinomycetota > Actinomycetes > Mycobacteriales > Mycobacteriaceae > Mycobacterium. The sequence continues at coordinate 23,100 of NZ_JAEKMI010000026.1, read as the reverse complement.
GGCCTCGCAGTGCGCGCAACTCATCCCGCTCACCCGATATTCGCTGGTGGGCATGCCGCTCCTTCTCGATACCCCGCTGCCGTCTTGACCCCACCATTGTGCCTGCCCGGGGGTTCGGGCTACTGGCGCAGGTGTGACCCGCCGCCGATGTACCACACCTGGCCGGTGATCCACTCGGCGTCGTCGGACAGCAGGAACGCGGTGATCGCCGCGAGGTCGTCCGGCCTGCCCAGCCGGCTCGTCTTGCCGAACGTCAGGAAGGCCTGCTGCAGCGCGACGTCGTTCTGCCGCTCCTGGGTTTCGCCCATCACCAGGCCCGGCATGACGCCGTTGCTGCGGATGTTGTGTTTGCCCCAATTGACGGCCACGTGCCGGGTCAGGTGGTTCACCGCGGCCTTCGAGGCGCCATAGGCGACGTGCAGGGGGTCGCTGCCCAGGGCGGCGCCGGACGAGGTGTTCACGATGCTGCCCCCACCCCGGGCGAGCAGGTGCGGCAGGACGGCGCGGATCGTGCGGACATACCCGAGCAGGTTGACGTCGAGCGTGCGCTGCCAGACGTCCATCCCGGTATCGAGGATCGTGGTGTCGCGTCCGAGGTTTTTCTCCGACAGATCGGCGCCCACGTTGTGCAGGCCGTCGATGGCCCCGAACTCTTGCAGCGTCGTTTCGACGAGGCGCCGCACGGATTGTTCGTCGGCGAGGTCGAATTCGATGGCGATCGCGCGGCCGCCGGCGGACTCGATCCGCTCCGCGGTGGCGGTGGCACCCGCGATGTTGTTGTCGCCGATGGCGACGTGGGCGCCTTCGTCGGCGAGGCGTTCGGCGGTGGCCGCGCCGATCCCGGTGGCGCCCCCGGCGACCACGAATGTCTTGCCGGCCAGGCCGCGCATCACACGTACCCGACGCCGATGTCGACCGAAACCTGGGTTGCGGTGACCAATCTGGATTGGTCGGAGGCCAGCCAGGCCACGGCGTCGGCGATGTCCTCCGGCTGCGCAATTCCTTCGGGCAGCAGCGGTTTGTGCATGCCCCGCAGGTGCGGGTAGTCGTCGGCGGCGGCTTGCAACGCTTCCCGCATCCGGCCGGTGCCCATCGGGGTGGCGACCGCGCCGGGGTTGAGGCTGTTGACGCGAATGTTGTACCGGCCGAGCTCGGCGGCGAACGCCCGCGCCATCCCCACGACGGCGTGTTTGCTTGCGGTGTAGTGGATCATGAACGACTGCATCTTGATGCCGGCCGCCGAACCGATCAGGATGATCGAACCGCCGCGGCCGCCGTCGATGATGTGCCGCACCCCCGCCATCACGGTGTTCCAGGTGCCAATCACGTTGGTGTCGATGGTGTCTCGGAAATCCTGCGCGGTGATCCGATCCCAGGGTGCGGGGCTGCAGATCCCGGCGTTGGCGACGATGACGTCGAGCCGGCCCAGCTCGCCGACCGCCTCATCCACCGCGGCCGCCAGCGCGTCCAGGTCGCGGATGTCGGCTTCGGCGGTCACGATCCGCCGGCCGTTCGCGCTCACCAGCCGCGCGGTTTCGGCCAGATCGTCGGGCGTCGGCGAGTCGTAGGGGACGCTCGGCGGCAGCGGCCCGGCGAGATCGATCGCGATGATGTCGGCGCCGTCGGCCGAAAGGCGCACGGCGTGTGCCCGGCCCTGTCCGCGCGCGGCGCCGGTGATCAGCGCGACCTTTCCCGAGAGTGGCTGGCTCATGTCTGGTGTGGGTTCCCTTCAGTCGCGCGCGATCTTGTCGAGCGGGTTGGAGCGTTCCAGCATGCCGTACGTTTCTTCGCCGTCCCATCGGTAGCGCACACCGGCCTGCTGGACGGCGGGGAAGTCGGCCATCTCCCGTTTGAGGGCGTGCATGGAGTACATGTCGTCGTTGTGGTGCACGTCGTGCGTGGAAAACACTGTCTCGCCGGTGATTTCGACCAGTCCGTTGGCGGTCTCCAGTACCAGTGAGGCATCCTCGCCGAGTGGTCGCAGGCGCGTCAGCCACGGCGCCCGCACCGCCCGCGCCGGGACCAGGCCGCCGTCGCCGGTGAAGACGAACCCTTCATTGAAGGTCGGCTCGCCGTCCGCACGCGGCGGGTAGGCGATGTAGCCGAAGGCGCGGCCGCTGCCGAACACGGCCGACTGCCAGCAGTGGCCCCAGAAACCGGCGAGCTTGCGCACCCCGGTACGGCGGATTCGCAGGCCGCTCCCGGTGAAGGCGTTGCGCTCGCCGCCCACCCGGAATTCCCCTGTGGCGGTGAACAATTGCTCATACCTCGGCCCGCCCATGATCTCGCCGACCGCGGTCGTTCTGAGCTGCGCGTCGGCATCGGCCTGCAGCGCCCCCTGGACCCACGGGGGCACCGCCATCTTCGCCTCGACGTGAAAGCCGATGTCCACCGACGGGCCGTCCTTCTTGCCGTCGACCAGATCGGCCGACGAAGTCTGCACGGCCGGCCCGTCGTAGGACATCGTCCAGGTATCGAAGGGGTCGACGCACTGAAAGGCCAGGCCGCCGGCACCGAGCACCGTGGGCCGCCCGTCGGCGCCGCGGGTGGGCAGCGAGGGCCCGTTGGTGCGCAGCCGGTAGACGCGCCCGTCGGGAAACGCCGCATTGATCTGGATGTCGTGGGAGTCCCAATTGGCGCCCACCGCCTCGATTCCGACACGCGGCAGGCCGATCTGTCCGCGGTCGTCGACCACCCAGAAGCTGACCGAGTCACGCATCTCCGGATCCTCGGGGCGCTGCGCCAGCACGTACTCTCGCGACGGGTCGATGCCGCCGGTGAGATCAACCGCCATTGTTCTTCTCACTCCTTACGTTTGGATGCCGCGTCCATCGCCGTGCGCTGTCCACATAGCGTGCGAACCGGGGCCGAACCTCGTCGAGATCGATGCCAAACTCCACCGGGTCGGCGTGCGAGCTCGGCTCGCGCTCCGCGGCGGCGTGCTCCCACCAACTGTGCATGCGGGCCTCGAACTCGTCGGACACGGGGGCGCCCAGCCATGCGTACAGGCCGGCGACCTCACCGATCGGGTCGGCCTGCATGGCGCGAAAGTCGATGTCGTAGAACCGATCGTCCGCGCCGGCCGCGCGGAACTGCAGCGCGCGCTCCATGCCGAGTGACCAATGCTCGACGTTGAGTCGACCGATGTACCGGCGGTCGATTCGGGTGTTGAACGACCCGATGATGTCGGCGTACAGGTCGGCCACCGACAACAGGACGTCGGTGGGGTCGCGATGGGTCATCACGAATCGCGCGTCCGGGAACGCCGCGTCCAGGGCGTCGAGCCACAACACGTGGGACGGGCACTTCAACCGCCACCGCCGCTCCGGTTCGCCCCACTGCAGCAGCTGCATCACCCGCCGCTGATAGCGAAAGGTCGGGGTGAGGTCGGCGCGCTCCACCAGCCACGTTGAATACGAGGGGATTTCGGCGAACGACTGGAAGATGTGCGACTTGAAATCGAGCGCCATCAGCTCGTGGCACTCCATGGGGCCGTGCGTGTCACCGGGGACGTGGCGGCGGGTCCCGACCATCTCACCCTGGTCGGGCGGGACGCGTGGATCAACGCCCCGCACCGTCGAGGGCGGGGGGCAGGGTTGCGTCGACTCCCACCGGCGCAGGTACCGCACGTCGGGATCCTGGGCCAGCAGCAGCGACAGGGCGGTGGATCCGGTGCGGGGCAGACCCAGGCCGACCAGCGGCTCGCGGATGGGCACGTCGCCGATCTCCGGGTGCCGCCGAAACCAGTCCTCGACCTGCAGCCGCTGCGCCAGGTAGCCCGTGATGCGTTGGCGGAGAAAGGTTTCCCCGCGCTCGTTCAGGTGCGACTCGTCCCGCAATGCCGACAGCAGGACGGTCAGGCCTTCGATGAAGGAGTCGTCGCCGAAGTCGGTGAGTCCGGTCCGCGCCGCGGCCTCCTCCATCGCCTCACCGGGTGTCAGCACGGCAATCTCCTTGGCGTCCTTGGTGAAAGTGGCTGCGGCAGAGCTCAACCCATCCACTGGCCGCCGGCGACGTCGATGGTTTGCCCGCACAGGTAATCGGCCGCCTCGGACGCCAGGAACGCGACCATGTTGGCGGCCTCTTCGGGCAACGACGCGCGCCCCAGCTGGACCTGGTGCGTGATCGCTTCCTGGATGGCGCCGCGGCCGGCGCGTTGTTGGTCGTCCTGCGGATCGAGCAGGTACTGGCGCAGCTGCGGGTTGATCATGATGCCCGGCGCCACGCCCAATACATTGACACCGCGCGGCGCGACCTCGTGGGCGAGGTTCCGGGTGAACCCGATGACGCCGGCCTTGCATGCGTTGTAGACCACCAGGCCGCGCTGCTGGATGCGTCCGCCGACCGACCCGATGTTGATGATCTTGCCCGAGCCCTGGTCGAGCATGTGCTGCAGAGCAGCGTGCGCGCCGTACATCATCATGGTCAGGGAGCCCAGCACCGTGTAATCGATGTCTTGCTTGGTCTGCTTCTCAAAAGGGCCCGCGGCCACCATCACCGGGTTGTTCACCATGATGTCGAGCCCGCCGAGTTCGTCGTGGGCCTCGTCGACCGCGTCGTGCACCTGGTCCCAGTCGGACATGTCGGCCCTGACGGGGATGGCCCGCACGCCCCAGCGCTGTTCGACCTCCTTGGCGCGGCGTTCGACCTTCTCGAAGGTGCGGCCGATCAGCGCGACATCGGCGCCGCAGCCGGCCAGCCGGTTGGCGGTCGCCTGCCCCAGGCCGTCGCCGCCGGCGCCCGTGACGAAAGCCTTCTTGCCGGTCAGGTCCATCAGGTCGGTGACGCGCTTGCCGACAATGTGCTCGGGCAACCGATCCAGCCCGAGCAGCTGCACCCAATCCTGTTGGTCCTGAACCGTCATCATCGACCTTTCCTCAGCCAGACCGGGACGGCATCGCCACCCCACCTGGCTGACGATATGGCGGCTTCATGGCCAGGAGGTAATACCGATTCGGGAAATCAATCATGCCGAATTTGTATGCCTGATAGAGATGGACGATGGATACCCACCGGCTCAAGTACTTCCTGCGGATCGCGGAGGAAGGCTCGATCACCCGCGCGGCCGCGGTGCTGGGCATCGCCCAGCCCGCGCTCAGCCGCCAGATCCGGCTGCTGGAGGAGGACCTGGGCATCACGCTGTTCGAGCGGACGCGGCGCGGGGTGCGTCTCACCGAGGAGGGCGAACGGCTGCGCTCCTCCACCGCCGCACCGCTGCGTCAGCTGGAGCTGGCGGTCCGGTACGCGGCATCACGTTGGCGCGCATCGAGCGTGGGCTGCTCTTCGGCGTGGTGCCCACGGCCGCCGGCGTTTTGACCGCGCCGCTGGCGGCGAGCCTGGGAGCCGCGTTCCCCAACGTTCATTTCCACATCGCCGTCGCCGAAACCGACGACCTGGTGCAGCGCCTGCTCAAGGGCGCGATCGACCTGGCGGTGATCAACCCGGTCGCCGACGACCGGCTGTTCTTCCGGCACCTGGTGATCGAGGACCTCGTGCTGGTCGGGGGACCCGCGTCGGAGCTCTCGCCCGCCGGCCCGATGTGCTTCACCGACCTCGCCAAGCTGCCGCTGGTCATGCCCAGCGCACAGACCGGCATTCGAAACACCTTGGAGAACACCGCGCTTCGGCTCAAAGTTGCCCTCACGGCCCGCTTTTCGACCGATTCGGTGGAGGTGTCCAAGCATCTGGTCGAGGCTGGACTCGGCTATGCGGTGCTGCCGATGGCGGCGTGCGGCGCCGAGGTGGAGGCGGGACGGCTGCGGTGGACGTCGATCTGCGAACCCCAGCTCAACCAACAGCTTGGCGTGGCTGCCACCGCGGCGCTGGAACTGCCCCGCGAATTCGCGGCGAAGATCGGAATCGTGTTGCGCGAAGAGGTCGCACGGTTGACCAAATCCGGCATCTGGCCGGCGCGTTTCGAGCCGTCGCCGGTGTGGGATCCCAACATTCCCGAGCCGCAGAGCTAGACGGGATTACGCTGCCGGATAGCGGAAAGGAGATTCGCAATGACCGTCACCGTTGTCGACCGGGGACCCCGCCAGGTGAGCCGCAGGGTCGAAGTCGCCGCCCCCGCCGCCGAGCTGTACGCCATGGTCGCGGATCCTCGGCGTCACCACGAACTCGACGGGTCGGGCACGGTGCGCGACAACATCACCATGCCCGCGCAACTCCTTGAGGGCTCGAAGTTTTCGACGCACATGAAGATGTTCGGCCTGCCCTACCGCATCACCAGCACGATCACCGCCCTGACGCCCAACGAGGTGGTCGAATGGCGTCACCCGCTGGGTCACCGCTGGCGGTGGGAATTCGAGGCGCTGTCACCAACCCTGACGCAGGTCACCGAGACGTTCGACTACCGCGATGCCGGTGCGCTGAAGAACAAACTGAAGTACTACGAGCGGATGGGCTTCGCGAAGGCGAACGCCTCGGGCATCGAGGCGACGCTGAGCAAACTGCGGGATCGCTACGCGGGCTGATCAGCCCGTCACCGGATCGGCTGCGTCCCAAGGCATCACGCCCGACACCCAATGGCTCAGTTTCGAGGCCTGGTCGTTGCGGTGCAGATGGCGCGGGGGCGTCGCGTAGGTGGAGTAGGGCCGGCAGCGGATGACGACGCGGTTCTCGCGTTCGCACATCGCCTCGATGTCCGGGCGCGCCTCGTCACCGAGTGGCTGGCCGGACATTCGGCCACCAACCGCCATCATCACGTCGACCGCCAGATCCCGGTCTTCGACCACGGTGGCGTCGGCGTAGACCTGCAGGTAGGCGAACGGCCACCGCTCGTCGAGCACGCACAGGCTCACTTTGCCGTCGCGTTCGACGATGCGGGCCTTACCCCTGCCGGCCATCGTGGAGACGAGCAATTCGTCGGCGTCGGTGGGGATGTAGTACACGACCGACATGGCGGGGCCGTCGTTACGGCGACGGTAGCCGAACACGCACGTGCGGTGGGTGCGCACGAACTCGCGTCGCTCGGAGGGAAGCATGTCGCGGTCGGTCGGAGCGACGAACGGTTCCGCCGCCAAGGGGAGGAGCATGACGAATTTTCCTTGCTGTCAAGGGGGTTGAACCGCGCAGTAATTACGGATACAGTGTCTCCGTAATGTCCGACGATGTCAACCGCACGCCGCGCCGGTCCCGCGGCCGTCCGGCCCTCCCGATGGAGCGCATCCTGCGTGCGGCCGTCGAACTCCTCGACGAGCAGGGGCCTGACGCACTGTCGATGCGGTCGCTGGCCCAGCGCCTGGAATCGGGCACCGCCACGCTGTACCGTCACTTCTCCAGTCGATCCGAATTGGTGTCCCAGGTGATCGACCACATACTGGGTGAAGTCGACCTGGACGCGCGGTCGTTGGCCGCCTTACCGTGGCAGCGGGCGTGTATCACGTTGGCGCAACACATGTTCGATGCGCTGAGCAGGCATGGCAATGTCGCACCGCTGCTGATCGAATACACGCCGACGGGACCGAGCGCGTTGGCCAATCGCGAGCGGTGCCTGGCTGTCCTGCTCAACAACGGCTTTGCGCCGGCGGTCGCGGCACACGCCTACGCCACGCTGGCCCGTTACGTGCTGGGTTTCGCGATCCAACTGTCCGCAACGACGGCCGGTGAGCAAGCGGAACTCTCGGCGGCGTTTCACCGGCTCGATCCGTCACGCTATCCCGCGACCGTCACCGTCGCCGACGACCTCCCCGTTCCGCTGGCCGGCGAATTCGCTTTTGGGTTGCGGCTCATCGTCTCCGGGCTCGAACGACTGCGCGAGTGAACGCTTTCGCGGCGCGAACCGTGGCTTGGGTGGACGACCGCGTTTCGCCGCCGAAAGGACATTCCTCGATGATCGATCGCACGCTGAGCCGATGGGGCCAACTCCTAAGCCGCTACGGCCTGGTCGTTGTGTTGGCGTGGATCGGAGTGGGCAAGTACGTGAAGATGGAATCGCGCGTGCTCATCGAACACAGCCCCTTGATGAGCTGGCTCTACGACGTCTTCAGCGTCACCCTCGTCGCGCGGGCGCTCGGAACGATGGAAATCGTTGCGGCCCTTCTCATCGCGCTGCGGCCATGGTGGCCCAGGATTTCGGCGGCGGGCAGCGCGCTGGCGGTGGTGCTGTTCCTGGGCACGGTCAGTTTCCTGTTCACCACCCCCGGCGTCGTCGCGACCCATGCCCACGGGATTCCGGTGCTCTCGGCGCTGCCCGGCCAGTTTCTACTCAAGGATCTGGTACTGCTCGGGGTTGCCGTGTGGACGCTGGGCGATTCGCTGACCGTGGGCGCCGCCACCGCACGGGCATATCCCGCCTGCAGCGACTGACCATATAGTCGTGGCCACGGCGAGGAACCCGAACCCCGTCCCCGATGGGCCTATACCGAGAGTGGATCCACCGCGGCGGCACGCGACCGCGGGATGACGCACACCCGCTCGATGGTGAAACACGGTGTGCAGCTTCATCTTCAGGCTCAGCCGGCCGCTGACGCCCTGGCCCGCTCGGTCATCGAGGCGATCACCCCGCCGTCGTTGAGGATGTCGGTGCCGGTGAGATAGCCGGCCTTCTCGCTGGCGCAGAAGGCGAGCAACTCCGCCATTTCCTCCGGCTTGCCCCACCGCGGAACGGCGGCGTCGGCCACCATCGCGCCCGCTCCCGCCTGCTCCTCGAGCCTGCCCATCTCGGTGTCGATCGAACCCGGGGACACCGAGACGATGCGCAGTCCGCGCGCGTTGAATCGTTCCGCCTGTGACTGGCTATACCACTTCACGAAGCTCTTGCTCAGGGCGTACGCGAGACCCGACCGCGCTTCCTCGGGGGCGATCTCGCAGGCGGTCATCATGGCGTCCATGAAGGCACTAGTGTCGGGGCCGTCGTTCAGTGCCAGCGGAAATTGGCCTGTCGGAATGATTTCCGCGGGCAGCATGTGCGCCGCCATCGAGGCCACGTTGACGATCACCGCGCCCTCGCCGGCGAGCGCGTAGAACTCCTCGTCGACGTTGACGGTGCCGACCGCATTGGTCCGCATGACGTAGTCGGCGGGTCCCATGCTCGGGCTCACGCCCGCGGCGTGGATGACGGAGGCGAGGGTCCCGAGGTCGGCCGCGGCGCCGAGCAGGTCCGCGACGGCGCGCCGGTCGGTGACGTCACAGTGCACGACCGTGGGAGCGATCCCGAGGTCTTGCAGCGTGGCGGCGGCGGTCGTCAGCCGGTCCTGCCGGACGTCGCAGAGCACCACGGCGTGGTCGCGCCCGACGATTTTCGCGGTGGCCAGGCCCATGCCACCCGCGCCGCCGGTGATTACGGACACTCGATTCATACCTGGACCGTATACGGCGCGTGAGCGTGCGGCGTTACGGGTCGTGCACCGGATGTAACGGTTGGCCGCTGTGGCGGACGGCGGTCCCGAAGAACGGCGCCCGGATGGTGGCGGGCAGGTGGCGCCGGTAGCGGATCAGCGCGACGACGGCGACCGCCGTGTAGACGCCGCAGAGCAGCAGCCGGCCCTGCGTCGAGACGATTGGGAACTGCACGACGAACAGTCCCAGCAGCGCCAACGCCGCGCCGCGGTGGAAACGCAGCGCCAGGATCAGCGCCACGCCCATCATCGTCTGGGTCGCCGTGAGCAGCATTTCCTCCACCTGGCGGGAGTCGAGGTGCAGGGAGAACCCGCCGCCACCGAGCAGGTGGGAGATCGGCAGCGAGCCGATCAGCAGGGTCCACTGGTTGACCTTGGAGGAGATCAGCGTGGCGATGGCCGCCGTGCCCTTGCCTCGGGTGGCGAAAATGGTCGCGATGATGAACTCCGGGGCCTCCGACGCCAGCGGCGCCAGCCACTGGACCAGCAGGAATCGGTTGACGCCCAGTTCGGTACCAGCGGCCACCAGGTTGTCGGCAAACGGCTTGGCGCACAGCAGAATCACCGCGCCCGAGGCAACGAAAAGGCCGACCACGGCGATGCGCCTGCGGCGGTCGGGCAGTTCGCCGAGCGCGGCGGCGGTGCCGATCAGGTCGGGCTCCTCGACTTCGCCGTGGCCGAGCTTGTAGAGGTAGAACCCGAACCAGGCCAGCAACGCCAACCCGAGCCCGAGATGAATCTCTCCGCTCGCCGGCACCGCGAACGCGATGACGCCGGCGATCAACAGGAATCCCAGTTCGACACGGTTTGCTGGCTCGAGCGTCAGGCCGCTGGTTTTGCCGGATCCGGACTTGCGCGCCACCACGATGCTGACCAGAACCACGACCGGCCAACCCAGTCCCATCAGGAGTCGGTTGGACCCGGTCATGTTGGCGGCGGCGTACTGCGTGTATTCGGCATTGTGGCCGGAGACGTAGGCGTAGTAGAGGTCGACGGCGTATTCGGGCAGGACCGCGATCAACGCGAGCAGCGCCGTCGCCAGGCCGCCGGACACGTCGATCTGGGCGGCCTCGGCGGCCCACGCCAGCAAAAAGCTGGCCGCCACTACCGCGGCCCCGAAGATCAGCAGGGCGGGCACCGCGCCGACGTGCAGGCCCGCGACCCGGATGACGACGGCCGGGGCGACGAATGCGCCGGTGATCAGCCCCGAACGGGTCAGGGTGCGGCGCCGCCACTGTGCCGTCAGCGTGACGTCGGCCGCGGGCCTGTCTATGGCGAGCATCGTCATCCTTCGCGGGAGCGGCGATCGGGGTGGTGGGTACTTCGGCTCGGTTGCCGTGACGAACTGATTACCCAAGCTACCCGGCACGCACACCGTCAGCAACGCGGTGGGTGGGCAAAGTCGGCGACCCGCCCAAGCCCATATTTGCTGACCAGGGGGCTATGAACGCAAAAGTTAGGCTGCCCTGATTTCGAACTTTGGCAAACCTCGCCACGATTAGTATGACGCGCAGCGAACGGTTCGGGTTCCGCTAGTCGTCCGGGCCCATGGCCGCGGCGGCGGCCTGGGCGAAAAGCTCGACGGCCTGGTTGCGGCTCAGCGACCCCAGCAACTGCGCGGCGGCGCGCATCGTGTCGCCGACCATCAGGGTCGGGCCGTTGCCCAGGTTCTCGAAGGCCTCGGCGATCACGTCGGACACGGCCGCCGCGTCCGACGGCGCCTCGTCGGGCGAGCCGATCTGGCCGCGCCTGTATTCGAGCGCGCGCAGCGCGGGTGTATTCGTCTTGCCCAGGATGAGGCCCAGGACGTCGACGCCGTTGGTGTGCAATTCGGACCACAACGCCTCGGCGAAGACCATGTCGAAAGCCTTGGACGCGCCGTAGGCGGCCATGTTGGGCCCACCGGCCAGCCCGGCACCCGAGCCGAAGAGGACGATGCCGCCGCTGCCTCGCTGGACCATCGCGGGCGCGAAGTGGTGGCACAGCTGCATGGGCACCATGCAGTTGCGCTGCACCATCGCCTCGGCGGCCACGATCGAATTGGCAAGGAACGGTGTGAAATTCGGGTCCGCGCCCGCGCAGTAGACGAGCATCCCGATCTCCAGGTCGCCGGTGGCGGCGGCGATCGTCGCCGCGGCGCCGGGTTGCGCGAGATCGATGGCGACAGTGCGGGTTTGCGCCGACGTCTTGTTCTCGATGTCGGCCGCGACGCTATCGAGGACGCTTTGCCGGCGGGCGAGCAGGACAACGTTGACCCCGCGTTCGGCCAGTCCTTCGGCGAACGCCGCACCCACGCCGTCGGACGCGCCGGCCACCAGCGCCCACGGCCCGTACTTCGTCGCGAACGTCATCTACTGGCCCCCGAACGTAGCGACGCGCACCTGCGTGAACCGGCGACGCGCAATGCGCCATCCCTCGGCGGTACGGACGATCTCGTCGTCGTAGAAGCCCCACGCGTTTACGCCGGATTGGGTGTCGCCGAACATGATCACCGCGTCGACATAGGTTCGGGCGGAGGCTTTCTCGCCGTCGACCGTGATGACCTGGTTGGACAGCCGGTGCAGGGTATGACCCGCCATCGCGTGCGTCTTGTCCATGAAGTCGGTGACTTCGTCCACACCATTCCAGCGGCCGATCTCGCCGTAATCGAGTTCGCAGTCGTCGGTGAACACGGTGCGAAACAGCGGCCAGTCGCGCCGGTCGATGCCGGTGGCATAGCGCACCAGCAGGTCCGAAATGTCTTGCCGGTCTTCTCTTTCGCTCACGGGCGATCTCCATTCGGACGGACGATGATCCGGGGCGGACCGTCGGACCTGCGGGCCAACTCGAGGGCGTCGGGTACCTCGTCGAGGCCGATGATCTTGCCGACGCTCGGTAACGGGTCCAGCCGCCCCGCCGCGATCGCGTCGAGCGTGCCGTACCAGTCCTGCGGGTGCGGCCCGCCGCCGAACTGAATGGTCACGCCCTGGCGGGTGGCGGTGGTGATGTCGAGGGTGTCGCCGGTGTACCAGCCACCCGCACAATAGATTCGGGTGCCCATCTCGGCGGACTCGACCAGGTTCTGGATCAACCCCGGGGCGCCGACGCATTCGAAAACGACGGCCGGCCCGGGCAATCCGCGCTGCGCGCGGACCTCGTTGAACGCGGCGAACGGGGACTTCTGGGCGGGATCGACGAGAACATGCGCGCCGAAGCGGTCGCGGGCCAACTCACGCCGGTCGGACTTGTAGTCCGCCACGATGATGGGCTCGACGCCGCGGGCGGCCAGGGCGGCGACGGCGGAAAGCCCGATCGCCCCCGCGCCGATGACGATCGCGACCTCCCCCTGTCGCGGCGCCGCCGACCGCACGTAGAACTCGCCGACGGCGAACGCGTCGGTCAACGCGACGGCGTCGCTGGACACGTCACCGGGGACTGGCTTGGCGGCGGCCTCCGAAACCACCAGCAGCTCACCGAAACTGCCCTGCGCTTCGGGATGCTGGCCGATGATGCGCATTCCGCCCGCCCCGCCGTCGACCAGGCGCACCGGCATGGCCGTCACGCGCGTGCCGGCGGCGAACTGGTCGGTGCAACCGGGGCCATGCCCGATGACCTCACCCACGAATTCGTGACCGAGCACGATGTCGCGTTCGGTGTCATAGAGCGAACGGCCGGTCGGGTCGTCGATGGCGAGTTCCGGGTGGTCCATGAAGTGCACGTCGGAGGCGCAGATCGCGGTGCTCAACGTGCGCAGCAACAACTCGCCCTGGCCGGGCTCGGGGTCCGGCGTCTCGCGGACCTGCAGCCGACCGTTTCGCAACACCACCGCGCGCAATGCGTTAACTTTCTCGAATAATCGATATAGAATCTCGAATGTTCGTACAACTGTAAAAATTCGGGAGCGAAGGAGTCAAGCGATTCGCGGATCGACCTCAGCGCCGACCGCGCGGGTGCTCGATGTCGTCGAGCTCCTGGCGCGGTCCGGAAACGCGCGGCTGCGGTTCTCCGACGTCGTGCGCGAGCTGGATCTCACGCAGGCGACCGCGCACGCCATCCTCAAGACGTTGTGCGACCGCGGGTGGGCCAGTCGCGATCCGATCGCCAAGACGTTCGCCCTGGGGCCCGCGCTCGCCGTGGTGGCCGCGCGCACGGACACCGCGCGACCGCTCGCCCATGCGGCGCGCGCGGCGGCGTTGCGCCTGTCCCGTGAGGTCGGCTACGCCTGTTCGGTGGTCGAGAAGTTCGGCGACTCCCTGGTGGTCACCGCCTTTGAGGGCGAGCCCGCCACCCAGCCGTCGGGAATACCGGGCGACCGCATCCCGTACGCGCCGCCCTTCGGCGTCGCGATGGCGGCCTGGGACACCGACGAGGAACAACGCGCCTGGATCCGCCGCGGCGCGGGCAGCAACGCCGATCGCACGCAGCGCCTGCAACAGGTCCTCGCGCACACGCGGGAGCGGGGATTCGACATCGACTGGACGACGCCGGCACTCGCGCAGGCCGTCCATGTGGTCGGGACGTTGGACAGCAGCGAGATGCCGACACCGGTGCGTCACATCATGGACCAGCTGCTTGCCGAGTTCACCACGATCGGCTTCCTGTCCGACGACAACCCCGGACGCCGGAAGCAACCCGTGGCGACCATCGCCGCACCGGTCTTCGATGACCGGCGCTGTGTGTCCCTGATGGTGGCCGTGCACCCGCTGTGCCCGCTGAGCGCGCGGCAGATCCGGGACATCGGCGAACATCTGACCGACGAGACGACGGCACTGAGCGGCTCGCCACCACCAGCGGGGTAGCCCCGCCTCGGAGGCGAAAAGGCATGGCAGATAAGGCCGCGCTTCTGACGCCCGTGTGCGCGCCCCCTTGCGCGCCCGGGCACCCGCAGTCGATGATCGGCCATGCCCAAAGAACGCGGTCTCAATCGCTGGGAGCTGGTTACCTGCGCGCTCGCGGGACACGTCACCTACGCGCCCGACGAGCACGCGCTCGCGCAGCGGCTGAGCGGAAACACCGGGCTGGGCGAGGTATGGCGCTGCTTGCGGTGCGGTGAATTCACCGTCGGCCCGCCGCACGGACGCGGCCATGCCGAAGACGCGCCGATGATCATGCGCGGCAAGGCATTACGCCAGGCCATCATCATTCGCGCCCTGGCGGTGGAACGCTTGTTCCGGGCGGTGGTGATCGTGCTGGCGGCCTACGCGGTGTGGAAGTTCCGCGGCGCGCGGGGCGCCATCCAGGCCACCCTCGACCGGGACCTGCCGATCTTCCGCGCCGCCGGCTTCAAGGTCGACCAGATGACCATCGTGCACGAGCTGGAAAAGGCGCTGGCCGCCAAGCCGTCCACGCTGGCGCTGCTGACGATGATGCTGGCGGGCTATGCACTGCTGGAGGTCGTCGAAGGCGTCGGCCTGTGGCTGCTGAAACGCTGGGGCGAATACTTCGCGGTGATCGCCACCTCGGTCTTCCTGCCGCTCGAGATCCACGATCTGGCCAAGGGCATCACGATGACGCGGCTGGTGACGTTCACCATCAACGTGGCCGCGGTGATCTACCTGCTGGTCTCCAAACGCCTGTTTGGTTTGCGCGGCGGGCGCAAGGCCTACGACGACGAACGACGTGGCGAGCAGCTGCTCGACGTCGAGCGGGCCGCGACGAGGACCTGAGCCCGCGGCCCCGTTCGCTATTCCGCGGCCCGCCTGGGATGAATGAAGATGCCCTCGGCTTCCACGGTGACGCCGTGCTCGTCGGCGAGGTGACCGACGGCGAATGTCTTGACGCCCTCGACGCGCTCGACATGAGCCTGGGCCCGCAGTGGCCGTCCCAGCGCGGTGGGGCGCCGGTATCGCAGGGTGAGTGTGCCGGTGAAGGCGGCCCTGTCGGGCTGGTGCGCGGTCGCGCCGAGCACGTGGTCGAGCACCAGCGCGCACACCCCGCCGTGCACGGTGTCGGGCGGGCCTTCGTAGGCGGCGCCCAGGACGAACTCCGACCACACCAGTCCGTCGGGCTCGTGATGGATGACCAGCGGCGGTGCGATCGGGTTGCGCAGGCCGACCACGACGTTGCCCCACGCGATGGTCTGTCCATCGGGATTCCGGTGCACGCCGAACGGCCCGGCCTTCAGCGCCTCACTCAATTCCGCTGCGGCACTGTCGATCTTGGCTGTGGCCGCCGCCACCGCCGCGGGGCCGGCCTCGGTGCGGATGCTGACGTCGATGAGCCGGCGGAGCGATTCGGCGAGCGGCGCGTAGACCGACTCGAGCCGGCTGAAATCGACGCAGGGCGTTTGGTCATGCATCTTGGCAACTTAACTCAGGTGCCCACCCACCGGGCGGCGCCCCTCGGAGCATCCGACCGGCCGGGCATACTGCCCTGGGACGGAGGAGTCAATGGGAACCTATGCGATCACCGGGTCGGCTTCGGGGATGGGGCGCGAGACCGCGCAGCGCCTCCGGGACGGCGGACACACCGTCATCGGTGTCGACATCAAGGACGCCGACATCGTCGCCGATTTGTCGACGCCACACGGGCGTAACGAGGCCGCCGAGCGCGTCCTGGACGCATCGGGCGGCAGGCTGGACGGTGCCGTGCTGGCGGCCGGTCTGGGCCCCAGCCCGGCCCCGGACCGCGTTCGCCAGATCGCCCAGGTCAACTATTTCGGGGTCGTCGAGTTACTGATCGCCTGGAGGGGCGCACTGAGCACCGCCGGGCGCGCCAAAGTCGTTGTGGTCGCCAGCAATTCGTCGACCACCATGCCCGTGGTGCCGCGCCGGGCCGTCAAGGCGCTGCTGGGCCACGACGCCGGCAAGGCGTTGCGGTCGGTGCGGCTGTTCGGACCGGCGGCGCCGTCCATGATGTACGGGGCCTCGAAAATCGCTGTCAGCCGTTGGGTGCGGCGGCATGCGGTGCTGCCCGAATGGGCAGGATCGGGCGTGCGCCTGAACGCCCTTGCGCCCGGTGCGATCATGACACCGCTTTTAGCCGAACAGTTGTCGGATCGACGGCAGGCCAAGGCCGTTCGGTCGTTCCCGGTTCCGGTCGGCGGGTTCGGCGACGCGGGACACATGGCCGACTGGATGTGCTTCATGCTGTCGGACGCCGCCGATTTCTTATGCGGCGCCGTCATATTCGTTGACGGCGGCACCGACGCGTACTTTCGCCCTGACGACTGGCCGAAGGCGGTGCCCGCACGCCAACTGTTCGGGTACCTGCGCCGGTTCAGGCGCTTTCAATAAACCCTGCTGTTACGTGCCTTTCGTTGCGCCGGGAATGTGTGCTATCCCACACACGGCTTTTCGCGGCGTTCACCTCGGCGCGGCGTCCCCGCAAAACGGCTGTGGTGCAATTGAATGAATCGGCGCACGGCCGAAAAAGCAAAGGATCAACTGTGACCGCACTTCCGTCCTGGGTCAGCCAGGGCTCTGCCAACCTCGACGTGGTCGCCCCGCTGAAGGCGCGCGCCTGCGACGCGCTGTACGCGGTCCTCGGAAGCAAGCGCCGCCCGGCGGCCACCGGCCCGCGCATCATGCCCAGGGGCGTCGAACGCTGCTGACGCCGCGTCGGGCAGACTGGGCCAACGGTGCCTGAATACGCGAAGCACGACGAGTACTGGAATCACAACTCCGCCTATCACCCTTGGCTGGTCGGCATCGCCGCGCGGCGTCGCGGTGATGTCCTCGACGTCGGCTGCGGGGAAGGGCTGCTGGTTCAGCGGTTGGCCGCGGTGTCACGCAGCGTCGTCGGCATCGATGCCGACCCGATGTCGGTGTGGCGCGCCGCGCAACGATTGCAGCCCGTCGGCAACGCGGCGGCCGAACATGTGCGATTCGAGGACCTCGATGAGGCCGAGCGCCGCTACGACCTCATCACCTTCGTGGCCAGCCTGCATCACCTGCCGCTGCGGGATGCGCTGCACAAGGCGCGTCAAATGCTGCGGCCCGCAGGGCAATTGGCCGTCGTCGGGCTGTCCGCCAACAAGAGCGTTGCCGACTGGATGTGGGCCGGCCTGTGTCTGCCGGCGGCCCGCGCCGGGGGATTGCTGCATCGGGAGATCCGGGACATCGGCGTGGCCGTCGCCGATCCCCGGGAGGGTCTCGACGAGATCCGGCGCGTCGCCGGCGAGGTCCTACCCGGAGCCGTCATCCGCCGGGGCCTTTACTACCGATACCGCCTACTCTGGCGAAACCGCTGAATTCGCGGCCCGTTCGCGTTCGCGCCGGCGCGCCCGCGACGCCCGCAGATTGACGGCGTTGCCGCAGGTCTTGACGTCATGCCAGACCCCGCTGTTGTTCTTCGAGCGGTCGTAGAACGTCGAGCCGCACCGGTGGTTGTGGCACTGCTTGATCCGTCGCCAGGTGTCGGCCTGCTGGCTCAACAAGATCTCGCCCCATAGGGCCGAGGCCAGCCAACGCCAACCGCTGCCGTTGGGCTCGAGCCGCACCTCACCGGCGTCGGACAACGCGAAGGACGCGGCGACGGCGTCGGTGGCCCGCCCGCTCGCCGGTTCTCCGGCAACAAGTTTCGCGATGGCCTCCCGCAGGGCGCGCAGCTTGACCAGATCCGCGCCGTTGAGCGTCGGTGGGTCGGTGGGGATGCCGCGCACGGCCGCCCAGGCGCGCACCGCGCCCGCCGTCCACCGGACGGCCGGCTTGGTGTCGGCCAGCAGATCCGGTCCGTACCCGTCGATGGCCCTCGTGTTGAGGAAGTCCTGAACCAGGGCGAGGCCCCCGGGTGCCGCGGCGCAGCCATATCGCTGTGACGCAGCCCACGACAAAGACATAGGCTAATTCTACTTGGCTATGTCTCCGACGACAATTGCCGTGACGTAAGCAAAATGCGTTTGCCTAAGTCAAGGGAGTAGGGTCATGGTCAACGTCAAGGGGTCGACGGTGGTGGTCACCGGAGGTCAGCGCGGTCTCGGCAAGGAAATCGTGGCGGAGTTGTTGGAACGGGGTGCCGCCAAGGTCTACGCCGCGGCCCGGGCGCCGAAGCCAAGTCAGGATTCTCGGGTGGTCAGCGCCGAATTGGACGTCACCAACCCGGATTCGGTCGCCGCGCTGGCGGCCAGGGCGGCGGACGCCGACATCGTCATCAACAATGCGGGTGTGCTCGGGGCCCGGTCCCTGCTCGACAGCGACATCGAAGAGGTGCGAGCGGTCTTCGAGACGAACTACTTCGGCGCGCTCCGCGTGGCCAAGGCGTTCGCACCGGTCCTCGCCGGCAACGGCGGCGGCGCACTGGTCGACGTCGCCTCGATCTTGTCCTGGATGCCCGGATCCGGCGGGTACGGCGACTCCAAGGCGGCACTGTGGTCGACCACGAATTCGCTGCGCATCGAACTCGAAAAGCAGGGCACGCTGGTCGTTGCCGCGCACCTCAGCTTCACCGACACCGAGATGACCTCCGGCTTCGACGCACGTAAGAACGACCCGCGCGACGTGGCGCGCGCGATCGTCGACGGCATCGAGCGGGACGACGCCGAGGTGCTGGCCGACGACGACACCCGCTACGTCAAGGCTGCGCTGTCCGGACCGGTCGAGGCGCTGCCCCGGATGCCGTGAATGCGTAGAGGCGCGCAGGTCTCTGCAAGGGCGGACTGCCCTCGGCTCAAGGTGGCCACGCGGTGGGCGGCCCTACGTGTTTGGATAGCGGTATGTCCGATACCGAAGCCGAACGCATCGTGACCGCCACCCGCGTGATCGCGGCCAGTGCCGCGCGGATCTTCGAACTGATCGCCGACCCGTCGCGCCAGCCGAGCTGGGACGGCAACAACAATCTGGCGTCGTCTCCTCCCGGCCAACGTGTCCATCAGGTGGGCGACGTGTTCAAGACGACGCTGACCATCGGCGCGGTGCGCGAAAACCACGTCACCGAGTTCGTCGAGGGCAGCAAAATCGCTTGGCGCCCAGCCGAACCCGGAAAGCAGCCGCCCGGTCACCTGTGGCGCTGGGAGCTCAGCCCGGTCAACGCCGAACTCACCACGGTGACCCACACCTACGACTGGACGGCGCTGACCGACGCCACCCGGCTCGAGCGCGCCCGGGCGACGACGGTGGACATGCTGCGCGAGTCGATGGACCGGCTCGCCGTGCTGGCGCAGAGCGACGACTAACGGGTCAGTCTTTCTTGGCGCGAACCCACTGGAACGTGCCGAGGTTCTTGACACGTACGCTGGCAAAACCGTTGTCTTCCAAGATGTCGCCGATCTCGTCGTCGTCGAACGCGTGCGCCCCGACGTTCGGCAGCATCCGCCAATACCGGGCCAGGCGTCCGGCGGTGGGGACCATGACGGCCAGCCTGCCGCCGGGCCTCAGCACGCGCGCGATCTCGGTGAGCGCGGCTTTCGGGTCGGGAACCAGCTGCAGCACCGCCGTGGACACGGCGGCATCGAAAACGTTGTCCCGCAGCGGAAGTTGCTGCGCGTCCGCCTTGATGAAGCCGACCTGCGGACCGGCTTCGTTGCGGACGGCACGCGCCAGCATCGGCTCGGAGATATCGACGCCGAGGGCCAGCCCCTCCGGTCTGGCGGCGCGCGCCAGCGACGCGGTGACGTTGCCCGGGCCCGAGCCGACGTCCAGCGCGATACCGCCCTGCGGGATTTTCAACCACTCGAGCGGCAGTTGCCAGGCGCTGATCCACTGGCGGGCAAAGGCCTGGGCGTTGTCGTAGAGCATCGACCCCATCGGTGACGCCCACGCGGCCTGGATCGGGCCGGTGTTTTTCCCGACGGCGTCGTCGGGCGCCGAGCCGGCGCCGAGCAGGTCGAGATACCCGTGGCTCACGTCGGGATCGGCCGGCGGATCGATGAGCAGATCCAGCGCTCGCCGGAGCGCGGGAGGCAGCGAGGTGTGCACGTCGGTCATGCGAACTCCTTCGGGCAAGTGCCGAGCTGGACGCCAGAAATCAGAGGGCAAGCCGCGCAGATTCGATGCTGGTGAGTCCCCCGTCCGCAGCCTACGCCGGGGCGCGTGACCCGCCCGGCTAGCGGCTGATGATCGGAACCAGGTAGCGGGCGGCGTAGTCGCGCACCGCCGCCGGGTCCGAGGTGTCGAGCCGGTCGGTGGGAAACACGATGATGCCGAGGGCGACGCGAAGCAGGATGTCGGCGATGTTGTCCAGGTCGGCCTCGGTCATGTCAGCGCCGCACCGCCGCAGGGTATGGGCGATCCCGTCGGCGAACTGGCGGATCGGGAAGACGTGCGAGCGGGAGAACATGCCGAACAGTTCGGGTTCGCTTTCGGCGATCCGCGAGTACAGCGGCGAGTCCTGCACCAGGCGCACCCCGAGTGCGAAGGCCTCGATGACCGCCTCCTGTGGATTGCGCCCGGCCGTCGCCTGATCCAGCGTGCTGAAGAAGAGTTCGGCCTCGCGCCGCACCACATGCCCGAACAGGTTCTCCTTGGTCGGAAAACGGCGGTAGATGGTGCTGCGGCTGACGCCGGCGCGGGCGGCGACGTCGTCGATATTGGCACGGCGCACGCCGTAGGTCTCGAACACGCCGCGTGCGGTGTCCAGGATGGTGCGATCGAGATCGGTGAGCGCCTCGGCGGAAGCAGAGCCCGGTTCGGACTGCATGATTCGCGGCATCGTATCAACTCCCGGCATGGTTCATCGCCGACTTTCCGGCGGCACGAAGGCGGTGCGGGCCGGACGGCGGCGTGCAATGCCACCGGGCGGTTGCTAGGCTACTGAAACAAAGATACGTCTTTGTGTCACTGGTTCACAACGCTTCGCGGGTCGGGCGCGGCGCGCGAGCCACGAGGAGGTGGGCATGCCCGCCCAGAACGACCAGCTCGCCGCGGTGCGCGCGGGATCGCGTTTCGACAGCGGCGTGCGCGAGGCCGTGCCGATGCCCACCGACGGGCCCGACTGGTCGGCCGGCGACGACACCTCGCCGCGGCTGGGGCCCGACTCGTTGATCTGGAAGTTCTATGGGGACAACCGAACCCAGCTCTTCGGGTTCCAGCGCACCGCCGGGGTCGAGAACTGCATCGAGCAGCTCGCGCAGGGCGTGCTGGATCACTCCGTGATCTTCAGCGACACACTCGGGCGGGCCAAGCGGACCGCGCCTCCCCTGATGAACACCGTCTACTCCGACGACCCCCACGAATGGGGCCGAAAGGTGCGCGACTTCCACAAGGCGATCAAGGGCACCATCAGCGACGGCTCGAGGTATCACGCGTTGAACCCCGAGCTGTTCTACTGGGCGCACGCCAGCTTCGTCGACCAGGTCATCTACAACACGGACACGTTCATCCGTCGGCTGTCACACGCCGAGAAGGAGCAGATCTTCAACGAAGGCAAGGTCTGGTACAGCCTCTACGGCGTCAGCGACCGCGGACAGCCACAGACCTACGACGACTTCCTGGCCTACTGGGACGAGATGCTCGACCGGTTCGTCCCGCACAAGACCGTGCTGTACGGCACCGGCTACATCCGCAAAGGCATCCCGGGCCCGCGCTGGATGCCCAAGCCGATCTGGAACGTGGTGTCGGCGCCGCTGAACGCCTACACCCGGCTGGTGGTCGTCGGGACGCTGCCGCCCCAGATGCGCGAGGTGTGCCAGCTGCAGTGGGATGCCAAGAAAGAGAAGCGATTCCAGCGGCTCGCCGCGTTCATCCGGGCGCTCAACCCACTGATCAACCGGCTGCCCGTCAAGGCGCTCTACACGCCCTGGGCGGCCGAGGCGTGGGCCCGCGCCGGCGTCGACCCGCGTCGCCTGCACAACCGGGCCGCCACGGCATAGTCGGGCCTCCCGCGGCCCGCCCTCGCAGGGCACCGGCCGTGACACCACGCAGGTCTATAGGGCATCGTGGTTAGCCGGCTTCCCAATGGGGCATTCCGCTACGTCGGTCGGGTGGGCCGGAGCGAATCCGAAGGAGAACCGCGATGCAGATGACGGGCAATACCGTGCTGGTCACCGGCGGTGGCAGCGGAATCGGCCGCGGCCTGGCCGAATCGTTCCACCGCCTGGGCAACCAGGTGATCATCGCCGCCCGGCGCAGCGACCAGCTACGGGCCGTCGCGGAGGCCAACCCGGGTATCCAGACCCTGTCGCTCGATCAAGGCGATGCCGCCGACATCCGGCGATTCGCCACCGAGGTGACCGACCACTACCCGGACCTCAACGTGCTGATCAACAACGCCGGCATTCAGCGGGTCGAGGATCTCACCAGTGGCAATGTCGGCCTGGCCGAGCAGTCCGTTGCCATCAATCTGCTGGGCCCCATGCGGCTGACCTCGTCCTTGCTTCCGGCGCTGCTGCGCAAGCCGCACGCCACGATCCTCAACGTCACGTCCGGCCTGGCGTTCATGCCCAGCGCGCTCACCCCGACCTACTGCGCCTCCAAGGCGGCGCTGCACTCCTACACCGAATCGCTGCGCTTCCAGCTGCGCGACAGCTCGGTCCAGGTGATCGAGATCATTCCGCCGCACGTGCGCACCGCCTTGCAGGGCGAGCGGGGATTCGACCCCCGGGCGATGCCGCTCGACGAGTACATCACCGAGACGATGACGCTGTTGCAGACGCAGCCACAGGCCAACGAGATCGTGGTGGAGCGCGTCAAGATGTTCCGCTATGCCGAGCGTGACGGCACCTACGACGACATCTATCCGCGGTTCAACGAAACGATCACCGCCCTGTTCGGCAGCTAGGGCCGCTTTCCGAACGCCGCGGGCCGAACGACGAAACCCGGTGTGACACAGGGCAATAAAACCGCTTCAGCGGATTAGCCGCTCACTCTCCGAAACCGCCGTGCGGCGACGCGACCGACATCGCGCC
>NZ_JAEKMI010000025.1 GCF_020217485.1 Mycobacterium sp. WUMAC-067 | reverse complement strand
CACTAGGCCCCATGCTCGCCCGACGATCATCGAAATGAACCGCTATCGCCGGCGCCTCGTGGATGATGATCGATGGTGCATATCATCCGGACCGCGAGCGCCTTTCCCGCGCGGCTGTGGCGCAGCCCGCTGCGCGGGCCATGGCTGACAGCGGTATTCGGCTCGGTCCTGTTGGTGACCCTGCCAGTCGTGATCCTCACCGGCCTGCTGTCCTACATCGCCTACGGGCCACGATTCGGCCAGGCCATCCCCGGCGACGTCGGCTGGCTGAAGTTGCCGACCTTCGACTGGCCCACCCGCCCGTCCTGGCTGTACCGGCTGACCCAGGGACTTCACGTCGGACTCGGGCTGGTGCTGATTCCCGTGGTGCTCGCCAAGCTGTGGTCGGTGATACCGCGGCTGTTCGTGTTGCCGCCCGCGCGGTCGATTGCCCAACTGCTGGAACGGGTTTCGCTGCTGATGCTGGTCGGGGGCGTCCTATTCGAGATCGTCACCGGCGTGCTGAACATCCAGTACGACTACATCTTCGGATTCAGCTTCTACACCGCGCACTATTTCGGCGCGTGGGTCTTCATCACCGGGTTCGCCATGCACGTGGCGGTCAAAGGCCGGCGCATGTGGTCCGGTCTGCGCTCGATGTCGCTGCGCGACGTGCTCCGCACCGGGCGCTCCGACACCAAGCCGCAGCCCTGGCGGCCCGACGGGCTGGTCGCCGCCGACCCCGGACCCGCGACGATGAGCCGCCGCGGCGCGCTGGCGCTGGTGGGCGGCGGTGCGCTCTTTCTCGCGCTCATCACCGCCGGTCAAACCGTGGGCGGGTATGCCCGGCCCGCCGCCCTGCTGCTGCCACGCGGGCGCAGCCGCGGCAACGGGCCCAATGACTTCGAGGTCAACCGGACCGCGGCGGCCGCCGGAATCGCCCCCGAGGACACCGCCCACCGATGGCGCCTGAGGATGACCGGCGGCCCCCGACCGGTGACCGTCGACCGCGCCGCGCTGCTGGCGATGCCGCAGCACACCGCGGTGTTGCCGATCGCCTGCGTGGAAGGGTGGTCGACCACGCAAACGTGGAGCGGGGTGCGGCTGGCGGATCTGGCCCGGCTGGCCGGCGTGCCCGCACCGGCATCGGCGCGGGTGTCGTCGCTGGAACGCACCGGCGCCTTCGGCGGCGCCACCCTGCAGGGCAGCCAGGTGTTGCACCCGGATGCGCTGCTGGCGCTTCGCGTCAACGGCGCGGATCTGTCCCCGGACCACGGTTTCCCCGCGCGCGTCATCGTGCCCGCGCTGCCCGGCGTCCACAACACCAAATGGGTGGCCGCCATTGACTTTCGGACGGCCGCACATGCGTAACGCGTTCGCGAGGCTCTACGGATCCCATCCGCTGCACCTGCTGACGATGATCGCCGGATTCGCGCTGCTGGGCTATGCGGTCGCCACGGTCAAACCCGTCACGCTGTGGAACCCGGGCGTGTGGTGGCAGTCGATCATCGTGTGGTTCGCCGCGGCCATCGTCGCCCACGACCTGGTGTTGTTCCCGGTTTACGCGTGCCTCGACCGGCTGCTGCCCCGCCGACCTGCGCGCCCCGGCCCCGACTTGCCCGTGCTCAACTACCTCCGGGTGCCCGCGCTGGGGGCGGGCCTGACGCTGCTGGTGTTCTTGCCCGGCATCATCGAACAGGGCGCCGAGACCTACCGGGCCGCGACGGGCCAGACCCAGGGCGCGTTTCTGGGTCGGTGGCTGCTGTTGACCGCCGCGATGTTCGCGGTCAGCGCCGGAATCTATGCCATCCGGACGGCAATGGTGTGGCGGCGGACGCGGGCGCGGGAAATGGCATCTCGGGCAACGAATCAACCTCCCCGCGACGGGCCTTAAGGAATTCTTGGTGACACCTTGGAGTGTCCTACCGGGTCCGTGCGCGTCCCGTGCATCCCTTCTGGCGTCACTAGACTCGTGTCATGTGGGGAGCCGAAAGGAAGGGGCACGACCCACGATCTGCGTGGGCGTAGCCGCGCTGGTCATCGCGATGGGCTGGTCGCCCGGCGGCGCGCCAGGACCGGCCACGCCGGCTCTCGATCTCGGCATCAACCCCTTGCCCGGATCGCAAAGCGGACCCGACGGCATCTTGCCCGTGCAAGCCACCGGCGGAGAAGGATGCATCATCGGCCTTAATTGCGGGTGCCTGCGCAACTGCCATAGGGCGCACCCCCGCCCACCGAGTGTTCCCGCCAAAACCCAGCGCTCCACTCCCGCCCCCAGGAATCCCTAGCCGCCTGATTTCTTGACGGCGGTTCGACCGCGGCCCGCACCGCTTTCCTATCATTTACCGAATGAGCGCCGGTGGGCTGGATATCGAGTCGTCGCCGGCGTTCTCCATTGAGGACCCGGCCCGGTTTCGCGCCGCGGGCTGGTGGTGCGATACGACGCTGTCGGACGCGGTGCGTCGCAACGCCGCGCAATCACCGGACCGTCCCGCCTATGTCGACCACGACCAAACGTCGCTGACATGGCGCGAATTCGACGGTTTCGCAACACGTTTGGCTGAAACGCTGGCCGGCGCCGGTGTCGCGCGCGGGGATCGGGTCGCGGTGTGGCACGGGGATTCCGCGGCCATCCACGCCCTGTTCGTCGCGGTCGAGCGCTGCGGGGCGGTGGTCGTCGGCGTCGGCGCGCGGGCCGGCACCCGCGAGGCCGCCGCGATACTGCGCAGCGCCTCGCCGAGGGTCCTGATCAGCGACGAACCCCACCGCGAAGCCGCGGCGGGCGTCGCGGGCGAACTCGGGCTGCCCGCGCTGCTCCTGAGCCGGACGCTTCGCCTGGATGTCGACGCCGAACCCACGGCGCTCTCGAGCGACCGCCGGCTCGGCCCGGACGACGTTTTCCTGATCAATTCCACCTCTGGGACCACCGGGCTACCCAAGTGCGTCGTGCACACCCAGAACCGTTGGTATTACTTCCATCAGAAGGCCGTCGCGAACGGGCTGCTGACGCCGGATGACATCTTCCTGCCGGTCATACCCACACCGTTCGGGTTCGGGCTCTGGACCAGCCACACCACGCCGATCTACCTCGGCGCCACGGCGGTGCTGCTCGACCGGTTCACCACCAAAGCCACCTGCGAGGCGATCGCCCGGCACAAGGTCAGCGTATTGTGCTGCGTCAGCACACAATTGACGATGCTGATGGCGGACCCGGCCAGCCGCGAGCACGACCTGAGTTCGCTGCGCGTCGTCTACACCGGCGGGGAGGCATTGCCGTATCGGCCCGCGGCCCAATTCGAGGACCTCACCGGCGCCAAGATCCTGCAGTTCTTCGGCTCGAACGAGACGGGGATGCTGAGCGCGACCACCGCCGACGACTCGCGTGAAAACCGGCTCCGCACGGGGGGCCGCATCATCCCCGAAATGTCGGTCCGGCTCTTCGACGGGAACCGCGACGTCACCGACACGGGCCGGGGCCAGCCCGCGTGCCGGGGCCCAGCGACCAGCCTCGGTTACCTCGGCGGCACCGACCACGACAAGCTGTTCACCCGCGAGGGGTGGATGCGCATGGGCGACATCTGTGAAATCGACGCGGACGGCTATCTGCGGGTCACCGGGCGCACCTCCGACTTCATCGTGCGCGGCGGCAAGAACATCAGCGCAAGCCAGGTCGAAGACACCGTCACCACCCATCCCGCCATCGCGGTGGCGGCCGCGGTCGCCATGCCCGATCCGGTGTTCGGCGAAAAGGTCTGCCTCTATGCCGAACTCACCGACTCTGCCACCATCGACCTTCCCGAGCTCGTCGAACACCTGCTGGCGCTGGGAGTTTCCAAGGAACTGCTGCCCGAGCGCCTCATCATTGTCGACGAACTGCCCCGCTCGTCGGGCGGAAAGATAGCCAAAGGCCTACTTCGCGAGGATATTGGAGCGAGGATGGAGGCTGGCCATGAACGCACCTGACGCACGCCGCGGCGGGCTGGAAGTCTGGGCGCCGTCGGTGGTTCCACCGATCGGCGTCGAACTCTCCCACGAGCAGGCGCTTGCCATCGCGTTCCGTCACCTCGCCGGCATCGGGTTCGCCGAGAACATGGCCGGCCACATCACCTGGCAACTCGACGGCCAGACGGACATGTTCGTCAATCCCTGGGGTCTGTGGTGGCAGGAGATCACCGCCTCCGACATCTGCGTGGTGGATGGTGACGCGCACGTGGTCAGCGGTCGCTGGGACGTCACTCCGGCGATCCACATCCACACCGAACTCCACCGCGCCCGCCAGGACGCCCGCGTGGTCATCCACAACCACCCGTACTACGCATGCGTGCTCGCCGCGCTGGGCAGGCTGCCGGAGTTGGTGCACCAAACCGGTTCGCTGTTCCTCGACGACCTGTGCCTGGTCGAGACCTACGACGGCGAAATCGACAGCCCCACTCGCGCCGCGGATCTCGCGGCCCGCATCGGCGGGGCCAACCTGACCATCCTGGCCAACCACGGCGTCATCGCGACCGGACGCAACCTGCCCGAGGCCGTCTATCGCGCGGCCTCGATCGAAAGAGTATGCAAGCTCGCCTACGACGTCATGCTCACCGGCAGGGAGCCGGTCCCCATGCAGTGGTCGGACATGGTCGGCATGCAACGCTCGCTGATCGAACGGGCCGCCGACGTGTACTGGGCCGGGGCCGCGCGCATGACGATCAAGGCCGACCCCGACGTACTGACTTGAGCCGCAAGGAGATTGACGCGTGAAATCGATCGACGAGCTGGCCACCGACCTGAACTTCACCACGGCCAAGACCGGCACCGAGCGGTCAGTCACCTTTCTGCCCGATCCGCCTCGGGCGCCGCGCCGCTACACGGTGATCTCGGTCGACGACCACATCGTCGAACCCCCCGACACGTTCACCGGCCGGCTGCCCCGAAAGTTCGCCGACCGCGCGCCCAAAGTCGTCGACACCGACACCGGCGGACAGACCTGGGTGTACGACGGGCAAGAACTGCCCAACGTCGGCTTCAACGCCGTGGTCGGGCGACCGGTGGCGGAGTACGGCTTCGAACCCGTCCGATTCGACGAGATGCGCAGGGGCGCATGGGATATCCATGAGCGCGTCAAGGACATGGATCTGAACGGCATCTACGCCTCGCTCAACTTCCCGTCGTTTCTCCCGGGCTTCGCCGGACAGCGGCTGCAGCAGGTGACCAGCGACCGCGACCTGGCGCTGGCCTCCGTTCGGGCCTGGAACGACTGGCATTTCGACGTGTGGGCGGGCTCGTACCCCGACCGCATCATTCCCTGCCAATTGCCGTGGCTGCTCGATCCCGAGCTCGGCGCGACGATGATCTACGAGAACGCCGACCGTGGCTTTCACGCCGTGACGTTCAGCGAGAACCCGGCGATGCTGGGACTGCCGAGCATTCACACCGATCACTGGGATCCGATGATGGCCGCGTGCGCCGAGACCGGGACCGTGGTGAACCTGCACATCGGGTCGTCCGGGTCGTCGCCGTCCACCACCGCGGACGCGCCACCGGACGTGCAGGGCGTGCTGTTTTTCGCCTATGCCATCTCCGCGGCGGTCGACTGGTTGTACTCGGGGCTGCCCAGCAGGTTCCCCGATCTGAAGATCTGTCTGTCCGAAGGCGGAATCGGTTGGGTCGCCGGGCTGCTCGACCGCCTCGACCACATGCTCAGCTATCACGCGATGTATGGCACCTGGCAGGCGCTCGGCGAGCGGCTGACCCCCGCGGAGGTGCTGACCCGCAACTTCTGGTTCTGCGCGGTCGAGGACAAGTCGTCGTTCGTGCAGCGCGACCGGATCGGGGTCGACAACATCATGCTGGAAGCCGACTACCCGCATTGCGACTCGACGTGGCCGCACACCCAACAAGCCATCCACGAACAGATCGGCGATCTGCCGCCCGACGTCATCCGTAAGTTCAGCTGGGAGAACGCATCCCGCTTGTACCGGCACCCAGTGCCGGCCGCGGTGCAACAGGACCCCGAGGCGTTCTGACCGGTTAGCGCCCTTGACCTCCGGCGAGGTTCCCTGCGCCGACGGCTTGGTGTAAGTTACGTTTAGTATGTACTGAACGAACTGATGGAGGCGTATGTCGCCGGAAGAGGCCGAGTTCGTCGACCGCCTCGGACTGTTCTTCGAGCTGCTGGGCGCCTCCCGCACCATGGGTCGGCTCTACGGGTGGCTGCTGATCTGCGATCCGCCGCAGCAGTCGCTGACCGCGCTGGCCGCCGCGCTGTCCGTGAGCAAGGCGTCGACCAGCACCGTCGCCCGCCAGCTGCTGGAAGGCGGCATGGTGGAGCGGTTGCCGAGCCCGAACCGGCAGCACCTCTACCGGGTCAGGCCGGGCGGGTTCACCAGCGTGCTGGAAACCCAGCTGTCGCTGATGCGGCTGGGCATCGAGCCCGCCGACTTCGCGCTGTCCGTGCTCGGCGAGGACCGCGCCGAACAGCGCCGGCGCATCGAGGACTTCCGCGATTTCTGCGAGTTCTGCACCCAGGCCTACCGCGACCAGCTCATGGAAATGTGGACGGAATACCGCGCGAACAGGAGACAGCGATGACCGCACCGGACAAAGTCAACTTCAGCTCGGTCGCCTGGGGTTCGGTGGAATGGACGAACCTTGTCACGTTGTATCTGCGCGCGTGCGAAAGCCGTTCGAAGCGACCGATTTTGGGGGACCGCGTAGCGGCCGAGGCGGTGGACCGGATCGGCTATGACTTCAAGCGCATGCGCCGGAGCACGATGCCCGCCTCGAACCAATACCTGGTCGGCTTGCGCGCCAAGAAGTTCGACGACTGGTGCGCCGATTACCTGTCCCATCATCCCGACGCCGTTGTCCTGCACCTGGGTTGCGGCCTTGACGGCAGAGCCTTCCGCCTTGACCTACCGCCGTCGGTTTCCTGGTTCGACGTCGATCAGCCCAGCGTCATCGGCCTGCGGCGGCAGCTCTACGACGACACCGAGCGCTACCGGATGATCGGCTCGTCGGTGACCGAGCTGCGGTGGCTGGACCTAGTTCCCGCCGGGCGTCCCACCCTGGTGGTGGCCGAGGGCCTGCTGATGTATCTGCGCGAAGAGGAAGTCCGGCGGCTGCTGCAGCGTCTGATCGACCGATTCCCCGGCGGCGAAATGCATTTCGATACGCTCTCGGCCCTGGCCCCGCTGCTGTCCAAGGTCTTCACCAGGGGCATCATCGCCTGGGGCATCCGGGACGCGCGCCAGCTGGCGGCCTGGCATCCCCGGCTGCGGTTCCTCGAGCAGACCCCCGCGCTGGCCGGCTACAAGCACATCCCGTCGGCCGCGGTGCGGTTGATCTACCACGCCACGTGGGTGATGGGCGGGCGCGGCTACGACGTACTCAACCGCTTCGAATACTGAACCGTCACAGGTCCGATGCCAGCCGGCGCAGAATGTCGGTCGCGGGCTCGGCGGTCGCGTGCCGAAAACCGGTGCCCGCCCACAGGTGTACGTACTCGGGCCTGCCCGCCGCCGCGGCTGCCTTGCGCAGCGGGCTGGTCAGGTGGTGGATGGCGGGATAACCCGGGGGCGCCTCGGCTTCGTGGGCGTCGATGAACGCGTTGCGCAGGCCTCGCGCCGGTCGGCCGGTGAAGGCCCGGGTCAGCACCGTCTCCGTGTACGCGGGATCGGCAAGTGCCGCCTGATGAGTGGCCGACGCGCCGCTCTCGGTGGCGCGCAGCAGCGCGGTCCCGACGGCGGCCGCGGCCGCGCCCGCCCGGATCACCTCGGCCACCGCGGCCGGCGTGGCGAGCCCGCCGGTGGCCAGCACCGGCAGGGGAACCGTCGCCGCGACCTGCGTGACGAGATCGACGATCCCGACGGGCGTCAACGGTCGCAACGGCGCCAGGGTGCCGGAATGCCCGCCGGCGTCCGCCGCCTGCACGACGAGCATGTCGACCCCGGCGGCGTGCGCCTGCGCCGCCTCCTCGGCCGTCGTGACCGTCTGGACCACCACGCTCTTGGCCCGCTGCAACGCCGCGATCACGTCGCGCGGCGGAATCCCGAACGTGAACGACACCATCGGAACCGGATCGTCGAGCAGCAGCTCGATCTTCTCGTCGAACCTGTCGTTGTCCTCGATGGGCTCGGACGGCAGCGTCAGGCCGAACTGGTCGGCGTCGGCCGCAATCATCGCGGCGTAGGCCCGGTAGCGCTGCGCGTCGACCGGCAACGGGTTCGGTGCGAACACGTTGACGCCGAACGGGATCCCTTCGGCGCGAACGGCTTTGATCTCGGCTTCGACGGCCTCGACGGTCTTGTAGCCGGCGGCCAGCACGCCCAGGGCCCCCGCGCGGGTGGCGGCCGACACCATGGCCGGCGTGGTCGGGCCCCCCGACATCGGGGCCGCAACCAGCGGAATGGACATCCCGAACTGCGCCAACATCTCCATGCGTAGACAATATCGGCCGCGATCGGCGCTGCGGCGCTGCGGCGGTGCGCCAGCGTTCCGCCGTGACCACCGACCTGGCAGGATGCTTGAGCGTGAAACGCCCCAATTTCCTCGTGATCGTCGCAGACGACCTCGGGTTTTCCGACATCGGCGCCTTCGGCGGCGAGATCGAAACGCCCAACCTCGATCGGCTCGCCTACTCCGGGATCCGGCTCACCGATTTCCATTCGGCGCCGGCGTGCTCGCCGACCCGGGCGATGCTGTTGACCGGGACCGACCACCACATCGCCGGCATCGGCACGATGCTCGAGGTGGCGTCCCCGGGATTTCGCGGAGCGCCCGGCTACGAGGGCTACCTGAACGATCGGGTCGTCGCGTTGCCCGAACTCCTGCGCGACGCCGGGTATCTGACGCTGATGTCGGGCAAATGGCATCTGGGCGCCACGATCGACAGGTCGCCGTGGGCGCGCGGTTTCGAGCGATCTTTCGCGCTGCTGCCCGCCGGAGCCAGCCACTACGGGGGAGCGGGCGCGCGTGGGTTTTCGCCGGTGCCAACGCTTTACACCGAGGACGACCAATTCGTCACCGTCGGGGACGACTTCTACTCGTCGGACTCCTACACCGACACGTTGCTGCGCTACCTGGATGAGCGCGCACCCGAGGACGACCGCCCGTTCTTCGCCTATCTGCCGTTCCAAGCGCCGCACTGGCCGTTGCAGGCGCCCGACGAATCCGTCGCCAAGTACCGCGGACGCTACGACCAGGGACCGGACGCGCTGCGCGAGGAGCGACTGGCCGCCCTCAAGCGGCTCGGCCTGTGCCCGCCCGACGTCGTCGCGCACCCGGTGGTGGCCGACGGCGCCCCGGAATGGGCCGACATGACCGACGAGCAGCGCGCGCGCTCGGCCCGCAGCATGGAGGTCTACGCCGGGATGGTGGACCGGATGGACCACAACGTCGGCCGGGTGATCGACTACCTGTCGGCCAGCGGCGAACTCGAC
This sequence comes from Mycobacterium sp. WUMAC-067, assembly GCF_020217485.1. Classification (GTDB taxonomy): domain Bacteria; phylum Actinomycetota; class Actinomycetes; order Mycobacteriales; family Mycobacteriaceae; genus Mycobacterium. The sequence goes on along the minus strand of NZ_JAEKMI010000025.1, from coordinate 69,538 downwards.
GACACCGTGGTCATCTTCCTGTCCGACAACGGCGCCGAGGGCGCGATCGTGGAGGCGATGCCGCTGCGCGGCGCGGAAATCGCCGCGCAGATCGAAAAGAATTGCGACAACAGCCTCGACAACCTCGGCCGGCCCACGTCCTTCATCTGGTACGGGCCGCGCTGGGCGCAGGCGGCCACCGCGCCGTCGCGTCTGCACAAGGCGTTCACCACCCAGGGCGGGATCCGCGTGACGGGCTTCATCACCTGGCCGGGCTTCGCCCGGCAACAGCAGATCGGCACCGCGTTCAGCACCGTCATGGACATCGCACCGACGTTGTTGGAGCTGGCCGGCGCCGCACACCCGGGCACGTCCTACCGCGGCCGCGAGGTCGCCCCCATGCGCGGCCGCTCACTGGTGGAGTACCTGACCGGCGCCGCGGAGACCGTGCACGACGCGGACACCGGGACCGGCTGGGAGCTGTTCGGCCGCCGCGCCATCCGGCAGGGGGACTGGAAGGCGCTGCACCTGCCGGCCCCGTACGGTCCGGGCAGTTGGCAGCTCTACGATCTGGCTTCCGATCCCGGTGAAGTCGACGACCTGGCCGCGTCGCATCCCGACAAGCTCGCCGAGCTGGTGGCGCTGTGGGATCGCTACGTCGAAGAAACCGGCGTGATCCTCGAACCCGTCTCCGTCTTCGAGACCGAGCTCTAGCTACCGGTTCACCGCTTCTCGATCACGTGCCGGGTCGGTGGGCCTCAAATAGCTCGACTGAACCACTGTGCCGCGCGACCACGACGTCGAGTCCCGCGTCGTCGAGCCAGCGCTGCACGTCACCGGCCTGGGGCGTATTCCCGAAAAAGCCGGCCGCCTGCAACGCCGTCACAAAGCGATCTTGGCGCCAGCCGCGACCCCGGACACACGTGCTCCCGCGCAGAATCCCACCCGGCTTGAGCACGCGGGCGAGCTCGACCACCGCAGCCTGCGGATCAGGAAGGCAATGCAGCCCGTTGAACGTCAAAACCAGGTCAAACGTGTTGTCCTGGAAGGGCAAATCTGTGATATCGGCCTCGCTGAATTCCATCAGGCCGACCACGCCCAACTGGGTCGCCCGGCCGCGCGCCCGCCTCAGCATGTCCGACGAAATGTCCGCGGCCACGTAGCGGCAATCCTGCCCGCGGCGCAAACCGCGAAACGCGAAGCCTCCACCGCACGGGATGTCAAGGATATGGGCGCCATCGGGAGCATCGCCGACCCGCTGAACCCCTTCCAGGAGGTCATGGAACACCAACCCCCACAACACTTTTGCGCCCACCGTAGCGACGCCGTCATGCATCGCGGCCGTGTTGTACAACGCCGATGCCACCCGAGCGGCACGCCAGCGGTCCGTTACCTGCCCCATGCGTTGACTCTAACCGCGGAGTCGAGGTCGGCGGTGTCGGGGCTTGGGGCGTTCAATACTTTCTTCGGGGACCTGCTATCAGGAGGCGTGGGCCGGAATGGCTTGGAGGATTTCAACTTCTCCCTCGTCGTCAATTTCGGCTGAGCTCGCCGTCGGAGCCGGCACGCGGCCTCGTCCCGGTTGACCGGTTCCCGCCTGCGCCGGGCGGTTCCGCTGCTGTGGGGATGGCGTTGTCGATGAGGACGGCGGCGATGGCGCCGGCGGTGGCGAAGGATTCGGTGTTGAGGACTCGGTTGCGCGCCGAGGCGCCATCCAGGAGCAGCGCGAGTTGTTCGCCGAGCTGTTCGGGGTCGGTGGCGCCGGCTTCGCGCGCGGTTTCGGCGAGGCGAGCGGCAAAAGCCTTCTTGTAGTCGCGGGCGTGGACGCGTGCCGGGTGGCCCGGGTCGCGAATCTCGACGGCCGCCGCGATGAACGGGCACAGGGGCCCGTGAATGTCGAATGCGGCGAGGAGCCGTTCACGCGGCGTGAGGTCGGTGCGGTCGAAGACCTCGGGCAGGATGTCGGGATCGAATCGGCGGAGGTGTTCGGCGATCAGCTCATCCTTGCCGGTGAAGTGCTGGTAGAACGTGCGCTTGGACACTTGGGCCACCGCGCAGAGCTGGTCAAGGCCGGTGCTGTTGATGCCTTGATCGCGGAACAGTTGTCGTGAAGCGCCCAGGATGCGCTCGCGTGCGCCCCTGCCGCGGCGCAGCCCTCGCGGCCCCTTCTCCAACTCGGTCATAGAGCCAGCCTAGCCCAGTTGGGTACGGATCGGTGTGCATAGCTTGCATTACAGATGTCTCTCCGATACGTTAAGCACACAGTTCGGTGTATATAACATCGGCGCTACGAACCGGATGGAGTAATCGTGGGAAAGCTCGATGGAAAGGTCGCAGTGATCACCGGCGCGACAAGTGGCATGGCCCTGGCCGGCGCCAAGTTGTTCGCCGACGAGGGGGCTCACGTCTTCATCACGGGCCGACGGAAGGACGCCCTGGACGAGGCCGTCGAACAGATCGGGCGGAATGTGACCGGCGTGCAAGGTGATTCGGCCGAACTCGACGATTTGGACCGCTTGTTCGACACGGTCAGGCGGGAGAAAGGCGCGATCGACGCGTTGTGGGCAAGCGCCGGGATAGGCAAGCAGAACAGGCTCGGCGAGATCACCGAGGCGGACTTCCATGACGCCTTCTGGCTGAACGCGCGCGGCACGCTGTTCACCGTGCAGAAGGCGCTGCCGCTGTTCAACGACGGCGGCTCGATCTTCATGACCGGATCGAACGCATCGCTGCGCGGCTACCCGAATTGGAGTGTGTACGCGGGAAGCAAGGCCGTGCTGCCCGCCTACGCGCGGGTGTGGGTGGCCGAGTTGAGGGACAGGAAGATCCGGGTGAACGTGCTGACTCCCGGCCAGGTCGCCTCGCCGATGTTGGATGAGGTGATGGACGAGGAGATGAAGGCCCAGTTCCAGTCCGTGATCCCGCGGCGAGAGATGGGCCGCCCCACGGAAATTGCGTCGGCCGCGTTGTTCCTCGCCTCCGACGACTCGAGCTATGTCAACGGCATGGAGCTGGTGGTCGACGGCGGCACCACGGTGATCTGAGTGAGCGACGACCACAACCACACAGGAGTAACCATGACCACGTTCACCCCGCACCGCGGCACGGTGCAGGCCTTCGTCGACTGCATGCACGGCGGCGCAGACAAAGACGCACTTTCCGGACTCCTCGCCGAGGACGCGGTGCTCTACGGCCCGCTCGGCGATGACCCACTCACCGGCCGGGAGGCCGTCCTGGGCGCCATGCAAGGGGTCGGCACGGTGGCGACCGATCTCGCCTACCAGGAAGTCCTCAGCGGCCAGACGCACCACGCCGCGTACTTCCGGCTGCAGGTCGAAGACACCGTGGTCGACGGGATGGACTACATCCTGCTCGACGAGGACGGCAAGATCGCCGAGGTGACCATATGGTGGCGCCCGCTTCCGTCCGGCGTGCAGATGCAGCGGCGCCTTGCCGGTCTGCTTGGCATGCAGCCCTGGGAACTACGCACGAACGACGAAACTTGATGGCGTGCCGTCGACGGTGGAGCACGCAAGACAGCAGCCCGGCTCGACGGCCCAGTTAGGAATTCCCGCCGTCACGCGGGACGACCCGCCAGCTGGGCCAATTGTGCTGCCCCCTCGGCTGTTTGGGTGGTCAGCACGATCCGTCCGGAGGTGACCTGTTCCTCGATGATCGGCGCTTCCAGCACCAGGTTGTCCCGGATGAAGGCCACATGGTCTTTGAGATGCTCGGCGGTGAACGACGCCCACGCCGCCGCCGACGGCGGGTCGAGCACCAGGGTCACCTCGTAAAAATCTGCCGTCAGGGCCTTGGGCGGGTCCACGTGGATCAGCCCGAGCTGCATGGTTTCCGGACCCAGCGCGTACACGTTGGCCCGGCCGATGTCGCAGGTGTTGAGGGCGTCGGTCGGGGCGACGGGGACGTTCGGACCCATGTCCGGGCACTTGGTGGCGGGCGTCGTCGGATGTGACTTTGTCACCGGCCGAACGGGCAGCGGCGCAATCTTCACGATCGGCGGCGGCGCCGGCGGCGCGGCAGAAGTGGTGGGCGCGTTGGTGGTCGGCGGGCTGGACGGCGCGGGCTTGTGCGCCGAGTGGCAGCCACACGTCAGCGCCGCAAGTAGACCGATGGACCCAAGCCAGGCGACGGCGTTGCGCACGCGAACTCGACGGGGACACATCGAAACACACTCTACTCACGTATCCGGAGGATCCTCGGAACTCTTGCACCGCAGTTTCTTTGGTGCCAAGCGGGCGCGGTGCCGCCGAGGGGGAGATGTGCCATCCTTTACTGACACTACGAATATAGAGTAGTGTCTCGATCCTGAATGGCTATGGATAAACGACGAAAGCCTAATCCCGCCGAGCGCCGCCGCGATTTATGCGATGCGGCGATTCGATTGTTGGCCGATGACGGGGCCAAGGGGTTGAGCCATTTGAAGGTGGATCGCAAGGCGGGCGTGCCGGACGGCACGACGTCGTTCTATTTCCGCACCCGCTCGGCGTTGCTGCGGGCCGTCGCGGAGCGTTCGGCCGAGCTCGACCTCGCCGAACTGCAGGCGATCGCGGACAGTTCCGAGGCCGGCGGTGAGGCTCCCACACCCTCGCGGTTGTCGCAGGTCGTCATCCAGGCTGGCAGCGATCCGCAGCTGTACCGGACCCGGGCGCGATATGAGCTGACCATGCAGGCCACCCGCGATCCCGCGCTGGCCGCGATCCTGCAGCAGGCCACCGACGAGTTCACCAAGCTGCATCGGGAAATCCTCGTGCAGCTCATGCCGCATGGCGCGGAGCTGGATCCGGCCGTCGTCGAGGATCTGAGCAACGTCACGTTGACGTTCATCAACGGCCTGCTGCAGCGGTTTGCCCATGGCGACCGGATCGTCGACAGCGCCGAACAGCTCGATGGGGTCTTGTCGGCGATCGCGGCCGGGATATTGAGGAGTTCGGACAAGGGGCGGCTCACCCAGGCGGGCGGCCTGCAGCTGCTGCGCGGCGGGGCGGCGGGGTCGCAATGAGAGCCCCGGCCGGATCCGGCGCGCGGGGCTCTTACCCTTGCCAGAGCACCCGCAGTATGGTTCTCTACGACAATAGAGTGAGTCCACGTTCATGCGCCGTTTTGAGCCGAACTTGTGCACACGCCAGAGCGACGCAATTAAGCGGAGTGTGTAAATTGCCCCGGACCGAATCCAGCACCGTAACGCTGGCAGCGCGGGCCCCGGCGCTGGTAATCCGGATATCCAAAACTGCAGCGGTAGGAGGGGTTTCGTGACGGCGAGCACCGACAGCCATGTTCGTTTCGATCCATACGACGTCGGGCTGATCGCCGACCCCTACCCGATGTTCGCGCGGTTGCGCGAAGAGGCGCCGCTGTACTACAACGCCGAATTCGACTTCTATGCGGTGAGCCGCTACGCCGACGTCAGCAAGGCGCTCGTCGACCACGAGACGTACAGCTCCGCGCGCGGCGCGATCCTCGAGCTGATCAAGGCCAACCTCGAAATCCCGTCGGGCATGTTGATCTTCGAAGACCCGCCGATCCACGACGTGCACCGCAAACTGCTGTCGCGGATGTTCACCCCGCGCAGGATCGCCGCGCTCGAGCCGATGATCCGCGACTTCTGCGCCCAACTCCTGGACCCGCTGGTGGGCTCGGGGCACTTCGACTTCGTCACCGACCTGGGCGCGCAGATGCCGATGAAGGTCATCAGCATGTTGCTCGGCATCCCCGAAGACGACCAGGAGTACATCCGCGACCGGGGCAACGCGCAGCTGCGTACGGAGGCTGGCAAGCCCATGGACGCGGCCCAGCACGGCCTGTCCGTGGGTGAGCAGTTCGAGGCGTACATCGACTGGCGCGCGGAGCATCCGTCCGACGACATCATGACCGAACTTCTCAACGTCGAGTTCGTCGACGAATCCGGCACGAGCCGGCACCTCAGTCGCGAAGAGATCCTCGTCTACCTCAACGTCGTCGCCGGGGCGGGCAATGAAACCACCACACGGCTGATCGGTTGGTCCGGAAAGGTTCTCGCCGAGCACCCCGATCAGCGCCGCGACCTCGTCCAGAATCCCGCGCTCGTCCCGCAGGCCATCGAGGAGCTGTTGCGCTACGAACCGCCGGCGCCGCACGTGTCCCGGTACGTGACCCGCGACGTCACCGTGCACGACCAGACGGTGCCCGAGGGCAGCGTGATGATGATGCTCATCGGATCGGCGTGCCGCGACGAGGCCCAGTTCGGGCCCGACGCGGGCGAATTCAACATTCATCGCGCGGTCCGTCCGCACCTCACGTTCAGCATGGGCACGCACTTCTGCCTGGGCTCGGCGCTGGCGCGCCTGGAGGGCCGCGTCGCCCTAGAGGAGATTCTCAAGCGTTTCCCCGAATGGGAGGTCGACCTGAGCAAAGCCACACTCAGCCCCACGTCCACGGTGCGGGGCTGGGAGTGCATGCCGGCGCTGGTGTCACGATGACAACTCGGGTGAATGGGCGGGTAGAAGGGAAGGTCGCCTTCATCAGCGGCGCCGCCCGCGGTCAGGGCCGCAGCCACGCCGTGCGTCTGGCGCAGGAAGGCGCCGACATCATCGCCATCGACGTCTGCGGGCCGATCGAGAACCTGGCCTATCCGCACTCGACGCCGGAAGACCTCGACGAAACCGTCGATCTGGTCAAGGCTCTCGACCGCCGCATCGTGACCGCTCAGGTCGACGTCCGCGACTACGACGCGCTGAAGGCCGCCGTGGACAGCGGGGTGGAACAGCTCGGCCGCCTCGACATCATCGTCGCCAACGCCGGCATCGGCACCTTCGGCAACAAGCTACACAAGATCCGCGAGAACATCTGGCACGACATGATCGACGTGAACCTCTCCGGCGTGTGGCACACGGTGAAAGCCGGTGTGCCACATATTATCTCTGGGGGCCGGGGCGGCTCCATCGTGTTGACCGGTTCCGTCGGATCGCACAAGGCCATGGCGCACACCGGCCACTACATTGCCGCAAAGCATGGAGTTCTGGGGCTGATGCGGGCGTTCGCCGTCGAGCTGGGCGAGCACAACATTCGGGTCAACTCGGTGCACCCGAGCCAGGTCAACACCCCGATGACGATCAACGAGGTGACGTTCCGGTTGTTCCGGCCGGACCTGGAAAATCCCGGGCCGGACGATTTCGCGCCGTTCTCGCAGATGATGCACATGTTGCCGGTGCCCTGGGTGGAAGCCGTCGACATCAGCAATGCCGTCCTGTTCCTTGCCTCTGACGAATCGCGTTACATCACAGGCGTTTCGCTACCCGTCGACGCGGGTGCTCTGCTCAAGTAAGCATTAACAAAAATTCAACTGAAAGAAGAAGACTATGCCCGAGTACGACTACGAAGAAATGAAGAAGGAAGCCGAGCAGTACATCAAGTTCGAAAAGGATAAGAAGAACCGCATCGCCTACATCACCTTCGACCGCCCCGACGCGCAGAACTCCACCACCCTGGGGATGCGGCAGAACTACGCCGATCTGATCCACAAGTGCAACGTCGACGACGACGTCAAGGTCGTCGTGATCCGCGGCGAGGGTGAGGATTTTGGTAGCGGCGGAGACCTGCCCGAACAGCGCGGGATGCTGGAGAACCCGGGCATGCCCCTGTTGCACGAACTCGCGATCAACGACGACGACGTCAAGTACCCGCCCGGCGGCTCCTACCGCTACCTGTCCACGGTCACCGACTTCTACGCCAAGGCGCGCGCGGGAAACCGTCCGCTGCAAGAACTTCGGAAGATCAGCATCATCGAGGCCAAGGGCTACTGCTACGGGTGGCACTTCTACCAGGCCGGCGACGCCGACCTGGTGATCTCCTCCGACGACGCCCTGTTCGGCCACCCGGCGTTCCGCTACGTGGGCTGGGGCCCACGGCTGTGGTGGTGGGCCGAGACGATGGGCCTGCGCAAGTTCTCCGAAATGCTGTTCACCGGAAGGCCGTTCAGCGCCAAGGAGATGTACGACTGCGGCTTCGTCAACAGCGTGGTGCCCCGCGACAAGCTGGAAGACGAGACCCTCAAGTACGCGCTGGCGTGCTCGAAGGCCCGCCCGACCGACACCGTGGCCGTGCAGAAGACCTTCCTGGAGCTCTACAAGCAGCACAAGGGCGAGTACTTCGGCAGCCTGCTGACCGGCATGGTCGAGGGCATGCTGCCGATGATCGCCAATGACGCGCAAGAGGTCGACCTGACCGCGGGCACCTTCGAGAAGGGCCTCAACAACGTCGTCAAGGACAACGACATGAACTTCCCACCGGAGTGGCGACTGAGCCGCTCCGGTCGCGCGAAGCCCTGACCGCCTTGCGAGGGCGCACATGTCGGCGCTGACGGCCTTCAGGGTCGTCGAACTGGCGGGGTCGGTCGCGGGGGAGTACTGCGGAAAGTTGCTGGCCGACTTCGGCGCCGAGGTGATCAAGGTCGAAGCGCCGGGACGCGGCAGCCCGACGCGGGCCATGGCGCCCCGTCTCGGCGACGGCGTTGAGGGCGGCGCATTGTTCGCCTACCTCAACACCAACAAACGTTCCGTCGTTCTCGACACCGCCTCGCGAACAGGCGCCGAGCGTCTGGATCGACTCATCGGCGGCGCCGACGCGGTCATCGACGACGGCGACATTGATTGGGCGCTGCGGCACCCGAGCGCAGTGTGCTGCTCCATCACGCCGTTCGGCCGTGACGCCCCGGCCGAGTACGCGAATGCGAAGAGCATCAACGTGTTCCACGCCAGCGGCTGGGGATATCACACTCCCAGCCATCCGGACCCGACCAGGCCGCCGCTGCGGGGGCCGGGCCGATTCCTGCCCGACTACGAGGCGGGGCTGGAGGCGGCGCTGTGCGTCGCGGCCGCGTTGTTCGGGCGCCTGCACTCGGGCCGGGGCGAGACCATCGACGTCTCGCAGCAGGCGGTGCTGGTCTCGCGGGCCGATTGCGTTCTCGGACGCCTGGTCACCGGCGAAGTCCCCGCCCTCGGCACCCGCGACGACTACGACCAGCAGGGCCCGGCGTCGTTCTTCGCCTGTGCCGACGGCTTTGTCTATCTGTACCTGACCAGCCGCGCCCACTGGCTCGGCGTCAAGGAGCTGATGGGCCGCCCGATTTGGCTCGACGACTTCGACGACGACTGGCTGGAGTTCTCCGTCACCCCGGACAAGGTCGCCGCGTTCCAGCGGGGATTCGCGGCATGGGTCCGCGACCTGTCCAAGGAGACGGCGGCCGACGAGGCTCAGCGCCTGGGCGTGCCGCTGGTGCCGGTCAACGAGGCCGCCGACCTGCACCGCTCACCCCAGTACCGTCACCGCGGCTTCTTTTCCGACGTGAGCCACCCCGTGCTCGGCGACGCGGCATACCCCACGGTGCCGTACCTGTTCAGCGCGTCCCCCGCTGAAATCGCCTCTGCGGCACCCGCCCTCGGCCAGCACACCGCGTCGATCCCGGACCTCGTCGACACTCCACACGCTTCACCGGCGGTGCATTCGGCGCAGTTGAAGCCACCCAAGGCACCGCGCGGTGGCCCGCTGGAGGGCGTGCGCGTCGTCGAACTCACCAAGGTGTGGGCCGGCCCGTACGCGGGCAAGCTGCTGGCGCTGTTGGGCGCCGAGGTGATCAAGGTCGAAACCTCGGCGCTGCCCGAGGAGATGCGGGCCTACGGCGGCACCGACATCAACCACGCGCCGTTCTTCCTCAGCATCAACCCCGAGATCTTGAGCGTCGACATCGACATCAAGTCCGCCGAGGGCATGGCGCAACTGCGGGACCTGATCGCCCGCAGCGACATCGTCATCAACAACCTGCGGCCGGGCGCGATGGAGCGCCAAGGCCTCGGGTACGACCGGCTCACCGATATCAAACCCGACATCATCTCGGTGTCGATCAAGATGTGGGGCAACGACGGGCCGCTGGGACATCAGACCGGCTACGCGCCCTGCTTCGCCGCCCTGGCCGGCCTCGCGCCGCTCGTCGGCTACGCCGGCGGGCCCCCGCTCGGAACCAGCATGCGCTACGGGGATTCCACCGTCGGCGCGGCGGCCGCATACGCCGCCGTGGTGGCCCTGCTGCACCGCGAGCTCAGCGGCGCAGGGCAATTCGTCGACGTGTCGGCCGTCGAAACCCTCTCCTCGATGATCGGGGATAGCCTGCTCGAACACAGCCTCACCGGGCGACGACTCGGCGCCGACGGAAACCACCACCCCGACATGTGCCCGCACGGCTGCTACCCGTGCGCGGATGGCTCTTGGGTCAGCGTGGCCGTCTCCAACGACACCGAATGGCGGCGGTTGTGCGGCGTGCTCGGTGCCGCCTCGCTGGCCGGCGACCCCCGCTACGCCACGTCAGAGGACCGACGCCGGCACGTCGAACCCCTCGACGCCGATCTCGCGTCGCTGACCCGCGGCCTCGACGCCGAGGAACTCGCTCATCGGCTACGAACGGCGGGAGTGCCGGCCACCAAGAGCGCCACCGCCATGGATGTGATTGCCGACCAACAACTCTGGGACCGCGAGCTGTATCGTTTCGTTTCGGACCATCGCGAAGGCCAGCGGCCCGTGCTCGGACCGTCCTGGCGGATGGCGCGCAACCCCGCGCGGATTGCGCGCGGCGCGCCCGACCTGGGCGAGGACACGGATTACGTTCTGCAGGAAATATTGGGCACGCAACCGACGGGCGGATCATGACAATCTTGGCGCAGACCGCGGCCCTGGTGACCGGCGCCAGTAGTGGCATCGGAGCGGCGACGGCCAAAGCGCTGGCCGCCGAGGGCGCGGCGGTGGCCCTTCTCGCGCGCCGCGGCGACCGACTGGCGGAGCTGAAGGCCGAGATCGAATCCTCCGGCGGCACAGCGCTCGTCGTCGCCGCCGACGTCACCGACGCCGAGCAGGTCGCGGCCGCCGTGCAGCGCACCATCGCTGAGTTCGGGCGCCTCGACACCTTGGTGAACAACGCCGGCCTAATGCAGTCGGCGCCCGCGACCGAAGCCTCGCTGCAGGATTGGGACAACATGGTGGCCGTCAACGTGCAGGGTGTCCTCTACGCGACGCGCGCGGCGCTACCGCACCTGATCGACGCCGCCGCCGACTCGCCCCGCGGCGTGGCGGACCTGGTGACCATCAGTTCCACCGCCGGGTGGGTGGCCCGGCCGAATACCGCCGTGTATTCGCTGACCAAGTTCGGGGTCAACGCGTTCAGCGAAGGCATCCGCCAAGAGGTGCTCGGCAAGCGGGTGCGCGTCGGCGTGGTGGGCCCGGGAACGGTGGATACCGAGATCTTCAGCCATCTGGCCGAATCCTCGCGGGAGGCCTTCGAAAAGCAGACGTCGGGCATGGTCATGCTGCGGCCCGAGGACATCGCCGACGCGGTCCTGTTCATGGTCACCCGCGACCGACGGGTGGCGGTCAACCACATGCTGGTGCGCGCCGCCGAACAGACCTGGTAGTGCTGTGAGTTCGCACTGGGTGATCGGTGATCAGTATGGATTGCCGATCCCGGCGGACCCCGCGACCCTGCTCAGCGGTGGAGCTTCGTTCCTCACGAAGGCCTTTCGGGCGGCCGGGACACTCGACGACAACAGCGTTGTCCACATCGGCGACTACCGCGAGATCGACGGCGGCAGCACCGGACGGAAAGTGGTGTTGTCGGTCGAATACGACCGTCCCGCACCCGATCTGCACACCGACCTGTTCGTCAAGTTCTCCCGCGATTTCGACAATCCGGTGCGCGATCGCGGAAAGACACAGATGGAACCCGAAGTCCGCTTCGCCTCGCTGTCGCGCGCCCCCGAATTCCCCATCGCCATACCCTGCGCGCAGTTCGCCGATTACCACGGTCAAACCGGCACCGGCCTACTGATCACCGAGCGGATCACCTTCGGTGGCAACGGTATCGAGCGCCAGTACCACAAGTGCCTCGACTACGAAATGCCCGAACCCCTCGAGCACTACCGCGCGCTGCTGACCGCGCTCGCGCGCCTGGCCGGCACGCATCGCTCCGGCCGGCTGCCCGCGGAATTGACCGCTCACTTTCCGTTGGACGTGCGGGCCGCGACGGTCGGGGAGCGGGCGGCGTTGTCCGCGGAGCAGCTGGACCGACGGGTGAACCAACTTGCCGAATTCGCGCGCACCCATCCCGGGTTGCTGCCGGCGAACGTCGGCTCGCCGGAATTCCTGGCCCGCCTGCGCGATGACGTAGCCCGCGTGGCGCTCCATGAGCACACCATCGCGCACCAACTGGCCGACGACTCCGACTATGTCGCGCTGTGCCACTGGAACGCCAACATCGACAACGCGTGGTTCTGGCGCGACACCGACGGCGCGTTGCACTGCGGCCTGATGGACTGGGGATGCGTCGCCCAGATGAATCTGGGCATGGCGCTGTGGGGAGCGATGTCCGGCGCCGAGACCGAGATGTGGGACGCGCATCTCGACGAGCTGCTGACCCTCTTCGTCATGGAATACGAGCGCTGCGGCGGTCCACGTCTCGACCCGTCCCGGTTGCGTCGGCACATGCTGCTCTATGCGGCCGCCATGGGGGTCGCCTGGTTGTTGGACGTGCCGGCCCTGATCCGCAAGCGATTCGACGCCGTGCCCGGCACGCGCAAGGATCCACGCATCCGGGACGACGAAAGCGTGCGCGCGCCACTGCAGATGCTGTCGAACCTGCTCAGCGCGTGGGAATGTCATCGAGTGGGGGACCTGCTCGATGACGCGGTGCCCTAGCGTCAAACTGGGTCGTCGTCGCCGTCGTAATTCAGGAATCGTTCGGGGTGATGGAAGGCGTTGGTGCGGGGTTGTCCGTGGTCGAGGTGGGCCGGTGGGAGCCATTCGGTGTCGCCGCGGGCGTTTTTGCGGGTGGTCCAACCCTTTTCGGCTAGCCGGTTATCCGGTCCGCAGGCCAGGGTGAGGTCGTCGATGTCGGTGCGATGCGTGGTGGTCCAGCCGCTCACGTGGTGGACCTGGCTGTGATACGCCGGCGCGTCACAGCCCGGTTTCGTGCAGCCCCGGTCCTTGGCGTACAACATGATTCGCTGAGCGGGAGAGGCCAGCCGCTTGGTGTGGTGTAACGCCAGAGCCCTGCCGCGGTCGAAGATCGCCAAATAGTGGTGGGCGTGGCTGGCCATGCGGATCAGATCCGACATCGGCACCAACGAGCCCCCGCCGGTGATACCTTTACCTGCCGCGGCTTCGAGCTCCTGCAGGCTGGTGGAGACCACGACCGACACGGGTAGGCCGTTGTGGCACCCCAGCTCCCCGGAGGCCAGCAGGGTGCGCAGCCCGACCAGCAGACCGTCGTGATTGCGCTGGGCTGGGGTACGCAGGTCACGGCGCACTGCATCGTCATCGGGAACCTCATCGATGAACGGAACGTCGTCGTCAGGATTGCAGGCGCCGGGGGCGCCCAGCTTGGCCAGCACGGGTTCGAAGGTGGCGCGCGCCTCGGGGGTCAGATAGCCGCGGATGGGTGACATGCCGTCGTATTGCTGGGCGCCGACGGTGATGCCGCGCTTGCGGGCACGCTCGCCGTCTTTGAGTTTGCCGTCGGGGTTGATCCAGCCCATCAGCCGGTGGGCGTATTTATGCAACTCATCGGGGCGAAAGCCGCGGGCCTGCTGCGCCAAATCTTGGTCGGCGTGCTCGTGGATGCACGGGTCGCCCCCGGACGGCAGGTTGGCAAAGAAACCGCGGATGACCCGCACGTGTCCGTCGCCGATCAATCCTTGGCGTTGGGCGGCCGCTGTGGCGCTCAAGGTGGGGGCCAACACCTCCCCGGTCAACGCTTGACGTTCCCCGAGATCAGCGGCTTCGTCCACCCGGCGGCCGGCCTCGGACTTGGTGATGCGTAACCGATCGGCCAGCGCACAACGCAGGGTGCCACCGAGTTCTGTCGTGGTGGCCTGGGCGCGCAGCTGATTGATCAACTCATGCTGGGGGGCGCGCAGCCGGCGCGCAACGCGTTCGATGCGCTCGAGCGTGCGCAACCGTTCCGGGGTGGTGAACACCTCAAAGGACAACGCGCACAACCGGTCCAGGTCGGCATCGAGCGCTTCGAAGACCTCGACGATCTCATCCCGACTGCTCGAACCCATGCCCCAAAGTGTAGGAACGGCCACCGACAAAAAACCGCGGATTGTGACCACTGAAACCGCAGTGACACAAGGGATTTCGATATCCGTTTCCGGTATCCGTAATCGCGCCCGTGGGGCCGGGAAGGACCGACGCCGCCCAGGCTAACCCCAAGCAGGACTGGTGGTCAGCACATCGACGCCCTCCTCGGTGATGTGGACGGTGTCGCGGCGGAACACCGCGCCGGCGCCCTGCCGCCACACATAACCGGTGATCGCCAACACCATGCCCGCCTCGAGTTGGTCGTGCTCGCCCGCGGCCAGCAGGGCTTCGGACACGACCGGCGGGTCGAAACCCAGCCCCAGCCCGTGCGCGATCGGCATCGGCGGTATCGGCTCACCGACCGCCTCATAGGCGGCGAGCAGATCGCGGGTGGGTGCGCCGGGACGGCACGCGGCGAGCATCGTGTCGTACAACGTGTTCGACCGCGAGAAGAGCTCGCGCACATCGCCGCTGACGGCGTCGCCGGCGGGCCAGGTGCGTCCCACTTCCGCGACGTAGCCGTCCGCCAACGCGCCCGCGGCGAACGCGACGAGATCGCCCGATCCGATCTCGTGCGCAGAAGCGCGGCGCCACGGCTGTTCCCGCGACGTCACCCACGCGGCGTCCTGGGTGGCCGGCGTGCTCACCCCGCCGGCGGCCATCGCCTCCATCATCACCCCGGCCAGGGTCCGCTCCGACACCGCGGGCGCCAATTCGCCCAGGGCAGTGGCGAGTCCGTGGTCGGCGACGCGAAGGGCCGCCTCCATCGCGGCGATTTCGTCGGGCGTCTTGATGCGCCGAGCCGCGCGCATCGCCGGCTCGGCGTCGACGAGTTCCGCGTGGGGAAATGCCTCGGGCAGCAGCGCGGCGAAAGTCGGTGTGATCGCATCGGTTCCGACCCGCCGCGCCGACTCTGCGCCGTCGACCTTCTTCAGCACGTCGATGAGCGTCATCGGGTTCCAGGCCAGCCCGTAGAGGTGATCGTGGTCGATCTCCTCCGGGACCCCCTCATCGTCGGTGCTGTTGAGGTAGATGTCCTTAGTGGCACGCACCAGCACACACATCGGACCGAACGGTCGTGTCCCGGCGATCCACAGCTGCGGCGCGCCGGTGACGTAACGAATGTTGGCCTGCCGCCCGAGCACCAGGATGTCCAGACCATGCTCGTCCATCTGGGCCAGCGCGCGTTCCCGGCGCCCCGAGCGCAACGCCACGGGGTCGGGCAGAACTTCAGTCGTCATAGGGGGTGTAGGGGTAGTCGGTGATCGGCACGTAGCCGTCCTCGGTGATTACCACGATCTCCTCACTCCGATAGCCTCCCGTGCCGTCCTCCCACATGACCGGTTCCAAGACCAGCACCATGCCGGGCGGGAAGACGAAGTTGTCGTCGAACTCCGCGCCGAGATCCGTGCCGATCATCGGCGCCTCGGCGGGATAGGTGCCGATGCCGTGCCCCAGATAGAAATGCGGCAGCCAGGGTTTGCGGCCACCGTTGGCGCCAATCGCCGCGCGCGCCAAATCACCGGACGTCGCACCGGCTTTGGTCACGGCCAGCACCGCGTCGAGGACAGTGCGCCACTGCCGGAACTGGTCCTGCTGTCGTGCCGTCGGGCGCTCGCCGACCACCCAGGTTCGCCCGAAGTCGGAACAGTATCCGGCGTAGGTGATGCTGATGTCGGTCCACAGCACGTCGCCGGCCGCCAGTTCGCGATCCGTCGGCAGCAACGGCAGCGCGAGGTCGCCGTGCGTCGTCCATACCCCGGCTTCCCGGGAGCTCGGCATCACCTGCCAGATGGCCTCCAGCATGTTGGTGGTGGCGCCCAGCTCGAACGCGCGACGCACGAACGTGGCCGAAAGATCGATCTGGCGGACGCCCGGCGCGAGCGCCTGCTGCACGTCCACGATGGCCTGTTCGGTGATGCGGGCCGCCCTGCGCAGACAGGACAATTCGTCGCGGGTCTTCACCAACTGCGCGGCGCCGACCACGATGGCCGCATCCGTCGGTGGGCCCGCCGGGAAGAGCTTGGGCGCCGCCCGCCGCATCGCCCCGGTGAGCTCGTCGACGGCGATGCGCGCTCCCGGCGGGACGATCCCGGCCAGCCGCCGCGCGAAATCCTCGACCCCGTGGTCGAATTCGAGGTACGCGGGGCCGTGCAGATGGTCGTCGGGAACCGGCGCTTCCGCGCACGCCCCGCTGCGGAACGGCATGAACAGGTGCGGATACACGTCATCGGCGAGCACCACCGCGACGGGGCGCTCCACGTGGGACAGGCCCGCATCCAACAGCGGCCAGCTGGCGCCCGTGGCGTAGCCGACGTAGCCGTTCAGCAGCAGGATCAGCGCGTCGACACCGTGTTCGGCCATCGCCGCCCGCAGCCGCGCTCCGGTCTCCGCGCGCATGCGGGCCCAATCCGGCTCGTCGGGGATGTCGAGCACCGAGTCGACGGCGGTCGCCGAGTTCGTCATGCGGCGATCCCCAGGAATTTCTTGATGTTGCCGCCGACAACACGCACGGCGTCCTCCGGCCCGACGGCGCCGACCACCGCGGCCAGCGACCGCTCCGAATAGCCGAAAGTGCTTTCGTTGTGCGGGTAGTCCGACGACCACATCACCTTGTCGACGCCGATCTCGTTGATCTGCCGCAAGCCCAAGGGATCGACCATGAACGAGGCGTACATGTGCGTGTCCCAGTAATGGCGAATGTGGCGCTCGGGCTGGTGCGCGAGCATGTGCCGATACGAGGCCAGCACGTGCTCGGCGTCCTGCAGCGCCGTCGGTACCCAGGCAATACCGCCCTCGAACCAGCCGACCCGCAACCGCGGATGCCGGTCGAGGATGCCGCCGAAGATGTACTTGGAGAACATCTCTCGAAACGAGTCGATGTTGACCATCATGGCCACCGCCACGCTGTTGACCTCGCTGGGGAACTTGGGTTGACTCTCGCCGATATGGTGCGCGACCGGCAGGCCGGCCTCTTCGATCTCGTCCCACACCGCGCTCATCGCGGTGCTGGAGTAATCGATGGGCTGGCCGTCGCGGTCGTTGCCGGGACTGATCGGCATCAGAAACGTGGTCAGCCGCAGCGACTTCAGCTCGGTGAGCGTGCGGCGGGCGCCGGCCGGATCCCACCAGTTGATCAATCCGACGCCATAGCAATGCCCGCCGGAACGTTCCTGAACGTCGGCGATGTGCTCGTTGTAGACCCGAAAGATCCGCTCGCGGATCGCGTGGTCGGGATGGTGGAACAGCGCGAGCACCGCATTCGGGAAGGCCAGTTCCCTGTCGACGCCGTCTTCGGCGAGCTCACGAACCCGGGCCTCGACGTTGTTGGTGGCCGCCCCGGCGAGATCGTCGTACTGCATGAGCACCGCGCTGAAGTCGCCGACCACCATCGACTGTCCGGGCGGGCCGAGCAGGTACGCGCCGTCCTCGTACCAGATCCGCGGGGCCTGATCCTTGAGATCTTCGGGAAAGCGCTCGTAGAAGATGTCGTCGGCCACCGAGATGTGGTTGTCGGCGGAGAAGACCTCGGTGCCGGCCGGCAGGCCGGTGCTGAACTCCGCGGCATGACCGCGACGGTCCTTGGGCGCGCCGATCACGCCGTCGGGATAGACGGTTTGGGCTGGGCTGGACATCATCGTCCCTTCATCGGGGATCACTCATCATTGTGCATCTGGGTCGGGATAGGTGACGCCACTGAGCCGCTCGGAAAGCTGCCACAGCTGTCGCACGTCGGTGTCGCTGCGCACCAACCGGGGGACTCGAGCGAAAGTGACTCCACCCCTGACCGTCTCGTAGAAGCCGCGCGGACCGTAATACATGGCGCCCTGCGCATCCGGGGACACCGCGGCGTAGAGGGACGGCTTGATGCCTTCGTCGATGTCGAGCCACATGAACGGCATCACGCGCCAGGTCAGTTGCGTCAACCGGGCCTGCAACGTGGGTTTGTCGCGGCCGTACGAGGCGCCGCTGAGCAGGTTCGTCTTGGTCAGGCCCGGGTGCGCAGCGTTGGACATCAACCCCCAGCCACCCTGGCGGCTGCGCCGATCCAATTCGACGGCGAACATCAGTTGCGCCAATTTGGCGACCCCGTACGAATGCATGGGCTTATAGCCCTGCTGCGCATTGACATCGCCGAAGTCGAGCTTGCCCTGGGTCGCGGCGAGGCTGCTGACCGTCACCACCCGCGCGGATTCCGCCGCCCGCAGCAACGAGAGCAGGTGTCCGGTCAACGCGAAGTGGCCTAAATGGTTTGTCCCGAACTGCAATTCGAAGCCGTCGCGGGTCTGCTGGCGCTGCGGCGGCGTCATGACGCCGGCGTTGTTGATCAGAATGTCGATCGGGCGCCCTTCGGCGGTGAGCTGTTCACCCAGCGCCGCCACGCTTTCCAGCGACGACAGGTCGAGTTGCCTGATGGAGAGCTTGGCCTGCGGCACCTCTCGGCGGATGTCGGCGGCCGCCCGTTCGCCCTTGACCCGGTCACGGACAGCCATCACCACGTCGGCGCCCGCGGCGGTCAGCCGCTTCGCCAGGCCGAACCCCAAACCGCTGTTCGCCCCGGTCACGACCGCGAACCTGCCGCGCAGATCGGGAACACTCAGCGCGAGATCGGGCTTCACCATGTCACGGGCAGCTCATAGAGGCCGTAGGCCAGCGCGTCGTGCTTGAACGGAAGCTCATCCAGCGGCACGGCAAGCCGCAGCGTGGGGACGCGGCGCAGCAGGGTGGGCAGGACGATCTGCAATTCCATGCGGGCCAGCTGCTGTCCCACGCACTGGTGGCGACCGTAGCCGAACCCGACGTGCGGCCCGTCTTCGCGCAAAAGGTCGAGGCGGTCCGGGTGGGGGAACTGGCGCTCATCCCAGTTCGCCGGGGCGACGTCGAGGATGATGCCATCGCCGGCGCGGATCGTCTCGCCGCCAATCTCGATGTCCTCGACGGCGATTCGGCGCTGACCGGTCTGGATGATGCTCAGGTAGCGCATCAGCTCCTCGACCGCGGTCGCGATGACCTTCGGATCGTCGGTGTCGCGCAACAGTGCCCGCTGATCGGGATGCTCGAGCAACGCGGCGATGCTCAGGCTGATCATGTTCGCCGTGGTCTCATGACCCGCGATCAGCACACCGGTCGCCAATTGTGCGGCTTCGCGCACGCTGATCTCTTCGGCGTTGACCCGCTCGGCGAGGTCGGACACCAAATCCTCTGAGGGGCTTTGCATTTTCGTCCGAACCAGGTTGGCCAGATACTTGGCCAGCGAGGCAGCACCTTGCGCGGTGTCCTCCTCGGTCGCGTAACGGCCCATGCCGCGCTGGGCTTGGGTCTGGAAGAATTCCGCGTCCTCGTACGGCACGCCCAGCAGTTCGCTGATGACCAGGGAGGGGACCGGCAGCGAGAGGGTGCTGACGACGTCGCCCGGCTTCGGCCCAGCCAGCAGGGCGTCGATGTGATCGTCGGTGATCTTCTGCACCGCCGGCCGCAGGGCTTCAACACGCTTGAAGGTGAACGGTTTCGACAGCATCCGGCGAAACCGGGTGTGCTCCTCGGCATCGGAGGTGAACACCGAACGCGGGCGCTTGTGCACCGTGGCCAGCATGCCCGCGTTCCAGTGCGGATAACCCGGCAGCCGGTCGTCGACACTGGTGCGGGAGTCGGTGAACAGCGCGCGGATCGCGTCGTAGCCGTGGATGAGCCACGGTGTGCTGTCGTCCCAGATCCGCACCCGGCTCAGCTGCTTGTCGGCGTTGAGCTCCAATACCTGCGGGGGCGGGGAAAACGGGCACCCCGGCGCGCGTGTCATCGGAAACTCCGGGATATCGGTGGCGGTGGATCCTTCGGTCATCGTGCTCCTCGGTGTTCGGCTTACGCGGTTGTCGGTGACGGCTGGCCGCCCGCCGCGGCCACGTGGACGGGCGCGCGCCACAGGCCGACGATCGCGTCGATCAGCCCTTCGGCGGCGACCGGCCAGGCCGAACGCGATCGCGGCCCGTGCTCGGCCAGCGCGCCCTCGTGCTCGGCGCAGGTGTGCATCAGCAGGTTGCGCACCATCACCATCCGTTCGGAACGCACCCGCTTGGGCAGCTCGGGGAGACAGCGGTTGATGCCCTCGAGCGTCTCCACCAGTAACGGCGAGGCCAGCGCATCTTTGGTGACCACGTGGCGATACGTGGGATCGGCCATGGCCTGGGCGGCGAATCGCGCATACCAGCTCGGGGTTCCCAGCGCGGCCAGATGTTCGGTCAGCGGACGCACCAGCGCGCCCACCCAGTCCCGCAGCTCGGCGGAATCGCCGACCGCGGCCAGCATGTGCGCGCGCAGCTCCT
The DNA here is from genome assembly GCF_020217485.1 of Mycobacterium sp. WUMAC-067. Lineage (GTDB taxonomy): Bacteria > Actinomycetota > Actinomycetes > Mycobacteriales > Mycobacteriaceae > Mycobacterium. Next base: position 49,121 of record NZ_JAEKMI010000025.1, on the reverse strand, counting down.
CGATCGGGTCACGGTGTTTGGCTTCGATCGCGCGCAGCAGGTCGACCCTGCTCCCGAAGTGGTAACACGCCGCGGCGTTGTTGCCCTGTCCGGCCGCCTCGCTGATCTGCCGGTTCGACACGGCATACATCCCGCGTTCGGCGAACAACACCTCGGCGGCCGACAAGAGCGCCTCTCGGGTGCCCGTCGACCTTTCGGAACGAGCGATCCGCTCGGCGGTCATCGCCTCAGTGAACACGCGCCGCTGGGTTAAATCAAGCAATTTATTTAGTTGGGGGTTCCGCGGCGGCCCCGGATCCCGCCCGCCGGCGCCCGATGACGGCGGCCGAAAGGTCCGTCGAATTCCAATTCGGCGTGCTGCGAGCGAATTCCGCCCGCGTCACGGTTGTTAGCTGACCGGGAATGCGGGGCGCCGCGCCGGGCACGCCGGGCGGCATCCCCTGGGCACCGCAGGGCCGCCCCTTGACGAAATTGGTCGTGAGATGTCTAATCCGGACGAGAAATCGGGAGGCAGAACCGGTGGTCGTAATCGACACGCGGACCGTGGATCGGACGGGGCTTCACCGCATATGGAAAGCGATTCTTATCGGCATCGCGGCCATTGTGTTTGCGGCATGCTACTTCCAGCCGGTTCTCCTCATCGGGGTCGCCCTGATTGTTGTGGCGCTGCTGTGCGCGCGCTTGGTCTATAAGGGCCGGGACCGTTATATCCCCAATTTGTATGCGCGGGACATCGAAATTTACGACGATGCATATCGTTCGTTTATCGGGCGCACGCTCGCGGATCTGCGTCGGTGCAAGATCGGGGGCCACACGCTGCTGTGGGAGGCCTCGCGCCTGGCGACGCCAAGCCCCGGCGATCCTGACGAATTGCTGCTTGACCTCGGCGTCTGGGCGGGCTGGTCGACCCGGCTCATCTCTGACGCCTCCAACCGCACGGTGTACGGGTTCGATACCTTTTCCGGGCTCGTCGAGGACTGGCAGATCGATGACCACACCGTCATCAAGCGCGGGACCTTTTCACTGGCGGAGCCGGTGGCGCAACGTTTCATCCGGGATACCGGCGTCAGCTTGCACGACGGGGTGCCCGACGCGCTCGGCCGCAAGGTGGAGTTCATCAGGGGAAGCACCTACGAGACGCTGGCCCCATTCCTGGCCGACCGGCCGGGCGCCATCATCAAGCTTTTTCACATGGATCTGGATACCTACGAGAGTTGCCTGCACGCGCTGGAAACCTGTAAGGACCGCTTCGTCGAGGGATCGATCCTTGTCTTTGACGAATATCTGGTCACCAATGGCGAAATGCTGGCGTTCTACGAGTTCCAGAACAAGTACGAGTTGCAATGGCGCTACCGCGCGTGGGGCCTCGAGGCGTGGGAGATGAACCTCGAGATGGTTACCGCACGCCCGAAACGGGCCATCTACTACCTGGTCACGATGGCCTTGCATTGGACGATCGGGAGCGGCAGCTACGCCTGGACCTTTTTCCGCAAAAGGTTTTGGCGATTTTGGCTGGGCGCGCCGCTATCCGACATGCTTTTCATGCTTGGCGCTGCGGGACAACGTAAGTCGGTCAGCCTGGAAATCACCGGGCTGGGCAAACTCGATCGAAACCGCCCCGTGCAGCACTAGCGGCTGTTCAGCCGCCCCAGACCGCGTGGGCGCCGGCGTCGCCCACCCGGTAGATCTGGAGCGTCGACGCGATGCCGGTCGCGAGCACCACGATCGCGACGAGGACGTGGAGCACCACGCGGCGCTGATCGGATCGGCGTTCGACGACACGGAGCGCGATGAGCGCGACGGCAACCGCCAGCAGCGCGGCGGAGAAGTAGGTCATGACGCCGCCCCGCTCGGCGTGCTCGCGCAGGATCGGGCTGGGGTTGGCCTGGCGGTCGTAGAGCCACGCTCCGGCGTCGATGGTGATGGGCGTCAACACCATCGTCACCGCCGCCAAGATCAGCGTGAGCCACATCAGCTGCCCGCGCCGGGCGGCCGGCCAAAGCCCGCACGCGATCTCCAGCGCGGCGGTCAGCGGCACGAGCACCAACACGAAATGCAGCAACAGGGCGTGAGCCGGCATCCCGATGACGTTCATGGCGTCCCTCGGCTGGGGGTCTGCTCGGGCCTGCTCAGCGCCTAGCCGCCGAGCCCCTTCTTGATGGCCGCGTCTTGCTTCTGGCCGACATCGTTGACGAAATCAGGCGGGGCCAGCGTGTCGGTCGGGCCGTCGAACTGCAGCGTGGCGAGCGCCCTTCCCTCGGTGAAGAGCAGGATCACCACACCCTTACTGCGGTCGGGCGCGTTTCCCATCAGCATCGTGCCGCCGCTGCCGACGTTCGACGGTTGCGTGGTCGGGTCCTTGACGACGCCGCCCTGTTGGCCCTTGGCGGCGTTCAACGCGTTCGTCGCCGCCTCGGGGTCGTCGTAGACACCAATGGTCACCTTGATCGCGTGGCTGCCGTCGTCGTCCTTGAAGGTCGTCGCCACGCCCGGCTGCCCATTGGGATTGCTCGTCGGGGGAGCGGCGGTAAAGGGAACCGGTGCATTGATGTCGCTCGCCTGGATGAGCAGCCGGGCGTACTCATTGGGCTGTGCCGGTGCCGCCGACGACGACGGTGGTGCCGAGCCGGGGCTGCTGGTGGCGGAGGTTGCCGAGGTCGCGGATCCGGTCTTCGACGTCGACGGTTGCTGCTTGTTGTTGCCGCAGCCGGACACCGACACCGCCAGCGCCGTTGTCGCTGCGACACCCGCGAGCAGCGCTCGTGAAATCCTCATCGATCGAGTTCCCTTCCAGGTCTTCCCGGCGACCGCGTCGGGTCCGTCCTTCGAATCGCACAGTACATTGCTCCGCGGCGAGGGACGCCGCGGAGCGTACTGGGTGCCGGATGGGTTACTCGAGTTGGTCGCGCAGGCAGCGCAGGGTGTTTGCCAGGATGCGCGAGACCTGCATCTGCGACACCCCGATCCGCTCCGCGATCTGGCTCTGCGTCATCGATTCGAAGAACCGCATGCGCAAAACGTCGCGTTCGCGAGGCGGCAGCGTGGCGACGAGGACGCGCAGCGCTTCCCGGTTGGTGATGTGCTCGATCTGCGGATCGATGTCGCCCACCGAGTCGGCCACCGAGCGCGGCGTTCCGGAACTATCGGCGCCCAGCGGTGCGTCCAAGGAATCGAGCCGGTAGGCATCGCCCGCGACGAGGCATTCGACGATCTCCTCCCGTGGAACCTCGACCATCTGCGATAGCTCGCCGGCGGTGGGGGCGCGCCCCAACTGCTGGGCGAGATCGGCTGTCGCCCTGCTGATTTGGACGTGCAGCTCGCGCAGCCGCCGTGGCACACGCATGCCCCAGCTGTGGTCGCGGAAGTAACGCCGGACCTCGCCCATCATGGTGGGGACGGCGAACCCGATGAAGCTGGGGCCCTTCGCGGGGTCGAACCGGTTGACGGCGTTCATCAGGCCCAGGCGCGCGACCTGAATCAGGTCCTCGAGGCCTTCGCCCCGGCGGGCAAAGTGGCTGGCCACGTGGTCGGCCAGTGGTAGGCATCGGGCCACGATGCGTTCGCGCTGGCGGCCGTACTCATGCGATTCGGCCGGCATCTGATTCAGTTCCACGAACATGTCGACGACGTCGTCGTAGGAATCGTCTGATTGTCGGGCGCCTGCCGGTGCCGGACGGGTTGGGGCAATCGTGTTGGTCATCGGGCGACGCACCTTGTGTTCACTCGAAAAATCGCATAAACGCCTGCGCGAGAACAAGTTTGCATTGCTGACTCACTTCCCTGAGTCTATGCAGAAAGACATTGCGGAACGCCGCACAGTCGCCTCCACTGCATCCTGATCCGCGGGACTTGTCGTTTACCCACCGCACCCGCGCTACCAACGGGGAGATGACTCTCGGGTGTTTGATCGCCGGAGCCAGTACCGAGCTCAGTAGCCGTGGGGCTGACTGGCCGCTTTGAGCTAAACGGCGACAAGTCCAGAAGCGGACTTCAGTGGAGACTATACGCCCCCGCGCAGCACCCGGCGATCGGTCCCGGCAGCCGGTTGGTGGCATTGCTTAACTGTTTCCGCGGTTTACTAGTGGCGTTCAGCAAGTCGGCGATCTGGGCGCCGCGCCTGCACGCTGGCTGCCGTCATGGTCCCGAGCTGCGGTGTTGTGAACTACCGGCGGCCCGACAACCCAGGACGCGGCATGGTTGGCAAACAGAGTCGTCGTCTCGCTCGGCTGGCGCCGCCTGCGGGTTGGTGGCTGGGCCATGGACGCGAACACCCGGTTTGAAGAGGGCGTTTGCGACTCGGGTGGCCCGAAGATGATCGGCGCCAGTGTTCGCTTCGGTATCGTTCGCCTGATGTTCATGATCCAATCCAGTGGCGTGCGTGGGACCGATCGCGAGAGCGATTCGCGCGCAATGCTTTACGTGGGCCGTGCGGTGTGCCGGGGCTCCCGGTGAGCGGACGTGGCGCGCAGGCCCTGCTGGAGGGGCGCGGGGTGGCGGTGTCCGGTGGCAGTCGCGGGATCGGACGCGCCGTCGCCGAATTGTTGGGCGTCCTGGGCGCCGGTGTGGTCGTCAACGGGCGCGACGGGCACGCCGTGGAGGAGACGGTCGCCGCGATCATCGCGTCGGGCGGACGCGCCGCCGCGGTGGTGGGAGCCGCGGATGAGGAACGCGTGGCCCAAACACTCGTCGACGCGTGCGTCAGCACTTTCGGGCGGCTGGACTCGCTGATCAATTGCGCCGGAATCGCCGAGCCGCCGGGTTCCTCGATCCTGAAGATCTCCGCGGCCGAGTTTGACCGGCTGATCGGTGCGCACCTGGGCACGGCGTTTCACACGTGCCGGGCCGCCGCGCCGGTCATGGCGGCGCAGGGCCACGGAGCCATCATCAACACCAGTTCGGTGGCGTTTCTGGGCGACTACGGCGGGACCGGCTACCCCGCGGGCAAGGGGGCCGTCAACGGCCTGACGATGGCCATCGCCGCCGAACTGAAGCCCCACGGCGTTCGCGCCAACGTGGTGTGTCCCGGCGCCAGGACGCGGCTTTCTACGGGTCTCGAGTACGAAAGACATATCGAAGACCTGCACCGCCGCGGGCTGCTCGACGACGTGACGATGCGGGCCTCGCTCGACAGCGCGCCGCCCGCATTCGTGGCCCCGGTCTACGCCTATCTCGCGAGCGACTTGGCGCGTGACGTGACGGGCCAGATCCTCGTGGCCGCGGGCGGTTTCGTCGGCAGCTTCGACCGCCACACGCCGCGCCTGTTGGGTTATCGCGATCACCACGAGGCCGGTCCGTGGTCAGTGGAAGACATGCACAACATGATCGGCGCCGCGACCGAGGCGCGATGAGCGGTGGCGCACCGGACGTCCGAAAGCCGCCGCCTGCCGCATGATCCGGGCCGGCGGGCCCCGCACCGTTTACGGGCGAACACACCCGCGATGGACATATCGATAGAAATGTATGGCCACCGTCGGGGCGCCCGGCGGGTGCGGTACGTGCGAGCCTCTTCGGCGGTCCGGGTCAGGATGCCTTTGACGAGCGCCGGCGCGTTCGCGGCGGCTCGGCGGTGCCCAGCGCATCCATCGCGCGGACCAGCTGCGGGTAGGCGATCGCCGGCCCGATCCAGCGGGTGAGATAGCGCCGCAGATCGGCTCCGCTGCGCGGCGGCCGCCCGGGGTCGGTGAGGAAGGAATGCAGGACCCGCAACGAGAATTCGTTCAGCTCGTCCAGGCCCGCCTCGTCGAAACCGTAATGCTCCCAATCGATGTCGTAGCGATGCAGCATCGACCGACCGAATGCCAACGCGGTATCGGAGATGATCGACACCTTCTGGCCACCGCGATGGCGCTGGTTGAGGACGAATTCGACCTGATTGTCCGAGGCCAGCTCCTCGACGGCGAAGGCCATCCCCTCCGTGATGGCCACGACCGGGTCGGTAACGCCTTCGAGATGGGCCGCCATGCGATCGAGGAAGCCGTCGGCCGAACGCATCGCGGACGCCACCAACAACGCCTGGGTTCCGGGGAAATAGCGATAGACGGTCTGGCGGGTGACGCCCAGCGCCCGCGCCACGTCGGCGATCCGCAACGCTGAACCGCGTTCGTCGATGATCCTGTCGGCGGCGTCGAGGATGCGCTCGATGGCCTCCGTATCGGAAGCCGGAGTATTTCCTGCCCAACCGTGACTGCGCATGATTACCGAACGGCAAACCGGTAGGCGGTGATCCCCACAGCTGGATCATAGCGTCCGTCGCGGCGCCGCCGTTGCTGGCTAACCATCGCGTCGCGGACCGAGAACGCGGCCAGACACTATGCCCAGTATGTATGATCACTGTGGATCCAGCAGGCAGGGCGCCCGGCAGAAAGGCCGACCGATGCAGTACGACACCGTGATCACCAACGGGCGCTGGTTCGACGGGACCGGAGGACCTTCGGCGCTGCGGGACATCGGGGTACGTGACGGCCGCGTCGTCACCATCGCCGAGGGGCCACTCGACACGACCGGCGCCGACGTCATCGACGCGACGGGCCAATGGGTGATCCCCGGCATCATCGACATCCACACCCACTATGATGTCGAAATCCTTTGCGCGCCTGACCTTTCCGAATCGCTGCGGCATGGTGTGACGACCGTGATGCTGGGATCGTGTTCGCTGTCCACCGTGTACCTGAACAGCGTTGACGCCGGAGACATCTTCGGCCGGGTCGAAGCCATCCCCAGGCGCTACGTCATCGAGCACCTCGACGCGGCGCGGTCGTGGACCAATCCCAGGGAGTATGTGGCCGAACTCGAACGCCTCAACCTGGGTCCGAACCTCGCGGCCTTCATCGGCCACTCCGATCTGCGCGCGGCGACGATGGGTCTGGATCGGGCGACGCGCAAGGACGTCCGGCCGTCCGCGGCGGAACTCGCCCGCATGGAAGCGATGCTGAACGATGCGCTCGATGAAGGTTTCGTCGGAATGTCCTCCCAGCAACTGCTGTTCGACAAACTCGACGGCGAAGTCTGCCGGTCGCGCACGCTGCCGTCGACGTACGCGTCACCGCGCGAGCTGCGCCGCCTGAACGCGATTCTGCGGCGGCGCGACAAGATCTTGCAGTCCGGCCCGGACATCAAGAATCCGCTGTCGGTGCTCTCGCAGCTGCTGACGTCGCTCGGGTTCCGCCGGCCCCGGCTGAAGACCAGCCTGTTGTCGGCGGCCGACATCAAGGCCATCCCGTTCGTCATTCACGTCATGGACCGGCTCGCCCGCGTCGTCAACGCCCTCGGCGGCAACTTCCGCTGGCAGCATCTGCCGGTGCCGTTCGAGGTCTACGCCGACGGGATCTCGTTGGTGGTGTTCGAGGAGTTCGGCTCCGGTGCGGCGGCGCTGCACCTGCAGACCGAGATCGAGCGCAATCAGCTCATGCGTGACGAGGAGTATCGGCGCAAGTTCCGCAAGGACTACGACAGCAAGTTCGGGCCACGGGTCTGGCACCGCGACTTCTTCGACGCCGAAATCGTGGCCTGCCCCGATGAATCCGTCATCGGCAAATCGTTCGGGCAGGTCGGCGTGGAGCGCGGCGGGCTGCACCCGGTCGACGCCTTCCTCGACTTGGTCGTCGAACACGGCGAGAAGCTGCGCTGGCGCACCACGATCTCCAACCACCGCCCCGAGGTCCTCAAGAAGATGGCCCAGAGCCCGACCATCCAGATGGGGTTCTCCGACGCGGGCGCGCACCTACGCAACATGGCGTTCTACAACTCCGGACTGCGCCTGCTGCGACACGCGCACGACGCCGAGAAGTCCGGCAGGCCGTTCATCTCGATGGAGCACGCCGTGCACCGGCTGACCGGCGAGCTCGGGGAGTGGTACGGCATCGACGCCGGGACGCTGCGCGAGGGTGACCGCGCCGACATCGTCGTCATCGATCCCGACAAGCTCGACGACTCCCTCGACCGCTACGCCGAGCATCCCGTCGAGTCCTACGGCGGGCTGTCGCGGATGGTCAACCGCAACGACGAGACCGTCACGGCCGTGCTGGTGTCGGGGAAGCTCGCGTTCGCTGCGGGCAAGGCCGCGCCGGCGCTGGGCAAGGAACGATTCGGTCAGTTCCTGCGGGCGGGCCGCCCCTCCCGAAAGCTCGCCGCCACCGGCTAACGGATAAGCTTGCGCGGCAAGGGCTTTCACGCCACCGAGGCGCCCAGGATCAGGTTGACGGCCTCGTCGAGCTGGCCGGCTACCTCGGCGAAGCTGATGAACCGGGCGGTCATCAGCGCCCCCGAAAAGGTCATCTGCAGCGTGGATTTCACCGCACGCGGCCAACCCGGGCCCAACGCGGCGCCGATCCGCCGGGACACCTCCTCGCCGATCTGTTCCCGCAGCGGCGTGACCGCCGGATCGTCGGCCATCAGCGCCGCGCCGCACGCGGCGGTCAACTCCGGCTCATCGGCGACCACCACCGCCATGTCCCGCAAGGTGGCGCTGACCCGGGTTTTGGTCGTCTCGTTGACGTCGGTGTGCAGCGGCAGGTCGCGCAGGAAGCGCAGGTACACCGCGGCGACCAGCGCGCTCTTCGACGGGAAGTAGGTGTAGGCGCTCGCCGGTGACACCCCTGCGCGAGTCGCCACGGCCCGCATCGTCAGGTTCGCGTACGACGATTCCCGCAACTCCTCCAACCCGGCATCGAGTACCTTGCGAATCGTCTGGCCCGGACGGCGATCCGACCGGCGGGCCGCACCGGCGGCGGTTCCGGCGACAACCGCCGGGAACGACGCCTCTTTGGACACTCGTCCAGTGTAGGAAGGCGGCCCGCCGCCAACAACTTCCATTCCTCGCGGTCGTCTTCGCCGCGCGATTCCAATAGCAGACAGCTGTCCAGAAGAAGCGGGTCCTAGAGTGTCGCGTATGGGCGAATCGGACCGGCATCGCTGGGACGAGCGGTACGCGGCGAAGGCGCCGCCGACGCTGGATTCGGTTGCGCCGCCCGATGTTTTCGCGCGCCACGCGCAGGAGTTTCCCACCGCCGGCACCGCGCTCGACCTGGCCTGCGGGCAGGGAATCGGCTCGGTCTGGCTGGCGTTGCGCGGCCTGGACGTGGTGGGGCTGGACATCTCCCCGGTGGCGATCGCCCACGCGCGGGATTTGGCTCAGCGTGCCTCGGTGGCCGGCCGCTGTCGCTTCGACGTCGCCGATTTCGACGGCGGCCTGCCGGCGGGTGCGCCCGTCGACGTCGTCCTCTGCTGCAAGTTCCGGGACCGTCGCCTCGACCGTGCGATCATCGAGCGCCTGGTGCCCGGTGGGCTGCTGGCGATCGCCGTGCTCAGCGAGGTGGGGGCGCCACCGGGGCCGTTTCGCGCGGCGCCGGGCGAGCTAACCGCCGCGTTCGCTCAACTGGAAGCGGTCGCCGCCGGTGAAGGAGGCGGTCAGGCCTGGCTGCTGGCGCGAGCCTGACCGCCAGAAGGCGGACTATCCGGCGCTGCCTTGTGCGCGGCTCGAGCGGCGACGATCCAGTCGCCGTGTCGGTGTGGCGTTGCGGTGCGATATCGCCGGTTCGGCGGGGGAACTGGCCTTGGGTGACCGGGCGTTGCCCCGTCGCCGCCGGTTACCGCCGGTGTTCTGGCGATGCTGGCGCGCGGGAACGTTGGCGGGCGCCGGGGCCTGGTAGGGGGCGACCTCACCCACGAGCACCTGGACCGCATCCGACGTCGCGGTCACCTGCTGAGGAGCGACCTTGATGCCGGCCTTGCGCAGCAACACCTGCGTATCTTGGCGCTGCTCGGGTAGCACCACGGTGACGACGTCACCGGCGCTTCCCGCCCGCGCGGTGCGTCCCGACCGATGCAGGTAGGACTTGTGCTCGCTCGGCGGGTCGATGTGCACGACGAGTTCGACCTCGTCGACGTGCACACCGCGCGCGGCGATATCGGTCGCCACCAGCACGCGGGCGCGACCGGAGGCAAACATGGCCAGGTTGCGCTCGCGCGCGGGCTGAGACAGGTTGCCATGCAGGTCGACCGACGGAACGCCGGACTCGGTGAGCTGCTTGGCGAGCTTGCGGGCTTGATGCTTGGTGCGCATGAACAGGATCCGACGCCCGGTGCCGGAAGCGAGCCGGTGCACCAGGTCCTTCTTGGCCGCAGCGTTGGCCACGTGGAACACGTGATGGGTCATTTGCGCCACCGGTGAGTCGGCCCCGTCGACGGAGTGCAACACCTCGTTCTGGAGGAACCGGGTGACGAGCTTGTCGACGCCATTGTCCAGGGTCGCCGAGAACATCATTCGTTGGCCGCCGTTCGGGGTCGCGGCCAGGATCCGGGTGACGCCGGGCAGGAAACCGAGGTCGGCCATGTGATCCGCCTCGTCGATCACGGTGATCTCGATCGCCTCGAGGCTGATCACACGTTGCTTCATCAGGTCCTCGAGCCGGCCGGGGCAGGCGACGACGATGTCGACACCGGATTTGAGCGCGGACACCTGACGGCTCTGCGATACCCCGCCGAAGATCGTGGTGACCCGCAGGCCGCAGGCCGCCGCCAACGGCTCGAGCGTCGCGGTGATCTGCGTTGCGAGCTCGCGGGTGGGCGCGAGAACCAACCCCGATGGTCGTGCGGGGCGCCGGTTTCCGGGGGAGAGGCGGCTGACGAGGGGGATCGAGAATGCGAGAGTCTTTCCGCTGCCGGTTTTCCCGCGGCCGAGGACATCTCGGCCGGCGAGTGTGTCGGGCAGGGTTTCCACCTGAATCGGAAAGGGGTGTGTTATGCCGCGCGCTGTGAGCGCGCTGACGATGTTTTTGCCCACGCCGAGTTCGGCGAAAGTCTTGTCGGTAGTCACTTTTCGGTGCCTTTCAGGCATCGGTGGTGCCGTGTCGGAGACGAGAGGTCACGCGGGCATCGGCACGAGGATGGCGAGATTGCCGGGTGGCAAAATCGATCGCCGCGAGACAAGCTAGTGCACGATGCACGCTCATCTAGGTGTCAAGCGCGATCTTCTTCGCTGGGCACCAGGGGGATGAGGAAGCGTTCCACGACGGTGTTGGCATGCAGTGTTATGAAGCCAACGTTGTCGCCAGCGTAGCGCATCGCCGACCGAAGCCCCTCATCAGCCGCGAAAAGCAAGGGTTGTTGTGCTGGAGCTCACTATTTGCGATGACGTCGCTCAGGATTCCAACCTGGCCCGCACGGCGGTCAGCCTTGCCTCGAGTTCGGATTCGTCGATGACGCCGCGCGCGACGAGCGAGTGGGCCAGCGCAACCAGCCGGTTCTCCGGGTAGGGCAGTTCGGCGTAGACGGTCGCCGACAGCGTGTCCTCATCCTCCCGCCGCTCGGCGAACCCGAGGGCCTCTGCGCCGCAACGGCTTTGGTCGATCGCATCGCAAATCCCGTCGAGACTCGTCTGCCAGGGCGGTACCGGGTTGTCGACCCCGTACTTCGCGGTCATACGACTCCAGATCTGGTTGCGCTCAACGATTTTCGTCAGCGGCGCGACCGTGGATTCCGCGATCGGGCGAGGGTTGTGCGCGGTGCTCATCTGTGCCTCAGGGCGCTGCGGGATGGACGGCGGCTCGGGTCTGGGTGACGGCGTTGGTTGTCACCCCCGGCTTGGGCAGCGCGACACCGATCAGGCAGTCGCGCGTGACGATCTCGGCGAGTTGGTCTTCGGTCCAGCCCTGCGTTCCGTCGGGACGGACGGGCATCACCATGAACCGGTGCTTCTGGTTGGAGTCTTCCACCCGGATCTCGACGTCCTCCGGAAGGATCAGGCCGAACTCCGCGAGCACCTGGCGGGGCCAGCGGACGATGCGGCGGCGATAGTTGGGCGTCCGATACCACTCGGGCGAATTGCCCAGAATCGGCCGCGGATAACACGAACACAGCGTGCAGACGATCACATGGTGTAGCGTCGGGGTGTCTTCGAGCACGTGGAGGGCCGTGAAGTCACTCGGGGTCCCGAATCCGGTCGGTTCCAGCCAGTCGACGCCCACCTCCTTGCTGGCGGCAAGCGGATCCGAGCGAACCAGCTCCTTGTAGTCGGGATCGAGCCAGGCCCGCGCCACCAGGCGCGCCGCGGGCGTCGGGCCGATCTGTTCGGCGAACTCGGTGAAGCGGCGATGATCCTCCGCGGTGAAAAGCCCCTTCTCGATGCACAATTCGCGGAGCGCGATCTCGAGGACTTCGAAGTCGGTGATTTCATCCACCATGGGCGCGGCGGTGCGCTCGTGATCGTGTTCGTCAGCGCTCATGCCGTAGTCCTTTCTCGAACTCGGATCCCGTGGCTAGGCCGATTCCAGCCATCGTTCCGGGATCTCGGTCTGCAGGGTGTCGTTGCCGGGACCGGTATAGCCGTGCCACAGCTCGGAGAGGTTGAACCGGACGATGTAGAACCACTCGGGCCGTTGGTCCGCGCCGTCCCACGTCTCGTCCTCGGCGGCGGGGCTTTCATAGGACACGACCGCGATCTCGCCAGTCGCGCCGCGCACATATTCCTGGGTGCGGGTGTAGAGCAGCACGGGGAGATCGCGCACCACGACCTTGTCACCGACACCGAACTTCGGTGCGCCGGCCTGCCCGGCGTACACCTGTGGGTCACCCTTGCCCGCGGCGTGGATATGGTGCCGATTGCGGTTGACGGGTGCGGGATCGCCTTCGAACTTCGGCATGGCCGCCAAGGGCTTTCCGCTCGGGCCGTCCGCGTAGCGCGCCTTGACCTCGGCCATTCGTTCGGCCAATTCGGTCAGACCGATGTGGTGCTTTTCGGCGAGCACGCGTGCGACCGCCAGCAGCCACCGCCCGTAATAGGGAAGGCCGAGATAAATGGTGCGGCCGAGATCGACGTTGCCCATCCGGCGCCGTTCCTCGGACAGCCAGATGCCGCGCCAGCCGAGCACCTCGCACATGACATAGGTGTTGTGCTCCCAGATCTCGTACTCCTTGTTCTCGAACTCGATCGGGGCGTCCGGCTCGCCGCCGACGTCGTGCGGGGTCTTGACGTAGGCGGCGAATCGCTCGTGGTCGATGAGATCCGGCGTGGGAGCGTCCGGAAGTTCGGGGTAGGCGGATTTGAGCCGGGCCACGAGGTCCAGCTGCTGCACCCGTTCGAGAGGAGTCGCCATCTCAGCCCCATCCGTCGGCACTGCGCACCCACTACAGCTCACTCCTCGCGCCGCGGTCGCGCAACCGCCAAATCACCGGTGCGCGGGATGCGGAAGGGTATGGTCCGACCATGGAGCGGCGCGAGCTCGAAGCGGTCATCTATGAACGCGAACCGCCAATTGCGCGGATCATCCTCAACCGAGCGGACAAGGCCAACACCAAAGACGCGATCCTGGTCACCGAGGTCGACGACTGCCTGCACGAGGCCGACCGCGACAAGGACATCAAGGTCGTCATCCTCAAAGCCAACGGCAAGGGATTCTGCGGTGGGCACGTGGCGCGTTGGGGCCCGGACGAAAACCCGTACCCGGATTTCGGCGAGACGTTCGAGGACCTTTACAAGGGCACCGCCGACCTGTTCCTGTGGCCGACGTTGTACCTGTGGGAATTCCCCAAGCCGACCATCTCGCAGATCCATGGCTATTGCATGGGCGGGGGAATCTATCTCGGCTTGCTGACCGACTTTTGCGTGGCCTCCGAGGACGCGTATTTCCAGATGCCCCTTGCCCAAAGCCTCGGCGAGCCCGGCGGGCACACCATGATCGAGCCGTGGCTGCTGATGAACTGGCACCGCACCATGGACTGGCTGCTGCTGGCGCCGACCCTCTCCGCGCAGCAGGCCCTGGACTGGGGTCTGCTGAACCGGGTGGTGCCGCGCGATCAGCTCGAGGACACCGTCGAGGAGATGGCGCGCAGGATCGCCCAAATCCCGTTGACCACACTGATGGCCGTCAAGAACAACGTGAAGCGCGCGTGGGAATTGATGGGCATGCGGGTGCACCTGCAGGTCAGTCACATCCTGACGAACATGGTCGGCGCCGCGTCCGATGTGCAGGCGCGGCGGGCCGAGCTCATGCAGTCGGGCCTGAAGCCGCGTGAATTCGTCGACCGCGACGACGACGAGTCCCCGCCAACGTGACGACAGTGTCACGTTCGGCGGCGAGCGTGACGACAGTGTCACGTTCGGCGGGAATGCCCGCCTGACGGGTCCTTTCGCCGTTACTTGCCGGCGGCGTGGCGGGCGGCGACGTAACCGAACACCATCGAGCTGGCGATGCTCGCCCCGGCACCCGGGTAGGTCCGGCCCATCACGGTCGCCGTGGTGTTGCCGGTGGCGTACAAGCCCTCGATCACCCGGTCCTGCTGGTCGAGGACCTGCGCGTGCTCGTTGGTGAGCACGCCCCCGCACGTTCCTACGTCGGCCGGGAGCACCCGGGTCGCGTAGTACGGCGCGGTGTCGAGCGGCCCGATGGCGGCGTTCGGCCGGTACCCCGGATCGCCGAGGCAGTCGTTATAGGCGGACTGGCCGCGGCCGAAGTCGGGATCCAGACCCTTGGCCGCGTACCGGTTGAACCGCTGGATCGTGCGGGCCAATTCGTCTGCGGGAAGGTCGATCTCGCCGGCGAGCTCTCCAATCGTCTCGGCCCGTTTCACGGCGCCGGACTCGATCAGCTCCGGCGGCAACGCCTGGTTCCGCTTGAGCGGGTTGGCGCTGGTGACGTATCTGCGGACGTATCCGTTGTCGAAGATCATCCAGCAGGGCACGGCCTTGTTGGCGTACATCGCTTTGCCGACCTCGACGTAGGAGTTCGATTCGTTGCAGAACCGCCGGCCGCTCGAGTCCACGTAGATGGCGCCGGGCCGCTGGCGGCCCGATCCGAGCGAGGCGGCCACGGCCCCACCGTTGGCGATGAAAACCGAAGGCAGCCACCACGCTTCGTCCAGCAGATCGGTCTTGGCGCCCAGGCGCATCGCCGCCTCGAGCACCTCGCCGGTGTCACCGGCGTTGGCGATCGACCACTGCCCTTCGTTGGGCTGGTCACCGCTGTACCGGCGGCGCATCTCCTTGTTGTGGCCGAATCCGCCCGCGGCCAGCAGGACTCCCTTGCGTGCCTCGACGTTCAACGGCGTGCCGTCGCGCACGACGCGCGCGCCCACCACGCGGCCGTCCTCGACGACGAGGTCCGCCATCGCGGCGTCGGTCCACAGCGGGGGATGCCCGTCGCTGAGATCCATCAGCGCCTTGAGCAGCTGAGCGATCAGCGAGGCGCCGTTGGTGAGGATCTGGCGCCGCCGGGCCCGCGCCGCGGCGGTGCGCAGGAACACCCGGGCCGCGACCGCGAACGCGCGCGGCGAGCGGTTGAAGTATTGCACCGAACGCAACTCGTTGGTCAGCACCACGTATCCGTAGTTCTTGGCCAGCGGCGGCTGCACCTTGTCGCGCCAATCACCCAACTGCGCGGCGTCGAACGGGATTCCCTCGACCGCGCGGCCGGACGCGTTGCCGCCCTTGTGGTTCGGGTAGTAGTCGCTCCAGCCCGCGCACCGGACCAATTTGACGCCCTTGCGGGTGAGGAAATTGATCATCCCGTGGCCCGCCGTGAGGAACATTTCGCGCCGCTCGGGCGAGGACGGCGCCCCGATGTCGCCGACCACGTCGGCCAGGTAGGCCAAACCGTCCTCGTGCGAGTCGGCGACGCCATCCCTGCGCATCAGTGGGTTGTTCGGCAGCCACACGATGCCCCCCGACAGGCCCGTCGAACCGCCGACCAGTGACTGCTTTTCGATGATGAGGGGCTCGAGCCCGCAGTCCAGGGCGGCCAGCCCGGCGACCATGCCACCGCCGCCGCTGCCCGCGATTAGCAGATCCACGGAGCGGTCCCACTGGGCGCTCATCGCGCCTCCACGGAGCTCGCCGTGAAGCCGAGATCGGCGATCGGCACGTCGATGGTGGTGTTGGTCTTCTGGATCGCGGGCACCAGCGCGTCGTACGGCAGGCCCGCCAGGAAACCGTCGATGACACGCTCGAAGTTGGAGATCAGTCCTTCGATCTGGTGGGACAACCGCATGAAGTCAAAGCCCTTGGAATGCAATCCTTTTTGTTGCCGCGGCAGGTTGGAGAAGTCCTGGGCGGGAATCGGCGGCCAGCGCGGGTCGTCGGGCGCCATCGGTACCGGGGGCGTCGGTTTACCGGCCGACGCGTCGTTGGGAAGCCGGGCGAGGGACCAGATCTCGAACAACGTGTCCTCGGGCCCCAGCGGCCGGATGCGGTACGACGACGCGCTGCTGTAGGTGGGCAGGATGAAGTAATGCGGGAATGCGAACCCGATCGCGTCGGTGATCCCGCGGCGGACCAGGTCGTTGAGGTCGGGCATGCCGCTGCCCCGGGCGCGATGCCAGTCGACGACGGCGTCGTTCAGCGCGCTGCGCCACGCGGCCATCGCCGCCGCCGGGTCGGACGGCAGCTCGATGTTCTGCAGGCCCTCGGCGATGCGGATGTCGTTCTCGTGCGTCATGCCCGCCATGCCGTCACCGAGGGTGCGCATGAAATACAGGCTGCTCGCCACGACCGGGTGCACCGCCGCGGCAACGTCGCCGGTCTGCGCGGACGGCAGCAACTGGGGATGGGTCTGCGGGACGTGGTAGCCCTCCATGAACGCCGCGGCGGCGAGTTTCCAATTCACCGGCAGTCGGCACGATTTCCACCACTCGACGCGCAGCGAGTCGACCTGCCAGGCGTCGTACACCGATGCGAACGGTTCCATCCAGTCACGCAGCGCCGGGGCGTCGTCGTCGAGGTTGATCCACGCGCAACCGCCCCAGAGCTCGCATCGCACCGGCACGAGTCGAAGGTCGTCGGCGGCCAGGTTCTCGTCGGCGAAGGCTTCGGGCCGCAGCACAAACGTGTTGTGGCCGTCGAGGCCCCAGCACCAGCCGTGGAAGGGGCATACGAAGGTGCGGCGGTTCCCGTTGCCCTCCACCAGCTTTACGCCGCGATGCCGGCAGGCGTTGTGGTAGGCGCGCACCGTCTGGCTGTCCACCCGCACCACGATGACGGACTCGTCGAGGATTTCGTATTCGACGTAATCGCCGGGCCGGGGGATCTCCTCCAGCCGGCACGCCATTTGCCACGTGCGGGGCCACAGCATCTCGGCTTCCAGCGCGTAGAAATCCGGGTCGTAGTAGCGCTGCTTGGGGATCCGATCGGGGGTCCGGACCGCCCACGGCACGTTCCTAGCGTTCATAGCCATCCTCGTTCACAAGATCCGCGATACCCGTCCCTGCCAGTACCGTTCGCGGATGCGCCTCTTGTAGAGCTTTCCGTTCGGGTCCCGCGGCAGCGCGCGGTCGAACTCCACGCTGCGCGGGCACTTGTAGCCGGCCAGGTGGGTCCGGCAGTAGTCGATGAGCTCGGCCTCGAGGTCCGGCCCGGCCACGATGCCGGCGGCCGGCTGCACGACGGCCTTGACCTCTTCGCCGAATTCCTCGTTGGGGACCCCGAACACCGCCGCGTCCAACAGCTTTGGATGCATGACGAGCAGGTTCTCCGCCTCTTGCGGATAGATGTTGACCCCGCCGGAGACGATCATGAACGTCGACCGGTCGGTGAGGTACAGGTACCCGTCTTCGTCGACGTATCCGATGTCACCGAGCGAGCGCCAGCCGCGGTCGTTGTACACCGACGCGGTCTTGGCGGGATCCTTGAAGTATTCGAAGTCCGGTCCAGCCTCGAAATAGAGTTCGCCGGATTGACCGACGGGAAGCTCCCGCCCGTCTTCGCCGACCACGTGCACCGGGGCCATCGGGATGCCCACCGAACCCGGATGGTCGAGCCACTCCCGTGGTCCGATCGTGGTGCCCGCGAATCCCTCGGTGCCGCCGTAGTATTCGTGGATGATCGGTCCGAACCACTCCATCATCCGGTGCTTGACATCGACCGGGCACGGTGCCGCCGCGTGGATGACGCACCGCAGGCTCGACACGTCGTAGCGCCGTCGCACGGCTTCGGGCAGTTTGAGCATGCGCACGAACATTGTCGGCACGAACTGGGCGTGGGTCACCCGGTGGGTCTCGATCAGCCGCAGCACGGTCTCGGCGTCGAACCTGCGCATGAGGACCGACGCGGCGCCGACGCGGTTGGCAACCATGGTGTAGTTCACCCCCGCCGCGTGATACAGCGGCGCGGGGGACAGGTACACACTCGACGGGCCCATCCCGTACTTGTGGATCAGGGCCATCTCCAGCACCGACTGCGCCCAGGATCCGTTGCCGTCCTCGGGAAGCGGCCGCCGCACCGCCTTGGGCCGTCCCGTGGTGCCCGACGAATACAGCATCTCCGAGCCATCCGACACCGGTGGCGCTTCGCCGGCCGCGGCAAGCTCGTCCTCGTAGCACTGCCAGCCGTCCGTCGAGCCCCCGACGGCGACGTGGGCGACCGGCGCGGCATTGGCGGAACGCAGGTGCGCGGCGAGTTCGGGCCTCGAGGCGTCGACAAACACCGCTTTGGCGTCGGAGTCGTCGATGACGTAGGCCACCTCGTCGGGGGTGAAGTGGGTGTTGACGGGGGTGTAGTAGAGGCCGGACAGCTGAGCACCCCAGGCGATTTCGAGGAATTCGGGCCGGTTCGGCAGGACCAGCGCGACGCCGTCGCCGCGTCGTAGCCCGGCGTCGTGCAGCAGCGCGGCGACCCGCCGGCTGCGCGCGTGCAGCTGGGCGTACGAGATCACCTCGCCGTCCGCGACGATGAGCGCCGGCGACTGCGCGGCACTGCGGGCGTGGTCGGCGATGTTCACCGCGAACCCTATGTGGTTGCGGCGCCGTCGGTCTGGGCGGCCGCGGCGGCCTGGCGGCGGGCGTGCTCGGAGGGCAACACCTTGTCCTTGAACACCGTCTGGATCAGCTGCTGCACGTCCTTGCTGATCGACGCGAGCGCGACCAGATCGTTGGAGCTCTGCCAGTGCACCCGCATGCCCATCAGCTCCCAGGCCCGCTTGAGATTGGCCTTGGTGAGCATCAGCGTCGTCAACGGCGCCTGGGCGATGTGGCGGGCGATCGCGTCCACCCGGGCGTCGAGGTCCTCACGCTTGACCACCTCGTTGACGAGGCCGACTTCCAGCGCCTTCCTGGCGTCGATCACCTCGGCGGTGAACAGGTAGTAGGCGGCGCGCCGCCAGTTCATGAAAACCCAAGGCTCGATGGAACATTCGCCCGACGGCATGCCGAACCCCTGCAGGGGTGGGTAGGAGAAGTAGGCGTCCTCGGAGGCGATGACGATGTCGGTGGTCAGGCCCATGTGCGTGCCGCCGCCCACGCAGTAGCCGTGCACCTGGGCGATGGTGGGTTTGGAGAACTCCCACAGGTTCAGTGTCGGCTTGACGAACAAGTCGCTCTGGGCTTTCCAGGGGTGGCCGGTGACCATGGCGTTCTCCACGAACGACGGGTAATCGACGGCGTTGTTGCCGATCGCGTGGCCCGAGCAGAAACCCTTGCCGTTGGCCTTGAGGATGAGCACCTTGATGTCGTAGTCGCGGTCGGCGTCGGCCAGTGCCGCGTCGACTTCCTCGGCCAACTTCTGGTCCTGGGCGTTGGCCTTCTCCGGCCAGTTCAGGGTGACGCGCGCGATGGGGCCGTCCTTTTCGTAGATGATTCTCTCGCGGGTCTCGTTGAGATCCATGGGATACCTTTCTTCGTTATGACGAGATGACGCCGATTTCGGCGCCGATGTCGTAGGTGGTCCCGACCTGGCCCGTCCACCGCACGGTCCCCGTCGCCCCGGCTTCGATCTCCTGCTCGACCTTCTCGGTGGCGATGACGTAGATCGGCGTGCCCGCCTCGACGTGCTCGCCGGCGCCGACGAGCAGCCCGGTCAGTTCGGCCTCCGAGACCGCCACCGAGACCCGCGGGATGCGAATGATGAAGTCAGCCACGCACCTTCGTCCTCTCGCAGGTGCGCAGGGCCGCTTCGACGATCCGCGCCGGCGACGGATACACCTGGGCCTCCAGCGCCGCCGCGGCCGGGTTGGGGACGAATCGTGCGGCGACCCGCTCGACGGGCGCGGCCAGCTCCCCGAAGAGCTGTGCGTGCAGGATCGCGGCGATCTCCGCTCCGGGGCCCCCGAATTGCACGGCGTCATGGACGATCACGGCTCGGCGCGTGCGGCGCACGGACCCCACGATGGTGTCGACGTCGAGCGGCACCAGGGTGCGCAGGTCGATCACCTCGGCGCTGACACCCCGTTCCCTTAGCGTCTCCGCGGCGCTCAGCGCCTCGTGCACGCAGCGGCCGTAGGCGATCACGCTGACGTCGGTGCCCGGCCGCTTGATGTCGGCCTGGCCGAGCGGGATGGAGAACCCGGGCTCGGTGGGGACCGGGCCCTTCTTGCTCTGCAGCCGAATCGTTTCGACGAACAGGCAGGGATCGGGGTCGAAGATCGCCGCCGTCAGCAGCCCCTTGCCGTCCCGCGGGGTGGACGGCACGATCACCTTCATCCCGGGGATGTGCATAAACCACGCCTCCAGGCTCTGCGAATGCGTTGCACCCGTGGCCAATCCGGCGTACACCTGGGTGCGGACGGTGATGGGCGCCGACGTGCGCCCGGCGGTCATGAACCTCAGCTTGGCGGCGTTGTTGATCAGCTGATCGGCGGCGATCCCGATGAAATCCATGATCATGATCTCGGCGACGGGCAGCAGCCCGTCGATCGCGGCGCCGATGGCCGCGCCCACGATCGCGGCCTCCGAGATCGGCGTGTCGAGGACGCGGTCGTGGCCGTACTTCGTCGACAAGCCCGCCGTCGGCCCGGTGGCGCCGGGATCGGCGATGTCCTCCCCGAGCAGGAACACCCGTTCGTCGGCCGCGAGCGCCTGGTCCAGCGCGAGGTTGAGCGCCTCGCGCATGGTCATCTCCTTGTCGTCCATGCGGTCACACCGGGAACGCGATCGGGGTGGCGTACACGTCGTGGTCGAGTTCGTCGATCGACGGGGAGTCCGCGCCGAGCACGATTTGCAGCGCCGCCTCTACCGCGGCCGACGCGTCGCTGTCGATGCGGTCGAGTTCGTCGTCATCGCAGACGCCGGTCGCGGCCAAGTGGCTGCGGAACCGGGGCACCGGGTCGGCGGCCATCGCCGCCTCGAGTTGCTCTTTGGGGATGTAGGGCGTCCGGTCGCCGAAGTAGTGGCCGCGGAAGCGGAACGTGACGCATTCGATGAAGGTGGGGCCGTCTCCGTCGCGCGCCCGCCGCAGCGCGTCGTCGAGCGCCGCTTTCACCGCGAGCGGGTCGTTGCCGTCGACGCGCACGCCCGGCATGCCGTAGCCGGCGGCCCGGTCGACGACGTGTTCGAGCTTCATGGTGTCCGACGTCGGCGTCATCTCGGCGTAGAGGTTGTTCTGGCAGACGAAGACAAGCGGCAGGTCCCACAGCGCGGCCATGTTGGCCGCCTCGTGAAACGAGCCCGTGTTCGTGGCGCCGTCGCCGAAGCTGACCACAGTGACGCGGTCGATGCCCTTGCGTTTGGCGGCCATCGCCAGCCCGACGGCCACCGGTGGTCCGGCACCGACGATGCCGGTCGAAAGCATCACGCCCTTAGCGGGATTGGCGATGTGCATGGTGCCGCCCTTGCCCCGGCCGGCGCCGACCGTGCGGCCCATCATCTCGCCGTAGATCTCCTCGAGCGGGACGCCCTTGCCGATCAGGTCGTGCAGGCCGCGGTAGGTCGTCACCAGCTGGTCGTCGGGCCGCAGCGCCACGCCCATCGCGGCGGCGATCGCCTCCTGGCCCCGCGAGGGCCAGTACACGCACATGAACTCGCCGGTGCCGATGCCCTTGGACAGTCGATCGTCGGCCGCCTTCATCAGCACCATCAGCTCGTACAGGCGGCGCTCGACGCCCTCTGAGCCCCATTGCGGTGCACCGCGTTTGGTGGTCATCACGCTCCCGACCAGGGTTTGACCTTCAGGAAGCCCCCGGCGTCGACGCGCAACTGCTGACCGGTGATGTAGCGCGCCGCATCCGAAGCGAGGAACAGCACCGCCTCGCTGATGTCTTCGGGTTCGACGTAGGGGACCGGCATCGCCTGCACGAGCGGGAACACCGGCTCGGCATCCTCGCGGGTCGGTTCTGTCAAATCCGGCCGGAACGCGCGGTACATCGGTGGGCTGTGCAGCATGTCGGTGTTGACGTTCGTCGGATGCACCGCGTTCATCCGGATGGAAAACCGGGCGAGCGCCAACGCGAAGTCGTTGACGTAGTGTGCGGCAGCCAGTTTCGCGAAGGCATACCCGGCCCCGCCGGGACCGCCGTCGATTCCGGAGGTGCTCAGGGATGACATGAACGCCGCGTTGGAGCCGATGACGATGATCGACGCGCCGGAGCGCAGATGTTTGAGGCTCGCGTGCACCAGGTTCAGCACACCGATGAGATCCACGTCCACGGCGTCGGCGAAAGCCTGCGGCGGCAGACCCGCGGTCAGGGGACAGATCCCCGCGTTGGCGACCACGATGTCCAGATGCCCGAACTCGGCGACGCCGGCATCGATGGCCGCGGACAAGGCGACGCGGTCGCGAACGTCCGCGACCGCCGTGTATGCGCGTCGCCCTTCCTTTTCGACCAGCCGCGCCGTCTCGTCGAGGTCCTCCGGACGGGCCAGGGGGTACTCGTTGGTCTCGATGTCCGCGCACAGGTCCACCGCGATGATGTCCGCACCCTCGGCGGCCAGCATCCGCGCGTGCGAACGGCCCTGGCCGCGCGCGGCGCCGCTGATGACGGCCACCTTGCCCGCTACTCTGCCCATCCCTCGTCCTTCGTCCGTGCGGCTATATCACGATCGACCTTGGGGCCCAACGGCATTCGGATTGACGGCCGCCGCCGCGACGAGAAGGAGGGGGCCGGTCACCCGGCCGGGTCGTGCCGCGACACGCGATCACCACGGAGGGCGGCGAAATGAGACCTTCGCTCGGCTCCATCGCGTCTCTTCCCCGAAAAACTGCGCTGACCTGCGGACGGGCTATCACTACGCCCAAGACTAGCTAGAATATCTAAAATAGCAAGGAATGGCAGCGAACAAGGGGGTTGGCGATGTCCGACGGTGTTCTCCACGGCGTGCGGGTCATCGAGTTGGCGTCGTGGACCTACGTGCCGTCGGCCGGTGCCGCCCTGTCGGACTGGGGCGCCGACGTCATCAAGGTGGAGGGCGTCACCTCGGGCGACCCCGGCCGCGCGCTGGTGGTCGGCGGCTTCACCCGGCAAGCCGCCCGCCCCGACGCCGACTTCATCCTCGAGTTGGGCAACCGCGGCAAGCGCAGCATCGGGATCGACATCAAATCGGCGACCGGCCGTGAGCTCTTCGGCCGGCTGCTGGCCAGCGCGGACGTGTTCTTGACCAATTGGCTGCCGGGCGCGCTCGAGCGGGCGCGCCTGACCGTCGACGACATCCGCTCGTTCAACCCGAAGATCATCATCGCGCGCGGCACCGGGCTGGGAGTGCGGGGCCCGGACCGGGACAGGGGCGGGTTCGACGCCGCGACGTACCTCGCGCGGGGCGGGGTCGCGTACACGCTCACACCGTTCGGCAGCGAGACCCCAGCGGTTCAGGGACCCGGTTTCGGTGACCTGCAGGGTGGTGCGACGCTGGCCGGCGGCGTCTGCGCCGCCCTGTTCCATCGCGAACGCACCGGCGAGCCGACCATCGTCGACTCCTCGCTGCTCGCCCAGGCGATGTGGTCGATAGCGCCCTCCATTTCGGCCGCCGACTTCTTCGACATCGACGGCATTCCGGGCGCCCCGCCGGGCCTGGCCATCAACCCCCTCGTCAACCGGTACAAGACCAAGGACGGCAGGTGGATCCAGCTGGTATTCCTGCAGCCGGACAAATTCTGGGTGGGCTTCTGCCAGCGCATGGGCCTCGCCGAGCTGGCCGACGACGAGCGCTTCGTCCCGTCGAGCAACCTGATCGCCAACGCCGCCGCGGCGACCGAACTTTTCGCGAATGCGTTCGCCCGCCACGACCTCGCACACTGGCAACGCGCGCTCGCGGACGAACCCGGCGTGTGGGGCGCCCTGGCGACGCCGCGGGAGACCCTCAACGACCCGCAGGTCGAGCCCAACGGCTACGTGGTGACCAACGTCGACGACCACGGCGAGAAGTACCGAATCGTCGCCGCGCCAGTGCAATTCGACGAAACCCCGCCGGCGCCCGCGCGTGCGCCCGAACACGGACAGCACACCGAGGAAATCCTGCTGGAGCTCGACGTCGATTGGGACGACATCGCCAAGGCCAAGGAACTCAAGGCGATTCTCTAGGGTAGGGGATCGGCCTAATCGCGCATTTTTGCAACCCAGTTTCGATACCACGCGTCGCGGATTCCGTGGTTAGCAACCGATTCCGAAACGGTCACGGGCGCATATCGATGTCGGCGGCGGTCTGGCAGAACGCGGGCAATCGACAAATCATGGCACAGGGCGCTTTTGAGGTATGCGGCCGCGACGATGCGTAGCACACACGAATTCCTCGTCCGGTACGTGAGTGACGGATTCATGAACGGCGCCGCAGGAGGTATCCACAGCATGTCAACGAACTGGGTTCCCGCCCAGACTTCGTGCGGTCCGCACTCCGGTCGCATTCTGGACACCGCGCGGGGCATTCTCATCGGGCTGCGCCGATGCCCCTCGGACGCCGCATTGGACGAACTGCACAGCGCGGCATTGCGGCACAAGGTGCCGGTGTTCGCGATGGCATGGGCCCTGGTGCATCTGGCCGGCGATGGCCAACAGACACCGAGCTTCGTCGATGCGCAATCCGCGGCCCGGCGCGAATGGGGACCGCTGTTCGAGTCCGCCGCAGTGACCTGTTGAGCGGGCACCAAGACGTTGGGACGGCCGAGCTTTCGAGGGGTAACCCGGCCGTCTCCAACTCTTTCGATAACTCTTTCGATGAAGCACCGGACCGTTCCGCGGGTCGCGCCTTGGGGCTCGAGCTCTATTGGCCGGCGCGCGGGCGGGGTAGCAGGCGCTGGCGGAAGATCAGGGCGGCCAATCGACCGATGTCCGAAACCGACTACGGCATAAGCCTGTTCCGCTGACGGGCGCGCACCGTATCCAAGGTCGTAGGCGTCGAGCGAAGTGCGAGAATGTCCTCTGTGACCGGTGTCCAACGCGATGTGAACCGGGTCTGCTGATGGGCTCGGCGCCGCAGCTGTACCGCCCGGGCTCTGTGCTGGCGGACCATATCGAATTCTTTGGGCATTGGCTTCATCGCGGGGCGAGATACCGAAGCCGAGCGCTGCCGCGCGGCGCGGTGACGATCGTCTTCGACGTTGGCCACCGCCAGCACCTGGACCTTTATGCCGCCGACGGCACCACCGAGATGAGCGTTCCGCCTGCGTTCGTCACGGGATCGCAGAACACGCCCTACGTCTCGGACATCGCGGCCGACGAGGCCGTCATGGCCATTCATTTCCGACCCGGGGGCGCATTTCCGTTTCTGGGCATACCGTTGGGCGACCTGGCGGATGGACCCGTGGGCGGCGGTGAGATCTGGGGACGGCGAGGACGCGACTTGCACGAGCGCTTGATCGAGGCGCCGTCCGTCCCGGCCAGGTTTCGTCTGCTGGAGGAGTTCATGCTCGCGCAGGCGCGCTCGTCGGTGCATCGGCATCCCGGCGTCGCTGCCGCGATGGTTGCGGTCGAAGCCGATCCCTCGATTCGACTGGCTGACGTCCGCCGCATGACGGGTTTGTCCACCAAGCGGCTCATCGCACTGTTCCGCGCCGAAGTTGGCTTGCCCCCAAAGGAATTCGCCCGTGCCCGACGCTTCCAAGCCGCGCTGAAGCGCCTTGGCGACGGCACGGGCGGCGCCCGCATCGCCGCCGACTTAGGGTATTTCGACCAATCCCACTTCGTGCGGGAATTCCGGGCGTTCAGCGGGACGACGCCGACGTACTACCGGCGGCAGCGCATCCTGTTGCCCAGCCACGTCCCGCTCGAGCGGCACAAATATCCAAGACCATTCGCTCGGGCGTGCACATGATTGCGACATGGAAGACACCGGACGAGCCGTAGCTCACACAGGCCTGTTGGTTGCCGCGATGCGCGCCGAGGAATCGTCGCGCCGGGACCGACTGTTCACCGATCCGTTCGCCGAACGGCTCGCCGGCAACGAAGGTCGCGAATTGCTTGCCAAAGCCGTGGCGAAGACGGGCGCAACGTCACCGCAAATCGCCATCCGGACTCGCTTCTGGGATGAGCGCCTGCTGCGGGCTCATCGGACGGCATTTCGCAGGTGGTGATCCTCGCCGCGGGCATGGACGCCCGCGCTTACCGTCTGCCGTGGCAGCCGGGCACCACCGTTTACGAAGTCGACCAGCCGCGGGTGACCACGATCAAAGACGAACGGCTCGCCGGCGAGCAACCCCGGTGCCATCGGGTCACGGTGGGAATCGATCTGGCCGACGATTGGCCGAAGGCCTTGCGTTCCTATGGATTTTCATCATCTGCACCGGCGGTGTGGCTAGTCGAGGGTCTGCTCCAGTACCTCGAGGCATCGGATGTCGGCGCCTTGTTCACCAGGATCGACGCGTTATCAGCGCCGGGTTCGCGGGTGCTCTATGACCTGGTCGGGGCGACGTTGATGGAAGCGGAATTCCTGCAGCCCACCCTGGAATTCATGCGGCGCCTCGGTGCGCCATGGACGTTCGGTACCGACGCACCGGCGTCCCTTGTCGAGCGGCACGGCTGGACGGCCCAAGTTACCGATGTCGCCGAGCCCGGAACGAAGTGGAATCGCTGGGACCATCCGGTGGTCCCGCTCGACGTGCCCGGAATACCGCGCGGCTACTTCGTCGAGGCGATCAAGGCCTAGCGTCGGTTCGCAAGCCCGCCGCGTGTGGCGGGCTTCACAGGCCGGCGGGATCGACGCAGATCACCCGCCGCGCGGGCCCGGTTTACCGGGACGGGAACTGACGCGTATTCCTGCGACGCGAGCGGATCAGCGGCCGTTCGGGCAGGCGACGTGAGACCGTATAAGCCTATGTCGAATCACGATTTTGTCACCTACGAGGAATTCGGTCGCCGGTTCTTCGAGGTCGCCGTCACCCCCGAGCGTGTTGCCGCCGCGTTCGCCGACATCGCCGGCAGCGAGTTCGACATGGAGCCGATCGCCCAGGGGCCGGGCAAGATCGCCAAGGTCAGCGCGAACGTGAAAATCCAGGAACCCCGCGTCACCCGCCGGCTGGGCGACAGCATCACCTTCGTCATCCACATTCCGCTGTCGATCGATCTGCTGGTGGACCTGTGGCTCGACAAGCAGCGCTTCGTGGTCTCGGGCGACATCGCCCTGCGTGCGACGGCGCGCGCGGCCGAACCGCTGCTGTTGATCGTCGACGTCGCCAAGCCGCGGCCTTCCGACATCACCGTCAACGTCTCGTCCAAATCCATCCGCGGCGAGGTGCTGCGGATCTTGGCCGGGGTGGACGGCGAGATCCGGCGATTCATCGCGCAGTATGTCGCGACCGAAATCGACGCGCCGGCGTCGCAGGCCGCACAGATCATCGACGTCGCTCAGCAACTCGAACAGGCATGGCCCTGAGCCTGGCCAACGAATAGGGCCGGCGGTGTTGGGGTACTCACCCACGGTTGTGCGTCTGTCACCCGTAGGTGGCAGCGCTGGTGATGTGGCGGAGGAGCGGAGAAACGCCTTGGCTCGAGTAGATGTTTCGGTGTCCTCGAAGGTGGAGCCGGAAGCGGCCTGGAAGCTGGCGTCGGACCTGGACCGGTTCAACGAGTGGATGACGATCTTCGCCGGATGGCGAAGTCCCGTTCCGGCCACGATCGAGAAGGGCACCTGCGTCTCGTCGTGCGTGAAAGTCAAGGGTTTCCGCAACGTCATCCATTGGACCGTCACCCGGTACGACGAGCCGAAATCGATTGAGCTGCAAGGCCGCGGCCGCGGGGGAATCCGGCTCAACGTGGAGATGACCGTCTCCGCGAACAACCCCGGATCGACCTTTCACCTCGCCGCCGATCTCAAGGGCGGCTTACTCAGCGGGCCGATCGGGGGACTGGTCGCCCGGGTGCTGCGATCCGATGTGCAAAAGTCCGTGAACAATCTCGCGTCGTTGCGGTAGCGGAGCTAGCGGCCCGGGTGTCCGATCACCCACTCGCGCTGTTCCTGGCGAATCCGCCTGCGGTCCATCGCAAGCCACGCCAGCCCCGCCCCGAACGCGAGCATCGCGACGATCGCGGCGGTGACGCCCGCGCGCGCCTGCCCCAGAGCGAAATTCGCGACGCACACCACGAACGCCAGCGCCGCGGCGCAGACCACGACCAGTCCGGGCGTCGGCGCCGCATCAGGCACCGATTCGTCGCGATCGCGGGCGGCGGTCCGATGATGGTCGACAGGGCTGTGCCTCATGGGCGTCTCCTCTGCTGTCGCTTCCGTCCGGCCGATTCTTTGGAGCTACCCAAAACGCCCGGTGGACAAACGACTTGGAGGAGTTGACGGGCCTTACAGGGTTTGGTGCCGCCCGAAGTACTTGTGGTCTTCGCTGTAGCCGCCGTAACCGCTTCCGATGTCGCGGTAGTCGGCGACGAATTCGATGCCCTTGATCCACTTGACCAGTTTGAAGCCGTGTTGCAGCTCGTTGCGCAGCCGCAGCGGCCTGCCGTGCATGTACGGCAGCTGCTGGTCATTCATGTTGTAGGCCAGCATCGTCATGTGGTGGTCCATCTGGCCGATGTGATGGGCGTTGTAGTAGATGCCCCCGGTGGCGCCGAGACCCATCGAATAGAACACCGCCCATTTCGCCTCGGGCAGTGGCTTGACGATGTCCATGATCGTTTTCATTTGCACGCCACCCCATTTGGCGACGCCCGACCATGCCTGGATGCAGAAGTGCTGGCTGATCTGCTCGTGGTAGGGCAGCGCCATCAAGTCCTCGAGCGAGAACTCCATCGGGTGCTCGACCAGCCCGTAGACCTTCAGCCGCCAGTCCTTGAAGTCGTCGCGCTCGAGTTCTTTGTACTCGACGGTCTCCGGCAGGCGTCCGTTGCGCCAGTGGTGCGGCGAGATGTCCTTTTCGGTGAAGGCGCCCGGCTTGGGGTCCAGCCGCTCGAGCACCCGCTGGAACGGGCCGACCAGGGCGTACCCGACCCGCTGAACGACCCGCGGGTGCTTGATGGTGAACGGTGTGGCCCACACCCACGCGACGGCCGTCAGCACCATGGCCGCGGCGAAGATCCAGAAACCGATCCAGCTGTTGTCGTCGCGGGAGGCGAACATGTGGTTGAGGTTCCGCAGTGCCTGAGTGGTCAACACCATCGTCACGTGTACCAGGATGAAGAACAGGAAGTACACCAGCACCAGGAAATGCAGCGACCGTGCGTGCTGAATGCTCAGGCGTTTGCTCAGCCAGTGCACGCGCTGCGACAGCGCCGGCGACATCCCGAGGCCGGTGATCAACGCGGCAGGCGCGGCGATGAAGACGGTGGTGAAGTACGACAGCAGCTGCAGGCCGTTGTAGGCGACCCAGCCGTTGTCAGTCGGCCAGTCCAGCGACATGTACTGAATCGTGACCGACGCGGCGTTGGGGAAGACGTCCCAGCTGGTCGGCACGATGTGGCGCCACTGCCCGGTGGTGAACAGCAGCACGTAGAACACGGCCCCGTTGAGGAGCCACAGCACGTCGACGCCGAGGTGCCACCACCGCGCCAGCCCGATGGAGTGCCGGAATCCGGGCAGGCCGAATTGCGGTGGGAGGGCGACGGTGTCGGCGTTGGCGGTCCAGAGCTCGTCGTCAGGCACCGGTGGGCCGACCCGCAGCCACTCATCTTTGCCCGGGGTGGCGTTGCGGCTGAAGTAAAGCCGGGGATGGTCACAGAGAATCTGAATCCCCGTCCTGATGATGAACATCATCATGAAGAGGTTGAAAAAGTGCGTCCAACCGATCCACGCCGGCAGCCCGGCCGGAGCGCCGCTGTGCGGGTCGGTCCCGGGGTAGCGCGCGATGAACGACTGGATGGCCGGGATGTTGTGCAAACCCTTACCGATCGCCACCGACGCGATCAACAAGGCAAAGCCGATCGGGATCAGCCACAGTAGGTTGAACCACCGGTCGCGGCCGACGCGCAACTTCGGGGCGGTCGCCCGCCTCGTGAGATCGAACCCGCCGCCGTACTCCTCAACATCGATGGTGTCGTGAGCGGTATGGATCTCGTGCCGATAACCAGGATCGGATGTCAGCGGCGTGCCTACCGCCAACGTCGAGATCGAGCTGTTCCCCACCGGATCAACGTGCTTGCTTTCGGCATGCGTCACGGGCTTGAAAATACACGAAAACACCTGGATAAATCCAAGTTTGATTGGAA
Source organism: Mycobacterium sp. WUMAC-067 (assembly GCF_020217485.1). GTDB lineage: Bacteria > Actinomycetota > Actinomycetes > Mycobacteriales > Mycobacteriaceae > Mycobacterium. The sequence goes on along the minus strand of NZ_JAEKMI010000025.1, from coordinate 18,852 downwards.
AAAACGCCGCTGGGCGAGTCTTGTCGCGCCATATATTCGTCGGCAACAGTTGCCAGCGGGCAGAATCCGCCAGGGCATTGGTGACGATCGCCGCAACTGCGACAGGAAGGCGAAGGCTTACGCCGCAAACTCGGACCCTGGGCGGTAGCTGTGAGTTTACCTACAACTTCCGGGATGGTCGGGGCTACGCCGGGTCGCGGGGCCGCAATCGTTTGGCCGGCCGAGCCTCGATGGCGTTGATGGTCAAGACCCGGCGGTCGATCCGCCAGCGCCCGTCGGTCAGGCGGTAGTCATCGTCGTAGCGCAGATGCCACACCACATCCACCACCTCGTCGCCGCGCTGGTTCCAGTGGTGGGCGACGCACGTGACGCGCCCTCGTGCGGTGCCCGGCCGCCCGGCCGCCTCGTACACCTCACCGACGATCGCGTGCTCGGTGCGCGCGACCGCGGCGACGGCCGCGACGGCCCTCGCGATGGCTTCCCGGCCGCGATGCGCATGTATCGGCAGCAGATCGGCCGGTGGTGCGGGCACGACCAACTCGGCCTCGACGGTGAAAAGGTCCGCGACGGCATCGAATTCACGGTCGTCGACGTGGGCGGCGTACCGGTGGACCACATCGCTGAGCGCCATTCGCTCGTCGGCGGACAGCGTCATCGGCCTCACGAAACCAGTGACAGCCGCTGCGCGCACGCCGACAGGGCGTCTTTGGCCTGCTCGATGTCGGCGGTCGGCGGCATGGCCAACACCAGCCGGTCGGCGCCCTGATCGACGAGGCTCGCCGCGCGCTCGGCGTCGATCTTGGTGACACTGTGGCCGAGCGAAACCTCCAGGGTCGCGGGATGGCGGCCCGCCGCCGAGGCCTCGTCGCGCATGAGCGCGATCAGCGAGGCGAGCCGGTCTCCGGTGACGCCGAGCGGCTGGAAGCCCTCGCCGAAGCGCCCCGCCCGGCGCGCGGCCGCTCGGCTATGGCCGCCGATGTGCACCGGAAACCGTTCCGCGGTAACGGGTTTGGGATAGCTCGTCACATTGTCGAAGCTGAAGAAGTCGCCGTGGAATGATGCCCCCCGGGGTTGGTCGGCCCACAGCGCGCGCATCACCGCCAGCTGCTCGTCGGCACGCCTGCCCCGGTTGTCGAAGTCCGCGCCGCACGCCTGCAGCTCTTCTTTGAGCCAGCCGACGCCCACGCACAGCCGCAGCCTTCCGCCCGAGAGCACATCGACGGTGGCGACCCGCTTGGCGAGCACCACCGGGTGGTGATTGGGCAGTACCAGCACCCCGGTGGCCAGCCCGAGGCTGGTGGTGTGGCCCGCCAGAAACGCCAGCAGATCGAGCGGGTCGGGAATGGGACAGTCGGCCGCCAGCCCGACCCGTCCGGAACTGTCGTAGGGATAAACGCTGTCGTAGCGCGTGAGCAGGACCGTGTGCTCGACGGCGACGATCGATTCGAATCCGCACGCCTCGAGGTGGCGCGCGAAAGCCACCATCCAATCGGGGTCCGCGGTGACACCGTCGGCGACCGGGGCCACGACTGAGACCTTCATGGTTGCTGAAGCTAACAAGGCGGCCGGTCGCGCCGTCAGCGGGTCGCGCCTTCCCTGCTTTCTGAGGGTGCGACCGCGGCGCGCACGGCCTCGGCCAGCGTGGCGGCCCGGGGATCGGTGAAGACGTCTTCGAGCATCACGTCGCGCCCGTCCGGGCCGGTCAGCGGGACCCGCCAATTGGGGTATTCGTCCGTGGTGCCGGGCTGGTTCTGGGTGCGGCGGTCACCGACGGCATCGGTCAACGCCACCCCCAGCAGCCGCGACGACGTCCTGCCCAGATACCGGTACAGCGCCACGACGACCCGCTCCGGGTCGTCGTCGCCGTCCTCGAGCAGACCCACCCGCCGCAACTCGGCCAGCCACGCCGCCAACTCGGCACGGTCGGACTCGAGCTCCTCGGCGACGGGCCGGGTCAGCAATCCCAGCGAATCGCGCAGCCGCACATGGTCGCCCGCCAGGTAGCCGGCGGTCGGCGGCAGGTCGTGGGTGGTGACCGAGGACAGGCAGTACTCCCGCCAGCGCTCGGCCGGCAGTGGCCCGCCGTTCCCGTCGCGATCCAACTCGAACCAGAGGATCGAGGTGCCCAGCAAGCCGCGTAACAGGAGGTAATCCCGCACCCACGGCTCGACCGTCCCGAGATCCTCGCCCACCACCACCGCGCCCGCCCGATGCGCTTCCAGGGCGACGATGCCGATCATGGCTTCGTGGTCGTAGCGCACGTAGGTGCCCTCGGTGGGTGACGCGCCCCGCGGGATCCACCAGAGCCGGAACAACCCGATGATGTGGTCGATGCGCACCCCGCCGGCATGCCGCAGCACCGCGCGGATCAACGCGCGAAAGGGCCGGTATTCGTGCTCGTCCAACCGGTCCGGCCGCCACGGCGGCTGCGACCAGTCCTGGCCGAGCTGGTTGAACTCGTCCGGCGGCGCGCCGGCGGTCACGCCCAGCGCCATCACGTCCTGCAGCGCCCAGGCGTCGGCGCCGTTGGGGTGCACACCGACGGCCAGGTCATGCATGATGCCCAACGCCATTCCGGCCCGGACCGCCTGGGACTGCGCCGCGGCGAGCTGCTCGTCGAGCTGCCACTGCAACCAGCGGTGGAAATCCACTGTGTCGGAATGCTTTTCGACGAAGTCCGCGACCCCGGAGGCATCGGGATGCTGCAGCGCTTCGGGCCAGGAATGCCAGTCGTCGCCGTACGTTTCGGCCAACGCGCACCAGGTCGCGAAGTCATCGAGCGCGCGGCCCTCCCGGTCGCGAAAGGCGACATAGGACAGCTCCCGGCCGGCCGACCGCGGTTCCTCGTGCAGCAGCTTGAGGGCGACCCGTTTGGCCGCCCACGAGCTGTCGCGGTCGACGGCGTCGAGGCGGCCGGCGCGCTGCTGGACTTCCGAGCGCAGCCGGCGGACCCGGCTGCGCTTGCCCAGGTCGGCGAATTCGGGGATCGCCTCGACGCGAAGATAAATCGGGTTGACGAAGCGCCGCGACGTCGGCAGGTACGGCGAGGGCTCCATCCGGCTCTTCGGACCGGGAGGCGCCGCCGCATGCAGCGGATTGACCAAGAGGTAGTCGGCGCCGTGCCGCGACGCCGACCACACCGCGAGGTCGGTCAGATCGGTGAGATCCCCGACGCCCCAGGACTTCCGGGACCGCACGCTGTAGAGCTGCGTGGCCAGGCCCCACGCGCGGCGACTGCCCAGCTGCTCCGGCAGCCCGAGCCAATCGGGCGTCACGATCAGCGCGGTGCTGGTCTCGGAGTCCCCGGAACGCAGGTGCACCCGGTGATATCCCAGCGGCAGGTCGGTGGGCAGCAGGAAGCTGGCCTCGCCGACCCAGCGTCCGTCCAGGTCGAACGGCGGGGTGAAATTGTCGACCTGCACGACGCCGCCGCGCACCGTGCCGTCCTCGAGCGCCAACCACACCTCGGCGGGGTCACCGTGGGTGACGTGGGCCCAAAACCGGATCTGCTCGCCGGTACGTCCGACGATGGTCGCCGGCAGTCGCCGCGCCCAGTGTGACCGTAACTTGGCGGTCAGCGCGACGTTGCGTTCCTGTTCGTTGTCGGCCGCGACGCCGAGCGCGGCCAGCACGGCCTTCAGCGTCGTCTCGGAGACTCGCACCCGCGCGCCGCTCCAGTCCTCGTACTCCGTCGCGATGCCGTACCTCCGGGCGAGTTCGATCAGCGACGGCGCGAGTTCGGTCATAGGGCCATCTTGCTGCCAGGATTCGTGGACCGGCGACCCGGACCCGGCGCGAGTTGGCGTTTTCTTTGCTGGACGGTCGCCTGCCGTTCATTTATCTCGCCCGTCGGTAACCCGCTCGCGCGCTCAACAGGACGCCGACGCCATGGGCCACTACGATGCCCTGAGGGGACCGACAAGAATCCGGTGAACTGATCCGTGGGGGAACAGAAACTGCCAGCTCAGTGGTGTCATCCGCCGCCGTCGGCGCGGCGGGCTCCGGCGCGGTGAACGGCGCCGGATTCGGGTGCCTCGACAGATGTGGAAATGCATGCGCTTCGGCGCCGCATGGCGAGGTCCGTGCAGGTGCCTTACCGTTGTCATGTAATTCGCGCTGGATCGGTCCCGAGAGACGAAATCCAGGCGTTCGAGCAAACCGGATGGTGAATTAGTGGCGGAAGAGAGTCGCGGGCAGCGCGGGTCGGGGTACGGCCTCGGGCTGTCGACGCGGACCCAGGTCACCGGCTATCAGTTCCTTGCCCGCCGGACCGCGATAGCGCTGACCCGGTGGCGCGTGCGCATGGAGGTCGAGCCCGGTCGGCGCCAGAACCTTGCGGTAGTGGCCTCGATTTCGGCCGCGCTGGTGATCTGCCTGGGCGCGCTGCTCTACTCCTTCATCAGCCCGGCCGGCCAGATCAACGAATCGCCGATCATCGCCGACCGCGACTCGGGCGCCCTGTACGTCCGCGTGGGGGACCGGTTGTATCCCGCGCTGAACCTGGCGTCGGCGCGCCTGATCACCGGTCGCCCGGACAACCCCCACCTGGTCCGGTCGAGCCAAATCGCGACCCTGCCGCGCGGCCCGATGGTGGGCATCCCGGGTGCGCCCTCGAGCTTCCACCCCACCAGCCCGGCCGCGTCGTCGTGGCTGGTGTGCGACACCGTGGCGAATTCGAGCGGTGCCGGGGCGCCGTCCGGCGTGACGGTCACGGTCATCGACGGCAACCCCGATCTGAGCCACCACCGACGGGTGCTGACGGGGACGGACGCGGTGGTGCTGAATTACGGCGGCGACGCCTGGGTGATCCGCGACGGACGCCGCTCGCGCATCGACGCCGCGAACCGGTCGGTGCTGCTGCCGCTGGGCCTGACCCCCGAGCAGGTCAGCATGGCCAAGCCGATGAGCCGCGCCCTGTACGACGCGTTGCCGGTGGGCCCGGAACTGACAGTGCCCCAGATTCAGAACGCGGGCGCCGGCGCCTCGTTCCCGGGGGCGCCCGGACCCATCGGCACGGTGATCGTCACCCCGCAAATCAGTGGGCCGCAACAGTATTCGTTGGTATTGGCCGACGGTGTGCAGACGCTGCCGCCGTTGGTGGCCCAGATCCTGCAGAACGCCGGACCGGGCAACACCAAACCGGTGACCGTGGAACCGTCGGCGTTGGCGAAGATGCCGGTGGTCAACAAGCTGGATCTGTCGTCCTACCCGGATGCGCCCCTGAACGTGATGGACATCCGCGAGAATCCGGCGACCTGCTGGTGGTGGCAGAAGACCTCCGGTGAAAACCGGGCCCGTGTGCAGGTGATCTCGGGCGCGACCATCCCGGTCGAGTCCAAGGACGTCAACCGGGTGGTGTCGCTGGTCAAGGCCGACACCACCGGCCGCGAAGCCGACCAGGTGTTCTTCGGGCCCGACTACGCGAACTTCGTCGCCGTCACCGGAAACGATCCCGGCGCCAAGACCACCGAGTCGCTGTGGTGGCTCACGGATGCCGGCGCCCGATTCGGGGTCGACGACACCCGCGAAGTCCGAGAAGCGTTGGGCCTGAAGACGAAACCGGCCCTGGCGCCGTGGGTGGCGCTGCGGCTGCTGCCGCAAGGGCCGACGTTGTCGCGCTCCGATGCGCTGGTGCAGCACGACACGCTGCCGATGGATATGTCCCCAGGAGAGTTGGCGGTACCCAAGTGAAACGCGGATTTGCCCGGCCGACACCGGAGAAGCCCCCGGTCATCAAGCCGGAGAACATCGTCCTTCCGACCCCGCTGAGCATTCCGCCACCGGAAGGCAAGCCGTGGTGGCTGGTCGTGGTCGGTGTCCTGGTGGTCGGCCTGCTGATCGGCATGGTCGGCATGACCTTCGCCAGCGGCTCGCACGTGTTCGGCGGCGCGGGCGCCATCTTCCCGATCTTCATGATCGGCGGCGTCGCGATGATGATGTTCGGCGGCCGATTCGGCGGCCAGCAGCAGATGAGCCGGCCCAAGCTGGACTCGATGCGGGCCCAGTTCATGTTGATGCTGGACATGCTGCGCGAGACCGCCCACGAGTCGGCCGACAGCATGGACGCCAACTACCGGTGGTTCCACCCCGCGCCCACCACGCTGGCCGCCGCGGTCGGCTCGTCGCGCATGTGGGAACGCAAACCCGACGGTAAGGACCTCAACTTCGGTGTCGTCCGCGTCGGCGTCGGTATGACACGCCCCGAGGTGACCTGGGGTGAGCCCCAGAACATGCCGACCGACATCGAGCTCGAGCCGGTGACCGGTAAGGCGCTGCAGGAGTTCGGGCGCTACCAAAGCGTCGTTTACAACCTGCCCAAGATGATCTCGGTGCTGGTCGAACCCTGGTACTCGCTGGACGGGGACCGCGAGCAGGTCCTGGGATTGATGCGGGCGATCATCTGCCAGCTGGCGTTCTCCCACGGACCCGACCACGTGCGGATGATCGTCGTCAGTTCGGATCTGGACGAATGGGACTGGGTGAAATGGCTGCCCCACTTCGGTGATCCGCGCCGCCAGGACGCCGCGGGCAATGCCCGGATGGTCTACAGCTCGGTGCGCGAGTTTGCCGCCGAGCAGGCCGAATTGTTCGCCGGCCGTGGGTCTTTCACTCCCCGGCACGCCAGCTCGTCCGCGCAGACCCCGACACCGCACACGGTGATCATCGCCGACGCCGTTGACCCCCAATGGGAATACGTGATCAGCGGTGAAGGCGTCGACGGGGTGACGTTCTTCGATCTCACCGGCTCGCCGATGTGGAGCGCCGTCCCGGAGCGGACCCTGCGGTTCGACAAGAAGGGTGTGATCGAGGCGCTGCCCCGCGACCGCGACACCTGGATGGTGATCGACGAGAAGCCCTGGTTCTTCGCCCTCACCGATCACATCAGCGTCGCCGAGGCGGAGGAGTTCTCGCAAAAGCTGGCGCGCTGGCGGCTCGCCGAGGCATACGAAGAGATCGGCCAACGGGTGGCGCACATCGGCGCCCGAGACATCATGGCCTACTACGGAATTGACGATCCTGGCCACATCGACTTCGAGGCGCTGTGGGGCAGCCGCAACGACTCGATGGGCCGGTCGCGGTTGCGGGCCCCGTTCGGTGTTCGTTCCGACAACGGCGAGTTGTTGTTCTTGGACATGAAGTCGCTGGACGAAGGCGGCGACGGCCCACACGGGGTCATGTCCGGAACGACGGGTTCGGGGAAATCGACCCTGGTGCGGACCGTGATCGAATCCCTGATGCTCAGCCACCCGCCGGAGGAGCTGCAGTTCGTGCTCGCCGACCTCAAGGGTGGTTCGGCGGTCAAGCCGTTCGCCGGGGTCCCGCACGTGTCCCGGATCATCACCGACCTGGAAGAAGACCAGGCGCTGATGGAGCGCTTCCTCGACGCGCTCTGGGGTGAGATCGCGCGCCGTAAGGCGATCTGCGACAGCGCCGGCGTCGACGACGCCAAGGAATACAACTCGGTGCGCAGCCGGATGCGGGCGCGAGGGCAGGACATGGCGCCGCTGCCGATGCTCGTGGTGGTCATCGACGAGTTTTACGAATGGTTCCGCATCATGCCGACGGCGGTCGACGTCCTCGACTCGATCGGCCGTCAGGGCCGCGCCTACTGGATTCACCTGATGATGGCGTCGCAGACCATCGAAAGCCGCGCCGAAAAGCTCATGGAGAACATGGGTTACCGGCTGGTGCTGAAGGCGCGTACCGCCGGTGCGGCGCAGGCGGCCGGCGTGCCGAACGCGGTCAACCTGCCCGCCCAGGCGGGCCTGGGCTATTTCCGCCGCAGCCTGGAGGACATCGTCCGGTTCCAGGCCGAATTCCTGTGGCGGGACTACTTTCCGCGCGGCCTCACTGACGACGGGGACGAGGCGCCGGCGTTGGTGCACAGCATCGATTACGTGCGCCCGCAGCTGTTCACCAACTCGTTCACCCCGCTGGAGGTCAGCGTCGGGGGACCTGAGGTCAACGTCCCGGCCATCCCCACCGACGGCGACGTACTTCCGATCGAGGCGGCCGAGGAGGACGTCGAGGGGATCAGGACGCCGAAGGTCGGCACCGTCATCATCGATCAGCTGCGCAAGATCGACTTCCAGCCGTACCGGCTGTGGCAGCCGCCGCTGAACCAGCCGGTCGCCATCGACGATTTGGTGAACCGGTTCCTCGGTCACCCGTGGCAGCAGGAGTACGGCACCGCGCAGGATCTGGTCTTCCCGATCGGGATCATCGACCGCCCGTTCAAGCACGACCAGCCACCGTGGACGGTCGACACGTCCGGCCCCGGCGCCAACGTCCTGATCCTGGGGGCCGGCGGTTCGGGCAAGACCACCGCGCTGCAGACCCTGATCTGCGCGGCGGCGCTGACCCACACGCCCGAGCAGATCCAGTTTTACTGCTTGGCCTACAGCAGCACCGCGCTGACCACGGTCGCCCGGCTGCCCCACGTCGGTGAGGTGGCCGGTCCGACCGACCCGTACGGCGTGCGCCGCACGGTGGCCGAGCTGCTGGCGCTGGTGCGGGAGCGCAAACGCACCTTCCTCGAGTACGGGATCGCCTCGATGGAGGTGTTCCGGCGGCGCAAGTTCGGCGGTGAGCCCGGCCCGGTCCCCAACGACGGGTTCGGCGACGTCTACCTGGTGGTGGACAACTACCGGGCGCTGGCCGAAGAGAACGAGGTGCTGATCGAGCAGGTGAACGTGATCATCAACCAGGGCCCCTCGTTCGGGGTGCACGTGGTGGTCACCGCCGACCGCGAATCCGAGTTGCGGCCACCGGTGCGCAGCGGCTTCGGCTCCCGGGTCGAGTTGCGGCTGGCCGCCGTCGAAGACGCCAAGCTGGTGCGCTCCCGGTTCGCCAAGGACGTTCCGGTCAAGCCGGGTCGCGGCATGGTCGCGGTCAACTACGTCCGCCTCGACGCCGACCCCCAGTCCGGTCTGCACACGCTGGTGGCCCGGCCCGCGCTGGCCAGCACGCCGGACAACCGTTTCGAGTCCGACAGCGTCGTCGAAGCCGTCAGCCGGATCGCGAGCGGCCAGGCCCCGCCGGTGCGCCGGCTGCCGGCGACCTTCGGCGTGGAGCAGCTGCGGGAGATCGCCGCCCGAGACACCCGCCAGGGCGTCGGCGCGGGCGGAATCGCCTGGGCCATCTCGGAATTGGACCTGTCGCCGGTCTATCTCAATTTCGCCGAGAACGCGCACCTGATGGTCACCGGCCGCCGCGAATGTGGGCGGACCACGACGCTGGCCACCATCATGTCCGAGATCGGGCGGCTCTACGCGCCGGGAGCGACCAGCGCGCCGCCGCCGCCGGCCGGACAGCCCTCGGCCCAGGTGTGGCTGGTGGACCCGCGCCGTCAGCTGCTGACCACGCTGGGCTCCGACTACGTGGAGAAATTCGCCTACAACCTCGACGGCGTGCAGGCGATGATGGGCGAACTGGCCGCGGTCCTGGCCGGCCGCGAACCACCGCCCGGCTTGTCCGCCGAAGAGTTGTTGTCGCGGTCGTGGTGGAGCGGACCGGAGATCTTCCTGATCGTCGACGACATCCAGCAGCTGCCGGCAGGTTTCGATTCGCCGCTGCACAAGGCCGCACCGTGGGTGACCCGGGCCGCCGACGTCGGCCTGCACGTGATCGTCACCCGGACGTTCGGTGGTTGGTCGTCGGCGGGCAGCGACCCGATGTTGCGGGCGCTGGCCCAGGCGAACGCGCCCCTGCTGGTGATGGACGCCGACCCCGACGAGGGATTCATCCGCGGCAAGATGAAGGGTGGCCCGCTGCCCCGCGGCCGTGGCCTGCTGATGGCCGAGGACACCGGTGTGTTCGTCCAGGTCGCGGCGACCCAGTTGCGCAAGTAGGGCCCATGGGGACTGCAGCCGCTGCGCCGGGGCCGGGCGGGAGATCCCGCTCAGCCCCAGCACAGCGGCAGTTCCTTGAGCGCGAAACTCTTTGAGGGGTAATTGATCACGGGGGAGTAGTCCGCGGGCAGCTCGAAATCCGGAATCTGGGTGAGCCACTCCGCGACGATCACCGTCAGCTCGATGCGCGCCAGGTGCGAACCCAGGCAGCGGTGCGGGCCGCCGCCAAACCCCCAGTGCCGGTGCACTTTTCCGTCCATGTTGAGCTCATTGGTGGACATCGAGTCGCTGTCGTCGCGGTTGACGGCCGCCATGCAGAGCCGCACCGAGGTGCCCGGCGGCAACGTCATGCCGCCGACTTCGACGAACTCGGTGGTGATCCGCGGCGCCACCGGCGCCGAGGGTTCCAGCCGGACGATCTCTTCGATGAAAACCCTGATCTGCTTGGGGTTGTCGCGAAGTTCCGTGCGCAGCTGCGGCCGGCGCGCCAATTCGAAGAGCGAGAATCCGATCGCCGCGGTCACCGTGTCCAGACCGGCGAGGATCAACAGGTGACTCATGCCGAGCAGCTCGATGTCACTGAAGCCGCCGTCGCCGGTCATCACCTGCGACAACATGTCCGAACCCGGATTCTGCCGGCGTTGCGCGATGGCGTCGACGAGGTACTGCAGCAGCTGCTGGCCCTTCGCCATATCGGCCTGGGTGAGGAACGGCTTGTCGGAGATGACGGAGTCTTTCCAGTCGATCAGCCGATCACGATCCTCGAGGGGCAGACCGTAGAGGTCCAGGAACACCTGAAACGGGTACAGGCTCGCCAGATCCGCCATCACTTCGCACGCACCCCGGCCGGCCAGCGCCCCGATCATGTCGCGGGCGTGCCGCTCCAGCGCGGGGCGGGACTTGCTCAGCGCGTGCGGGCTGAAATACGGCTGCAGGATCTTGCGGTAGCGGGTGTGTTGCGGCGGGTCAAAAGCCAGGGGCAGCACCGGCAGCGGGTGGCCGGGGGGCTGCAGCACCGTCGACGAGAAGACCTTGGGATTACGAAGCGCGGACAGCACGTCTTCGCGGCGCGTGATGTAGTAGTGGCCGTTCATGAAGACGACCGGCCCCGCGTCGCGCAGCGTCTTCCACCCCAGGCCGCGATCGGCGCTCATCGGCAGCTTGTCGAATTCCAGCCGGGGTAGGTGGAACGAGCCGTATTGACCGTCGCTCATGCCGGCAGCAACATCTGGGGGCGCATCAATATTGCATGGGGGGCAAAGGAACACGGATCCGAGCACCCGAACCGATGCGAGCCATTCGGCGCCCGGTTCTCGATGGCGAACATCTTCGATACATTACCGACCGGCTAATCTGGGTATCGGACCGTGAAGCGCAATGTCGGGCCGCGTAGGGAGGAATTCGTGAGGGTTCGTCTGGACCAGTCGAAATGCGTGGGCCACGCCCAGTGTTACGCCGTCGACCCCGACCTTTTTCCCATTGACGAGTCCGGCTATTCAATTCTTCAGGAGCACGACGTCCGGCCCGAAGACGAGCAATTGACTCGCGATGGCGTCGCCTCCTGCCCCGAGATGGCGCTGATCCTCGACGAGGACTGACGGCGCGAAACCGCGGCACGGCGCGGTGGAAAGCAAACGGTTAATGAACAAACCGTTGCCCTGTATGAACTGCTGCCGACCGGGAATGAACAGTGGTTGGCCATTAATGAACAGGGCCCTTTGCGTGTCGGCGATTGCCCCGTAACGAACTAATCTCAGTGCCGGGCGGCAGTTCGAAGACACGGGGCTGTCGCTCGGTTGCTGAAAACGGGATTGGCCGAGGCAGAAGGTGCATGTCGTTTTTGACCAGACGTCCGAGAAGCGTGGTGGCAGATCACCTTTCCGGGCGCAGCCCCTTGGTCAGCATGCGCCGGCCCGCCCGGCCGGCCGAGTCGCGGTCCGAAGGGCCGCTGACGGGCTCCCGCGGACGCAGCGATCGACCGGTGGGGTCGTTTACAGAGCCGTGATTACCGCCACCACTGATTCCCATGTGCCAGCCGAAATCGCCTGCGGGCTCGGCCGACTGAGGAGGATAGGTGCTTGAGTTCGGTGCGTTACCGCCCGAAATCAATTCAGGTCGCATGTATGCGGGTCCGGGCTCGGGGCCGATGATGGCCGCGGCCGCCGCCTGGGACGAGATCGCGGCCGAGGTGGGCGTGGCGGCCACCGGCTACAACTCGGTGGTCACGGAGCTCATCAGTGGGCCATGGGTGGGGCCGGCGTCGATCTCGATGATCTCGGCGATCACCCCGTTCATCAGCTGGCTCAGTGCCGTGGCCGCGCAGGCCGAAGAGGCCGCCAGCCAGGGCCGGGTGGCCGCGGCGGCGTTCGAGGCGGCGTTTGCGATGACGGTGCCGCCGCCGGTGATCGCGGCCAATCGGGTGTTGCTGGCGAATCTGATCGCGACGAACTTCTTCGGGCAGAACACCCCGGCGATCGCGGCCACCGAGGCGCAGTACATGGAGATGTGGGCTCAGGACGCCGTGGCGATGTACGGGTACGCCGCATCGTCGGCGACTGCCTCGGAGTTGGCCCCGTTCGCGCCGCCGCCCAACACCACTGCCCCGGACGCAACCGGCAATCAGGGCGCCGCGGTGGCGAAGGCCGTCGCCGAGCCGGCGGGCAACACCGCACAAACCACGTCGCAGCTGGCCTCGCCACAAGCGTTGACGCTGAACACAGCTCAAGCCATGCAGGTCCAGGCCACGGCGACGAACGCATCGGCTCAGGGGTCGACGACGACCGGGGTCTCGAGCTCGCTGCAGGACCTTCTGGGGCTCAATCCCACTGTCTACGACACGATCCTGAAGCGGACGACGGGTCTGGCGTACTTCTCGAACGGCATGGGGCAGTTCGCGTCGTCGATCGCCCAGCAGTTGACCTTTGGTCCCGGTGGTAGCACGGCGGGTGCCGGCGGTGCGTGGTTCCCCACGCCGCAGTTCGCGAACCTGGGATTGGGCAACCTCGGTGGTGGAGCGGGCCACCTGAGCGCGGTTACCGCGAGTGCCGGGCAGGCCGCGCGGGTGGGGACGTTGTCGGTGCCCCAGCATTGGGCGACGCTGACCTCGGCGGTCAGCCCTTCGACGGTCTCGGAGCTGGAGGCCGCCCCCGTGCAGGCCGCCGCGACCGGGACCACCGGACCGGCCAACGGACTACTGCGCGGCATGCCCGCCGGGGCACTGGGACGGCGGGGCGCCTCCGCCGGCTATGTCAACAAATACGGATTCCGCTACAGCGTGCTGACACGCCCGCCCTCGGCCGGATGACCCCCCATGGACAGCTCGACATACGGAGGCGATGCCCCATGATCCACCTCATCCCGGAGGTGACTGCGGCGCCGTTCGCTGCGCACGCACAGATGTATCAGGTCGTCGGCGCGCAGGCGGCGGCAATCCACGAAACGTTCGTCAACACCCTGAGCACCGGCTCCGGGTCGTACGCGGTGACTGAGGCGGCCAACGCGGCCGCGACGGGTTAAGGAGTCAATGATGTTGGATTACGGGGCTTTTCCGCCGGAGTTCAATTCGGCGCGGATTTATTCGGGTCCGGGGTCGGGTTCGTTGGTGTCTGCGGCGTCGGCGTGGAGTGCGTTGGCTGCGGAGTTGAATTCGGCGGCGCTTTCTTACGAGAAGGTGGTGACCGCTTTGAGTAGTGAGGAGTGGTTGGGTTCGGCGTCGGCGACGATGGCTCAGGCGGTGGAGCCGTACGTTGCGTGGATGACCTCGGCGGCGGCGCAGGCTGAGGAGGCGGCGACGCAGGCGCGGGCGGCGGCGGCGGCGTATGAGGCGGCGTTGTCGGCGTCGGTGCCGCCGCCGTTGGTGGCGTCGAATCGGATGCAGGTCTCTCAGTTGCAGGCGACGAATGTGTTGGGGCAGAACACGCCGTTGATTGCGCAGTTGGAGGCCCAGTATGGCGAGTATTGGGCTCAGGATGCGGGTGCGATGTATGGGTATGCGGGTCAGTCGTCGTCGGCGACCAAGCAGACGCCGTTTCAGAAGGCTCCCGAGATCACTAATGCGTCGGGGCAGGCCACTCAGAATGCGGCGGTCACCAAGGCGACCACGGATTCCTCGGCGGTCAACACGTCCAAGGTGTTGCAGTCGCTGGCCCAGCCCACCACCAACGCCACGACGCAGGCGACGTCGCAGGGCTCGGATCCACTCTCTGCCATCTGGTACCTGTTGACCGGCCAGACCACCTTCCCCACCAGCCTGGGAACGGCCGTCAATGGCTATAGTCCGTTCGCCAGCCTCTTCTATAACACCGAGGGTCTGCCGTACTTCAGCATTGGTATGGGGAACAACTTTGTGCAGATCTCGAAGTCGTTGGGGTTGATCGGTAGTGCGGCCCCGGCGGCGGCCAAGGCCTTGCCCGCGCTGGGTGGTTTGGGCGGCATGCTCGGTGGGGGGGCTGCGGCGGCGCATCCGGTGGCGGCGTTGGGCAGTGCGGCCTCGATCGGGGGCAAGTTGTCGGTGCCGGTCGCGTGGTCGGGGGCCCCGGCGGCGGCGCCGGCGCTCGGGCATGCGATTCCGGTCAGCACCATCAGCGCGGCCCCCGAGGCCGCCGGTGGACCCGGAAACCTGCTCGGCGGGATGCCGTTGGCCGGTGCCGGTGCCGGCGGACACGGCGTGGCCGGACCCAAATACGGCTTCCGGCCCACTGTCATGGCCCGACCACCCTTCGCCGGATAGCTTCCCCGGGCCCCGCGAGCCCGGGAGCGATCGAGAACACGCCCTGCCCCGAAAGCAAAAGCGGCAGGGCGTGTTTCGTCGTGACAGCTGCCGCCCTGTTCGCGGCCGTCGTGCTGGCCGCGGTGGTCGCCGCAGCGGCGAACCTCGCAACGGCTTTATCTGCGGCCGGATTTTTATCCCGCGGTGGGGCTTTTGACCTGCGCGCAGACACCCGGAATCGGCCCGCCGACCCGGGACGACGGCGCGCCCTGGTGGGCACGGACGCGGTGTTCCCGCAGGTAATCGGTCGCCGCGGCGCGACACGGCCCAGCGCGGCGACGCGCCGGCGCTGAGTCGTAACTCCGCTCTGGGCGCGGCCGTCGCCGCACCAGCGGCCGTGCGACCAGGCGGCGATAAGCCGGGCGGCCACTTAGCCTTCCCAAGCAAGCCAATGCTGAATTTCACCGACTCAATGCCACGTACGAGGGGATACATGTCGTTCGAGCCCGGCGCTTCATAGCCATGGACTTCGGGGCATTACCGCCGGAGGTCAATTCCGGTCGCATGTATGCGGGTCCGGGCTCGGGGCCGATGATGGCCGCGGCGGCGGCCTGGGATGGACTCGGCGCCGAGTTAGACACGGCCGCAAGCGGTTACGCGGTGGTGATCTCGGAACTGACCCACGCTCCCTGGGTGGGCCCGGCATCCGCGTCGATGTTGTCTGCGGTCACGCCGTATGTGAGCTGGCTGAGCATCCTGGCCGCGCAGGCCGAGGAGACGGCCGGCCAGGCACGCGCCGCCGCGGCGGCGTTCGAGGCGGCGTTTGCGATGACGGTGCCGCCGCCGGTGATCGCGACCAATCGGGTGCTGCTGGCGAATCTGGTCGCAACGAATTTCCTCGGCCAGAACACGCCGGCGATCGCGGCCACCGAGGCGCAGTACATGGAGATGTGGGCCCAGGACGCCGCGGCGATGTACGGGTACTCCGGCTCGTCGCTGACCGCGTCGGAGTTGGCCCCGTTCACGGCGCCGCCGCACACCACGACCCCCGACGGGGACTCCGGGCAGGCCGCTGCGGTGGCCCAGGCGGTTGCCGAGCCGGCGGGCAACACCGCACAAACGACCTCACAGCTGGCGTCGCCACAAGCCTTGTCGCTCAGCGCAACTCAAGCCGCGCAGGCGCCGGCGACCGTGACCAACGCCTCGGAATCAGGGTTGCTCACGAGCACGCTTCAGAACTTGCTGCAGAACGGGCTGCCGACCCCCACCAACAACTGGCTGGGGCTGACCCCCACGATCTACGACACGATCCTGAAGCGGACGACGGGTCTGGCGTATTTCTCCAACGGTATGGCCAGCTTTTGCACATCGATCGCGCAACAGCTGACCTCTGGTCCCGGTGGTAGCACGGCGGGTGCCGGTGGTGCGTGGTTCCCCACGCCGCAGTTCGCAAGTTTGGGTCTGGGCAACCTGGGCGGGGGGCTGGGCCATGCGAGCGGGGGGGTTGCCGCCGGTGCCGGGCAGGCCGCGCGGGTGGGGATGTTGTCGGTGCCCCAGCATTGGGCGACGCTGACCTCGGCGGTCAGTCCTTCGACGGTCTCGGAGCTGGAGGCCGCCCCCGTCCAGGCCGCCGCGACGGGCACCACCGGTGGACCGGCCAACGGGTTGCTGCGTGGCATGCCGGCCGGGTCGCTGGGTCGTCGTGGCGCGGCCGCCGGTTATGTCAACAAATACGGATTCCGCTACAGCGTGCTGACACGCCCGCCCTCGGCCGGATAAGCGGCGGAATTCGGCATGCGCACCCTCACCTTTATCCGCGACCGGATTTTATCCCCGGCCCCGATACCCGTGCCCCGAGCGACCACGACATCGCACCGCGGTAGCCCGACCGGGCGCACCCTCGGTTCCGGCCGTTTCCGCAGTTCCAGACCGCTATCCGGGCCGACCACCGCGCGGTCCGCCGGCGGCGAGCGGCGCATGGCGCCGGCCACCCGAGAGGCGGGCCGGAAGGCCGCCCGCCATTCGAGCGGGGCGGGGCCGGCCACCAGCGCATTAACGTCTTTCGCAACTCGACGCGTCGATTCGCAGATCACAGGTTAAGGGGCTATTCGTGCTGGATTATGGGGCTTTTCCGCCGGAGTTCAATTCGGCGCGGATTTATTCGGGTCCGGGGTCGGGTTCGTTGGTGTCTGCGGCGTCGGCGTGGAGTGCGTTGGCTGCGGAGTTGAATTCGGCGGCGCTTTCTTACGAGAAGGTGGTGACCGCTTTGAGTAGTGAGGAGTGGTTGGGTTCGGCGTCGGCGACGATGGCTCAGGCGGTGGAGCCGTACGTTGCGTGGATGACCTCGGCGGCGGCGCAGGCTGAGGAGGCGGCGACGCAGGCGCGGGCGGCGGCGGCGGCGTATGAGGCGGCGTTGTCGGCGTCGGTGCCGCCGCCGTTGGTGGCGTCGAATCGGATGCAGGTCTCTCAGTTGCAGGCGACGAATGTGTTGGGGCAGAACACGCCGTTGATTGCGCAGTTGGAGGCCCAGTATGGCGAGTATTGGGCTCAGGATGCGGGTGCGATGTATGGGTATGCGGGTCAGTCGTCGTCGGCGACCAAGCAGACGCCGTTTCAGAAGGCTCCCGAGATCACTAATGCGTCGGGGCAGGCCACTCAGAATGCGGCGGTCACCAAGGCGACCACGGATTCCTCGGCGGTCAACACGTCCAAGGTGTTGCAGTCGCTGGCCCAGCCCACCACCAACGCCACGACGCAGGCGACGTCGCAGGGCTCGGATCCACTCTCTGCCATCTGGTACCTGTTGACCGGCCAGACCACCTTCCCCACCAGCCTGGGAACGGCCGTCAATGGCTATAGTCCGTTCGCCAGCCTCTTCTATAACACCGAGGGTCTGCCGTACTTCAGCATTGGTATGGGGAACAACTTTGTGCAGATCTCGAAGTCGTTGGGGTTGATCGGTAGTGCGGCCCCGGCGGCGGCCAAGGCCTTGCCCGCGCTGGGTGGTTTGGGCGGCATGCTCGGTGGGGGGGCTGCGGCGGCGCATCCGGTGGCGGCGTTGGGCAGTGCGGCCTCGATCGGGGGCAAGTTGTCGGTGCCGGTCGCGTGGTCGGGGGCCCCGGCGGCGGCGCCGGCGCTCGGGCATGCGATTCCGGTCAGCACCATCAGCGCGGCCCCCGAGGCCGCCGGTGGACCCGGAAACCTGCTCGGCGGGATGCCGTTGGCCGGTGCCGGTGCCGGCGGACACGGCGTGGCCGGACCCAAATACGGCTTCCGGCCCACTGTCATGGCCCGACCACCCTTCGCCGGCTGAGCCGCGGCCATCGGTGCGATCAACCAGCTGAAATGGACGAAAGGAGGTGCGAGCGACGCGCTAGTGGCAAAGGTCATCGCGATGACTCGGTGCGGCGAGTTCGTCGGCAGTCGGATCGTTGTGGCGCTCGACGTGGCCGCAGCAACCTGTCCGATGGCTACCAGCAACTTTTTCGACCGGGGCCAGATGCCGTTTGTTCTGACTGTCGCGCGAAGGGCTGCGGTCGAGGTCAGACGCTGTTACTGTGTCGTTAACGAAAGTGAATTCGCCGTACCACTACGTGAACAATTGCAAACACGCTGCGTCCACCCCGGCCTCGGGGGTCGCAGTCATCTACTCTCGCAGAGTCGGGGATTTGAACTAGGAGGGAAACAAATATGTCGTTCGTGACCACACAGCCGGAGGCTTTGGCCGCGGCGGCCGGGAATCTGCAGGCTATCGGGTCGACCTTGAGCGCCCAGAACGCAGCCGCTGCAGCCCCAACGACGGGGGTGGTACCCGCTGCTGCCGACGAGGTGTCGGCGTTGACCGCGGCTCAGTTCGCGGCGCACGCGCAGATGTACCAGGCGGTGAGCGCCCAGGCTGCCGCCATCCACGAGCAATTCGTGAACACCCTGTCCATGAGCTCCGGTTCGTACGCTGCCACCGAGGCAGCCAACGCGGCCGCCGCCGGCTGAGTCGCATCGGCGGTTCCGGGCTTGGGACAGATCCTCATCGACGTGGGTTCCCACGTAACCGCCCACCAGGGGCTGAGCGCGGGGCCGCAGGGTTCGCCCCACGCAGCAACCCCAACACCAACACGCATTCCGTCAACTCAAACGTCGCGGTTCGGGTCTGACGTCCGTCTTACCGTGACAACGCCCGGTGGCCGCCGGCTGACGGGAAGGGGGGGCCATTTCTATCCATTCGGCACGGCGGTTGCGTAATCCGTAAACGATCCGGCCACCGTCTTAAACCACACACCCACTAACTACGTAATA
>NZ_JAEKMI010000024.1 GCF_020217485.1 Mycobacterium sp. WUMAC-067 | reverse complement strand
CCGGCGCCGCCAGCGGCCGGGCCTGATCGACCCCGGGCGCCGCTACGAGTACCTCAACGGGGAGCCGGAGGCGGATGCCGCCGGCAAAACCCCGGTGACGGCTTCGGACCGGGGAGCGGGGCCCATGGGGTTCGCCGGCACCACCCGCGGGGCGGATGCCGCCCCGGTGGGATTGACCACAATTGCCGGCGATTCCTTGGACGACGGACCCCGAATGCCGCTGCTACCGAGCAGCTGGGGCCCCGAAAGCGAGGGTCCGGAACCGGGACGGGCGGACGCGCCCTGAGCGGCCCGCGCGCGTTGCCGGCGGTTTGGGCGGACTCGGTTCTGGCTACCAACCCTCTAACTCAACGTTAGAGTGGGGGCACAGCAATGGAGGGAGTCCGTAAATGATGAAGCGTTCGTGGGCCAAACTGGCCGTCACCGTCGGCGGCCTGGCTTTGGCGTCGACCGCTGGGGCCGGGGTCGCATCCGCCAGCCCCGATTACGGTCCGATGATCAACACGACCTGTAGCTACGACCAGGCGATGCGGGCGGTGCACGCGGAGAACCCGATGGCCGCTCAGTACCTCGACCAGTCGCCGCCGAACCAGCAGTTCTTGCAGCAGTACCTGGCGTCGTCGCCCGATCAGCGCGTGAATCTGCTGCGCGCGATCGAGCACAACCAGGGGGCCCAGCAGGCCCTGCCGATTTTCCAGCAGATGATGACGGACTGCACTCGATACTGAGTGCGTCCGATACGGGCTTTCCGACTCAAGCGTCAGGTCCTCAGCGACGGCGCCTCCCTGGCTGACACCGGGGAGGCGTCGTTGCGGCGCTCAGGGGGTCGGTAGGTCCGGCCGATAGCGCGCCAGCAGCGCGCGCACCGTGTCCATGGCACGCACCGCGCGGCCCTTGTCGACGGCCTGGATGGCCATCACCGGGATGTACTCGTCGTCGGGCAAGTCGATGCGCGCCCACCGGTGGCCCACCGGAAACGAGACACCGACGACATCGGGCCACTCGATCAGCTTGTCCCCCAACAGGTTTCGCACAGATACGCCCGACGGCCCGACCCGCAGCCGGGGCCGGGCAAACAACAGCACGATGCCGGCGATGACCAGCCCCAGCACCGCGATCGCCACCTGGTCGGCGGTCTGAAACACCACGCCGGTGGACTTCACCTTGAGCAACAGGCCCACCACGATGTGCGCGCCGGCGATGAGCACCGCTGCCCCGTAGGCGAATAACGGCGTGCGGTGGGGGCGCAGCACCGCATCCCAGGTCTCGCGGTCGGGTGACGACGTCACGACCGGGCGCGCAACTCGCGCAGGGTGAGCGCCGCCGACAGCGCCGCCCCGGTCGCCTGGGCGCCCTTGTCCTCGGCCGACGCCGGGAGCCCGGCGCGATCCAGCGCCTGTTCCTCGTTGTCGGTGGTCAGCACGCCGTTGGCCACCGGGGTCGACGCGTCCAGCGAAACCCGGGTCAGGCCCTGGGTCACCGCGTCGCAGACGTACTCGAAATGTGGTGTCTGCCCGCGGATCACGACGCCCAGCGCGACGACGGCGTCATGGGTGCGGGCGAGCTCCTGGGCCACCACCGGGATCTCGATGGCGCCGAGCACGCGGACCACGGTGGGGTCGTCGACGCCCGAGTCGGCGGCGACTTTGCGCGCGCCGTCCAGCAGCGCGTCGCAGATCTCGCTGTGCCAGGTGCTGGCCACGATGCCCAGCCGCACACCGGAGGCGTCAAGCGCCGGCACTTCCGGCACGCCGGCGCCACCACTCATCGGCGCCGCTCTCCCTCGCTAGCGGGTCGGGCGGTCACAGCGCACCGCCGAACTCACCTGGGAGATGGATGGATTCGTGGAAGTCGTCCAGCCCGGCCAGGTCGTGACCCATCTTGTCCCGCTTGGTCATCAGGTAACGGATGTTCTCCGAATTGGCGCGCACCGGCAGCGGCACCCGCTCGATGATGTGCAGGCCGTACCCGTCCAGCCCGACGCGCTTGGCCGGGTTGTTGGTCAGCAGCCGCATCGAGCGCACGCCGAGGTCGACGAGGATCTGCGCGCCGATCCCGTAATCCCTTGCGTCGGCGGGCAATCCAAGTTTCAGGTTGGCGTCGACGGTGTCTTCGCCGGCGTCCTGCAGCTGATAGGCCTGCAGTTTGTGCATCAGGCCGATGCCGCGGCCCTCGTGGCCGCGCATGTACAGCACGATGCCGCGCCCCTCGCGGGCGACCATCGCCATGGCGGCGTCCAGCTGCGGCCCGCAGTCGCAGCGGCGGGAACCGAAGACGTCGCCGGTCAGGCACTCGGAGTGCACGCGCACCAGCACGTCGTCACCATCGGAGTCCGGCCCGGCGATGTCGCCGCGCACCAGCGCCACGTGTTCGACTTCTTCGTAGATGCTGGCGTACCCGATGGCACGGAATTCGCCGTGCCGGGTCGGTATCCGGGCCTCGG
Source organism: Mycobacterium sp. WUMAC-067 (assembly GCF_020217485.1). Taxonomy (GTDB): domain Bacteria; phylum Actinomycetota; class Actinomycetes; order Mycobacteriales; family Mycobacteriaceae; genus Mycobacterium. Next base: position 79,539 of record NZ_JAEKMI010000024.1, on the reverse strand, counting down.
CGATGCGGGCGATGTGCTTCTCGTGCTTGCGCCGCCACTCGATCAGGTCGGCGATCGTGATCATCGCGAGGTCGTGTTCGTCGGCGAACACCCGCAGCTCGTCGGTCTGCGCCATCGCGCCCTCGTCCTTTTGGCTGACGATCTCGCAGATGGCGCCCGCGGGCTGCAGGCCGGCCATCCGGGCCAGGTCGACCGCGGCCTCGGTGTGGCCGGGGCGGCGCAGCACGCCACCGTCCTTGGCGCGCAACGGAACCACGTGACCGGGGCGGGTGAAATCGTCGGCGACGCTGGTGGGGTTGGCCAGCAAGCGCATCGTGGTGGCGCGGTCCGACGCCGAAATACCGGTTCCCACACCATCTTTCGCGTCCACCGTGACGGTGTAGGCGGTTCCGTGCTTGTCCTGGTTCACCGCGTACATCGGCAGCAGCCCCAAGCGGTCGCAGATCGCGCCGTCCAGCGGCACGCACAGGTATCCCGAGGTGTAGCGCACCATGAACGCCACCATCTCCGGCGTCGCCTTCTCGGCGGCGAAGATCAGATCGCCCTCGTTCTCACGGTCCTCGTCGTCGATGACGATGACGGCCTTGCCGGCCGCAATGTCGGCAACCGCCCTCTCGACGGAGTCCAACCTCGTCATCTCTGCTACCTCGCCGTCCCCGCTTTCCGGGCGGGAACACTGTCAAAAACGGCTCACACGAGAAGTCCACGTGTTGCATTCAGTATGAACCACGCCGACGCCGCGGTTATTGCGACGGCTTGATCAGCGGGACATCAACCGCTCGACGTATTTCGCGATCACGTCGACCTCGAGGTTCACCTGCGTCCCGACCGGAGCCTGGCCCAGGGTGGTCAGTTCGCGGGTGGTGGGAATCAACGAAACCTCGAACCAGTCGCGCGGGTCGGCACCCAGCCCGGACACCGTCAGCGAGATCCCGTCGACGGTGATCGACCCCTTCTCCACGACGTAGCGGGCCACCTCCGCGGGGATCTCAATGCGCACCACCTCCCAGTGCTCGGACGGCGTGCGCGCCACGATCTGCCCGGTCCCGTCGACGTGGCCCTGCACGATGTGCCCGCCCAGCCGGCTGTTGACGGCCGCGGCGCGCTCCAGGTTCACCCGGCTGCCGACCTGCAATTCGCCCAGGTTGGACCGGTTCAGGGTTTCGCCCATCACGTCCGCGGTGAAAAGCCCGCCGGGCAGCAGCTCGGCCACGGTCAGGCACACGCCGTTGACGGCGATCGAATCGCCGTGGCCCGCGTCCGCGGTCACGACGGCTCCGCGGATGGTCAGCCGCGCCGCGTCGGAAAGGACGTCGCGGCCCGCCACCTCCCCGAGTTCCTCGACAATTCCGGTAAACATCACCCAAGGCTAATTGGCCCGCACTCGCGCGGATGAGCAGGGCAAACACCGTCGCACCGGCGACACCGGCCCCCCGCGTTCACCAGGGCAGTCACCGGCACCCTCTACGATGCGAGTATGCAGACCCGCCGCCGTCTATCGGCCGTCCTCGCATCCCTGACCCTCGCCACCGCCTTGATCGCCGGCTGCTCGTCGGGCTCAAAGCAGAGCGGCGCGCCACTCCCCGACGGCACGACCTTGGTCAAGCAGTCGGCCGACGCCACCAAGAAGGTGCAGAGCGCGCACATCGCGCTGAGCATCCAGGGCAAGATCCCCGGGCTCCCCATCAAGACGCTGACCGGTGACCTCACCACGGCGCCGGCCACCGCCGCGTCGGGCAACGCCACCATCACCCTGGGCGGCTCCGACATCGACGCAAACTTCGTCGTCGTCGACGGGATCCTGTACGCCACCCTCACCCCCAACAAGTGGAGTGACTTCGGCAAGGCGTCCGACATCTACGACGTGTCGGTGCTGCTGAACCCGGACAGCGGGCTGGGCAACGCGCTGGCGAACTTCAGCGACGCCAAGGCCGAGGGCCGCGAGACCATCGACGGGCAGAACACCATCAAGGTCAGCGGGAACGTGTCGGCCGACGCGGTGAACAAGATCGTGCCGCAGTTCAACGCGACTCAGCGGGTCCCGAGCACGGTGTGGATCCAGGAGAGCGGTGACCACCAGCTGGTCCGGGCCAATCTGCAGAAGAGTTCGGGCAATTCCGCCGAGGTCACCCTGTCGAAGTGGGGCGAGCAGGTTCAGGTGACCAAGCCCCCGGTGAGCTCGTGACCACACAGACCGGGCGGCGCGTCGCGATCAGCGCCGGCAGTCTGGCGGTGCTGCTGGGCGCCCTGGACGCCTATGTCGTCGTGACGATCATGCGCGACATCATGACCGACGTTCACATCCCGATTAACCAGCTGCAGCGCATCACCTGGATCATCACGATGTACCTGCTGGGCTACATCGCCGCCATGCCGCTGCTGGGGCGGGCGTCCGACCGGTTCGGCCGCAAGCTGGTGCTGCAGGTCAGCCTGGCGCTGTTCATGGTCGGCTCGGTGGTCACGGCGCTGGCCGGTCACTGGGGCGATTTTCACCTGCTGGTCGGCGGCCGCACCATCCAGGGTGTGGCCAGCGGCGCGCTGCTGCCGGTCACCCTCGCGCTGGGCGCGGACCTGTGGGCGCAGCGCAACCGCGCGGGCGTGCTCGGCGGGATCGGTGCCGCCCAGGAGCTCGGCAGCGTGCTGGGCCCGCTGTACGGGATCTTCATCGTCTTCTTGTTCCACGACTGGCGCTACGTGTTCTGGATCAACGTCCCGCTGACCCTCATCGCGATGGTGATGATCCAGTTCAGCCTGCCGTCGCACGAACGCACCGAAACGCCCGAGAAGGTCGATCTGGTCGGCGGTGTGCTGCTCGCCGTCGCGCTGGGCCTCGCGGTGATCGGCCTGTACAACCCGCAGCCCGACGGCAAAGAGATCCTGCCCAGCTACGGGTTGCCGCTGGTGATCGGCGCGGCCGTGGTCGGGGTGCTGTTCCTGCTGTGGGAGCGCTTCTCCCGGACCCGGCTGATCGAACCGGCCGGCGTGCGCTTCCGGCCGTTCCTGGCCGCGCTGGGCGCCTCATTGTTCGCGGGCGCGGCGCTGATGGTGACGCTGGTCGACGTCGAGCTGTTCGGTCAGGGTGTGCTGGGGCAGACCCAGACACAGGCGGCCGGGCTGTTGCTGTGGTTCCTGATCGCGCTGCCGATCGGCGCGGTGCTGGGCGGGTGGATCGCCACCCGCGTCGGCGACCGTGCGGTGACGTTCGTCGGCCTGCTGATCGCGGCATACGGCTACTGGCTGATCCACTACTGGCGCCAGGACGTGATGAGCCAGAAGCACAACATCCTGGGGCTGCTCAATGTCCCCGTGCTGCACGCCGACCTGTTGGTGGCGGGTTTCGGCCTCGGACTGGTCATCGGGCCGCTGACGTCGGCCGCGCTGCGTGTCGTCCCGTCGGCCCAGCACGGCATCGCCTCGGCGGCCGTGGTGGTCGCCCGGATGACGGGCATGCTGATCGGGGTGGCCGCGCTCAGCGCGTGGGGCCTGTACCGGTTCAACCAGATCGTGGCGGGCCTGACGGCGGCGATCCCGCCCGACGCCACCCTGTTGGAGCGGATCGCCGCGCAGGGAACGATGTACCTCAAGGCGTTCGCCATGATGTACGGCGACATCTTCGCGGCCACCGTCGTGATCTGCATCGCGGGCGCGCTGCTGGGTCTGCTGATCGGCGGCCGCAAGGAACACGCCGAGGAGCCGGAAATCCCTGAGCCGCAAGAAGTTTCACTGAGCGAGCGCTAGGCGCCGCTAGCCCTCGCGCGGCACCAGGCTGAGCACCACGTCGGGGCCCACCCGATCGATTCCGTCGAACTGCCAGCGCAACGCCCGCGCGATCGTGGACACTCCGACGTCGTCGACCGCGGTGACCGGACCACCCAACAGGGTCGGCGCGACGTAGGCGAGGATCCGATCCACCGCCCCGGCCCGCAGGAAGGCGCCCGCCAGGGTCGGGCCACCCTCCAGCAGCACGTCGGTGCGGTCCGAGACCGCCTTGAGCACCTCCATGGGGTCGTGCGTCCGGATCAGCATCGTTCGCGAATCGTCGTTGAGAACCTTTGCCTCCGAAGGTATTTCGCGCATCCCCACGACCACCCGCAGCGGCTGCCGCTCGGCCAGCGAGCCGTCGGGCAACCGGGCGGTCAGCGCCGGGTCGTCGGCCAGCACCGTGCCGGTGCCCACCACGATCGCCTCGCACGCCCCGCGGCGGCGATGCAGGTCCAGCCGCGAGGCCTCGCTGGAAATCCACTGGCTGGAGCCGTCGGCGGCGGCGCTGCGGCCATCGACGCTGCTGGCGTACTTCCACGTCAGGTGCGGCAGTCCGGTCCGCTGCTTGTGCAGCCACTCCCGCAGCGGCCCGCCGGCCGCCTCGTCGGCCAGCACACCCGAGCGCACCGCGACGCCCGCCTCCGCGAGCCGGGCCGCGCCCCCGGCGGCCTCCGGGTTCGGGTCAGCCACCGCGTAGACCACCGCGCCCACCTTGGCGTCCAGCAGCGCGTTCACGCACGGCGGCGTCTTGCCGTAGTGGTTGCACGGCTCGAGGGTCACCACGGCGGTCCCACCGGCGGCCAGGTCGCCGGCGCGCCGCAGCGCCAGGATCTCGGCGTGGTCGCCGCCGGCCGGTTCGGTGCCGCCCACGCCGACCACTTCCCCGCCGGCGTCCAGGATGACCGCGCCCACCGGGGGATTCGGGTACGTCGTTCCCTTGACGAGATTGGACTGCTCGATCGCCAAGCGCATCGCGGCGTCAAGGCCCTCGCCCGGCGAAACGGTCATCGACGCAGGTGCGGGGAGGCGCCGGCGGCCTGTCGGCGCAACGCCTCGATCGCGGTCTCCGGGTCGGCGGCGCCGTACACGGCCGATCCCGCGACGAAGCAGTCGACGCCCGCCTCGGCGGCCTGCTCGATGGTGTCCCCGTTGATCCCCCCGTCGATTTCGACCAGGATCGTCAACTCCCCCGCGTCGATGAGCTTGCGCGCGGTGCGCACCTTGCTCAGGACCTCGGGGATGAAGCTCTGGCCGCCGAAGCCGGGCTCGACCGACATGATGAGCAGCGTGTCGAACTGCGGCAGGATCTCGAGGTACGGCTCGAGCGGCGTGCCCGGCTTCACGCTGATCCCCGCTTTGGCGCCCGCGGCGCGGATGTCGCGCGCGACCGCGATCGGATTCTCGGTGGCCTCGGCGTGGAAGGTGACGTTGTAGGCGCCCGCCTCGGCGTAGGGCGGCGCCCAGCGATCGGGGTCCTCGATCATCAGGTGGCAGTCCATCGGGATGGTGGTGGCCGCCAGCAGGCTCTCCACCACCGGCAGCCCGAGGGTCAGGTTGGGCACGAAGTGGTTGTCCATCACGTCGACGTGCAGCCAGTCGGCGCCGGTCACGGCGGCGGCCTCGTCGGCAAGCCGGGAAAAGTCAGCGGAAAGGATCGACGGTGCGATCAGGGGCCCCTTCGAAGATTCCGTGTTGCCAGGCATGAGCGCCAGACTACTGAGCCGCGCGCCTCGGTTCACATCTGGCGGCGCCGCTACCCCGCCTCGCGGCGCAGCGCGGCCGCGGCCGGGTCCTTTTGTGTCGCGGCCTTGCTACCCCGCTTCGCGGCGCAGCGCGGCCGCGAACATCGCGTCGGTGCCGTGCCGGTGGGGCCACAGCTGGACATAGGGCCCGTCCCCCAAGTCCGGGACGGGCTCGAACAACGGCCGGGTGTCCAGCGCGCTCACCGGATAGCGGCGCAGCGCGTCGGCGACCACCCCGACGGTTTCGGCCAGGTGCGGCGAGCAGGTCGCGTAGAGCACCACGCCACCGGGACGGGTCAGCGCGATCGCGGCGCCCAGCAGCTCGCGTTGCAGCTTGGTCAGCGCCGGCACGTCGGCCGGTTGACGGCGCCACCGGGCCTCGGGCCGGCGGCGCAGCGCCCCCAGCCCCGTGCAGGGCGCGTCGACGAGCACCCGGTCGAACGTCGGCTCGAGGTCGCTGTGCCGGCCGTCAACCCGCAGCACGTCGACCGGCAGGCCACGGGTGTTCTCGGCCACCAGGTCGGCGCGGCGCGGGGCCGGCTCCACCGCGGTGACGCGGGCCCCGGACGCAGCACCGAGCGACGCCAGCAGCGCCGTCTTCCCGCCCGGCCCGGCGCACAGGTCGAGCCAGCGTCCGGCGTCGCCGTCGACCGGCGCCAGGGTCAGCGCGCGGGCCACCAGCTGGCTGCCCTCGTCCTGCACCAGGGCGAGGGCGTCGCGCACCGGCGCCAGCCGCCCGGGATCGCCGCCCGGCAGGTACACCGCGTACGGCGAGTAGCGGCCGACGGTGCCGCCGACGGCGTCCGCCAGTTCGGCGGCGGTCAGCGCGCCGGCGCGCGCGGCCAGATGCACCTGGGGCCGTTCGTCATCGCTGGCGAGCACCGCGTCGAGTTCGCCCGCGGCCCCGCCCAGCGCGTCGGCGAAGGCCTGGGCGATCCAGCGGGGATGGGCGTGCACGAACGCGGCATGCCCGATCGGGTCCCGCGCCGGGTCCGGGGCCAGCTCCCCTACCCAGGATTTCTCGTCGCGCCCGGAGATGGTGCGCAGCACCCCGTTGACGAAACCCGCTCGCGCCGAGTCGAATTCGAGGCCCGCCTGTTCGACGGTGGTGGACACCGCGGCGTGTGCGTCGACGCGGGTGCGCAGCAACTGATACGCGCCGAGGCGCAGCAGGTCGAGCAGGACGGGGTCGATGGCATTCGGGGCGCGCCCGGCGGCCGCGCCGATGACGGCGTCGAGCAGGCCGCGGCTGCGGCAGGTGCCGTAGGTCAGCTCGGTGGCGAATGCGGCGTCGCGGCCGGTGATTCCGCGCTCGCGCAGCAGCGCGGGCAGCGCCAGGTTCGCGTACGCGTCGCGCTCGCTGACCGCCCGGAGCACCTCGAACGCGGCCGCCCGGGCCGGGTCGAGCGGCCGGCGGGCGGGCCGGCGATCCCGCTGGGGTGGGCGGCGGTCGCGTTGCTGCGGCCGCGGCGGCTTGCGGTCCGGCCGCGGGCGCTGCCGTCCGTCACGGCCGGTGCTCATGTCGCCCGCACCGCGGGATCGAGCCGGGCACCGCGCGCCCAGTCGATCGCGTTCATGAATTTCTTTCCGGGCGGCTGGATCTGGCCCAGGCGAACCGGGGCGGAACCGGTGCCGACCCAGACGCTTTTGCGGTCGACGCGAATAGCGCCGGGCGGCAACGGTTCTGGCGAACCGGATGCGTCGCCGGCGTCGACCGGCCCGATTTTGATGCGCAGGTCGCCGATCACCGTCCAGGCGCCGGGGTTGGGCGTGACGGCACGGATGCGGCGTTCCACCACCAGCGCCGGCAGGTCCCAGCGCACCCGGGCCTGCTCGACGGTGATCTTGGGTGCGATGCTGACCCCCTCGGCCGGTTGCGGCCGCGGTGTCAACGTCGAATCGGCAATGCCGTCCAGGGTGGTCGACAACAGCGCCGCACCCGAAATCGCCAGTCGCTCAAGCAATTCCCCGGCGGTATCGGTCGGGCGTATCGTCTCGGTCACCACTCCGTAGATCGGGCCCGAGTCCAGGCTCGGCTCGATCTGGAACGTCGAGGCCCCGGTGATGGCGTCCCCCGCGGCGATGGCCGCCTGGACCGGCGCCGCGCCGCGCCAGGCGGGCAGCAGGGAGAAGTGCAGGTTGATCCAGCCCCGCGGGGGCACCGCCAGCAGGTCGTCGCGCAGCAGCGCGCCGTAAGCGACGACCGCACAGCAGTCCGGCCCCAACTGCGACAGCTCCGCGACGAATTCCGCCGAGTTCGGCCGCGACGGCCGCAGCACCGGAATGCCACGGTCGAGCGCCTCCCGGGCCACCGGCGAGGGCTCCGGCTTGCCCCGCCGCCCGGCGGCGGCGTCGGGCCGGGTCAGCACCGCGATCACGTCGTGGTGGGGTGAGTCGATGAGGCGGCGCAGTGCGGGCAGCGCGGGTTCGGGGGTACCGGCGAAGACGAGGCGCACCCGCCCAGTCTAGGAAGCGCCGGACGCCGGCCGGACCCGCCCGAGCGGACCGAGTGTGCGTGCGTACACTGTTGCTTATGGCTACTGTTTCTGAGAGTCATTATTTGGCGGCGTGAACCGCGCCGTTTCGTGTCGACATCGACGTCGAACGACCCTTTCACTTCCCCCAAGGAGGTCTGATGACCGTCGACTCCACCATCAGCGACGCCCGAGTCGCCGCCACACATCGCACGGTTTGGGCACTGGGCGACTACGCCCTGATGGCCGAGGAAGTGATGGCCCCGCTGGGCCCCGCCCTCGTGCAGGCCACCGGGCTCGTGCCCGGCGTCCGGGTCCTCGACGTCGCCGCCGGCTCGGGCAATATCTCGCTGCCGGCCGCCGCCGCCGGCGCCGCCGTCGTTTCCACCGACCTGACCCCCGAGTTGCTCCGGCGCTCGCGGGACCGGGCCGCGGCGCGGGGCCTGACGATCGACTACCGGGAAGCCAATGCGCACGCGCTGCCCTTCGGCGACGGCGAATTCGATGTCGTCATGTCCGCGATCGGGGTGCAGTTCGCCCCCGACCAGCAGCGCGCCGCCAGCGAGCTGGTCCGGGTCTGCCGGCCGGGCGGCACGATCGGCGTGATCAGCTGGACCCCGGAGGGCTTCTTCGGCCGGATGCTGGCCACCATCCGGCCCTACCGGCCGAGCCTGTCGCATCCCGTGCCGCCGGCGGCGCTGTGGGGACGGCCCGGCTATGTCACCGCGCTGCTCGGCGAGGGCATCGACGAAATCACCACGGCGCGTGGCACGTTGGCGGTGAACCGGTTCGCCAGCGCCGAGGCCGTGCACGCCTACTTCAAACGGCACTACGGCCCGACGATCGAGGCCTACGCGAACATCGGCCACAACCGGGTGCTGGCCGCCGAGCTCGATGCCCAACTCGTCGAGCTCGCGCAGCAACACCTCGTCGACGGCACGATGGGGTGGGAGTACCTGCTGGTCACCGCCACCAAGCGGGACGCCTAGGCGGGTACGACCCGGGCGCTACAGGTCGATATCGGCGTCCAGGTGCACGTCGGGCTCGCCGCCGGCCGCCGTGAACGCCGTCAGTGCCCGCACCAGCCCGTGGCGCTCCGGCGGTGGCATCTTCGCGACGATCGCCGCGATCTCGGTGCGCCGGTGCGCGGTGACCTGGTGGACGACGTCGCGGCCGCGCGTGGTCAGCGCGGCCAGCAGCTCACGGCGCGAGGTCGGGTGCGGCAGGCGGTCGATCAGTCCGGCGGCGACCAATCGGTCCACCATCCGGCCGGTGGCCGACGGCTGCACGCCCAGCAGGCCCGCGAGGGTGGCCAGATTCACCGGTCCGCGGTTGGACAGGATCACCAGCGTCCGGAACTGCGCGATGGTGATGGTCTCGTCGACCTGCCCGACGGAACGGGCCGAGATCGCCATCAGCAAACGGGAGGCCGTCAGCAAAGCATCGGTGATGACGTCCAATGACTCGTCAACAGTGGCGTTGTCCGCTGTCATATCGCCCCTCCCCGGATGGTTTCCGGCCTCTCGGCGGCTAAGGAATAGAAAGTGTAGCAACCTTCCAATGTCGTAAACAGGAAATATTGCATGCACATACTGTCGCCCAGGGTAACGGTTCGTGAAGGTTAGCCGATGTGCAACGGATCGATCTGCACCCGGGCGGGCTCATGGGTTTGCCGGGCGCTGAGCACGCCGACGCCGCGGCGCAGCGCGGCCGCCAGCGCCAGGCCCTGCCGGCGGGGCACGCGCACCAGCATCCTCGTCGCCGCCACGCCGGGCGGGGTCCCCGCGGGGCGGCGCACGCCGGGCGGCAGGTCCACCGGGCCGAGCAGGTCGGCTTCGAGGTCGGCCAGCCGGATCTCGTCGAGCAGCGCGGTCACCGCGTCGGGCGTTCCGTCGATGGCCGCCATGTGCACGCTGGGCGGCAAGCCCACCTCGGCACGGGCGGTCAGTTCCGATTCCGCGTGGCCCACCGGGTCCCAGCGGATCAGCGATTGCACTGTGGGAAGCGATGATTCGGCGACCACCAGCACCACGCCGCCGTCGCCGCGGGCGCGCACCAGCGCGGCGGCGCTCATCCAGCGCCACAGCGCGTCCTCGGCGGCGCGCAGATCCTGCCGGCCCAGCAGCGCCCACGTGTCCAACAGCAGCGCGGCGCCGTAGCCGCCGGACGCGTGCGGCTCGGCCCCCGGGGTGGCGACCACCAGGGCCGGGCCGGGGGCGACCTCGGGCACGATGCCGTCGCCCGAGGAGGTGATCACCGCCGTGCCCGGAAACGCGCGTCCGAGCTCTTCGGCGGTGCGGCGGGCCCCGACGACGACGGCGCGCACCGCGTCCGACCCGCAGCGCGCGCACCGGCGCGTCGAGTCGACCCGCCCGCACCAGCGGCACAGCAGCGCCGCGCCCCCCTCCCGCGACGACTCGGGTAGTGAGAGGGGGCCCGTGCAGTGCCGGCAGCGGGCGATGGTGCGGCAGCGCGCGCACGCCAGCGACGGAACGTACCCACGCCGCGGCACCTGCACCAGCACCGGCGCCCCGGCCTGCAGCGCCGAGCGGGCGGCGCGCAGCGCGATCGAGGGAATGCGTGCCGTGCGCGCCGCCGGGTCGCGCTCGTCGGCGTAGCCGGTGTCGTCGAGCGCGCTCACCCGCGGGGTGCGGGCGCGCACCACGGGCCGGGCCGCGGCGATGTCCTGCGCCCATCCGCTGCGCACCAGCGCGTGCGCTTCCGCGGTGCGCGCGTAACCGCCGATCAGCGCCGCGCACCGGGCCTGATGCGCGCGCAGCATTGCCACCTCGCGGGCGTGCGGGTACGGGGCCCGCGGCTCGGCCAGGCTGTCGTCGGCGTCGGCCCACACCATGACCAGACCCAGATCGCTCAGCGGCGTGAACACCGCGCTGCGGGTGCCGATCACCAGCCGCGCGGTGCCGCGCAGCGCCGCCAGCCAGCGGCGGTACCGGGCGGCCGGTCCCAGGCCGGCGGACAGGGACACCACGCAGCCCTCGTCGATCCGCGACGTCGCGGCCCGCCACAGGGCGTCGAGGTCGCGCTGATCGGGAACGATCGCCAGCACGGACCGGCCGGCTCGCACGGTTTGCGCGGCGGCCTCGGCGAAGCGGTCGGTCCACCGCTCGCCCGGCAGCGCCTGCCACACGGCCCGGGCGGCGCGCGACTCGGCCAGGGCGGCCAGGAACTGAGCGCCCCGCCCGTAGACGTCCCAGCCCGACGGGTCGACGGGCGCCGGGATCACTCGGCCCGGCGGATCCCGGCTGACCACGGGCTCCCGCTCCACCCTGGCGTGGCGGGCCGGCACGGCCAGACGCAACACGTCGGGGCGGGTGCCCGCGTAGCGCGCGGCCACCGCGTCGACCAGTCGGCGGATTTCGGGGGTGAGCACCGGTTCGGCCGACACGACGCGATCGAGCCAGCCCAGCTTGCCCGGGTGGTCGGTGTCATTGCGGCGCTCCAGCACGAACCCGTCGACCAGCCGGCCATGGAAGCGCACCCGGACCCGCACCCCGGGCTGGGCGTCGTCGGACTGCTCGGCCGAAACCAGGTAGTCGAACTCGCGATCCAGGTGCGGCACCGACAGCATCGGCAGCACGCGGGCGATGGGCTCTACCTCGACCGGCGTGCGCGCGCTGGGGCTCACGGCGCCCTCGGGCCGCGAATCATGGTGCTATCCAATGTTTTTACCGTCCGGCCCGCAGCGTACCGGCGACCACTGACAAATCAGCCTTCGGCGGGCGCCGAGGCGTCCCCGGTGTCCCGGCCGGGCAGTACGCGGCCGAAGAAGAACCCCGCCGTGATCAGGATCTGGGCCGCCGCGTACGACCACCAGATCGGCACGGCGAGCGCCTCGTTGCCCAGGATGAAGCGGCTGATGGCGATCATCGAGTCCGACGCCGCGAAACACAGCGCCCCCACCGCCGTCCAGATCGTCGGCAGTTTCGCCAGCAGCGCCGTGCACACCATCGCGGTCAGCACCACCATGTAGACGGTCACCGGCAGCGTCAGCTTGTCCGGGCCCAGATGGGGCCAGAACCACGCCAGCAGCGCGATCGACACCAGACACATCAGGACCACCGCGGCGATCCGGAGCGCCGCGGGCCGCTCGGTCTGCGACGACCGCGACAACGGCGGCACCAGCGGCAGCAGGGCGGCGATAAAACACATGTGCGCCAATAGGAATGACAACAGACCGACCTCGAAGGACAGCGTCCACCACGGGATCGCGAGCACCCAGTCACCGATGGCCGACAACAGCAGCGCCGCCATCAGCCAACGCCGCTCCCGAACGCATCCGTGCCCCGCCGCGGCCAGCGTCAGCAGGACCGCCATCGACGCCTTGAACGCCGGCTGCAGCACCCAGTGACCGGTCAGCTCCATTCCCGGCGGGGAGCGCAGCGCCAGCACGGTCAGGTAGATGCCGTAGCCCAGGGCCACCCAGCCGGCCACCACCCAGGCGCCCGCCACCAGGCGAGGTGCGTACGGTACGTCCATGCCCAGCTTGGATGACCCAGCCGACGAGAAACCCGGGATCGACCCCATCCTGCAGAAGGTACTGGATGCGGTTCCCTTCCGGCTATCCACCGAGGACGGAATCGACGCGGCGCGGCAGCGGTTCCGCGACCTGCCGCGCAGGCCGTTGCACCCCGAGCTGCGGGTCGAGGACCGCACGATTCCGGGCCCCGCGGGTTCGGTCGCGGTCCGGATCTATTGGCCGCCAAGCCATTCCGACGGCCGGCCCGGGATCCCCGCGGCGCCCGTCGTGCTGTTTTTCCACGGCGGCGGCTTCGTCATCGGCGACCTCGACACCCACGACGGCACGGCCCGCCAGCATGCGGTCGGCGCCGACGCGATCGTGGTGTCGGTCGACTACCGGCTGGCCCCCGAGCACCCCTACCCCGCCGCCGTCGAAGACGCGTGGGCCGCAACGCTTTGGGTCGCCGAGCACGCCGCCGACCTGTACGGCGACCCTGGCCGCATCGCCGTCGCCGGGGATTCGGCGGGCGGCACCATCGCCGCCGCGGTCGCGCAGCGGGCCCGCGACGGCGGCGGACCGGCCGTGAGGTTTCAGTTGCTGTGGTACCCGTCGACCATGTGGGACGCCACGCTGCCGTCCTTCGCCGAGAACGCCACCGCGCCGATTCTCGATGTCAAGGCCGTCGCCGAGTTCTCTCGTTGGTACGCGGGCGAAGTCGACCTGTCCGACCCGCCGTCGGACATGGCGCCGGGGCGGGCCAAAGACCTGAGCGATCTGGCGCCGGCCTACATCGGCGTCGCCGGCTACGACCCGCTGCGCGATGACGGCATCCGGTACGGCGAGCGGCTGGCGGCCGCCGGGGTCGCCGTCCAGGTGCACAACGCCGAGACGCTCGTGCACGGCTACCTCGGCTATGCCGGTGTGGTGCCCGCGGCCACCGCGGCGCTCGAGCGCGGGCTGGCGGCGCTGCGAACCGCCCTGCAGCGCTGAGGCCAGGGCGTACGGTGAGTTCATGACGGAGCGCACCTTCGCCCGGCGGGACGGGGAGACCCCCGACTACCACACGCTGATCATCGGCGCCGGATTCTCCGGCATCGGCGCCGCCATCAACCTCGACAGGGCGGGACTGCCCGATTACCTGGTGCTCGAAGCCGGCGACGGGGTCGGCGGCACCTGGCACTGGAACACCTATCCCGGTATCGCCGTGGACATTCCGTCGTTCTCCTACCAGTTCTCCTTCGAGCAGAGCCGGCACTGGTCGCGCACCTACGCGCCGGGCCGCGAGCTCAAGGCCTACGCCGAGCACTGCGCCGACAAGTACGGCATCCGTTCGCGGATCCGGTTCAACACCAAGGTGCAAGCCGCGGAGTTCGACGACGAGCGGGGCTTGTGGCGGGTGCAGACCGACCCGGCGGGCGAAATCACGGCGAGGTTCTTGATCAGCGCCTGCGGCGTGCTGACGGTGCCGAACCTGCCCGACATCGACGGGGTGGACTCGTTCGCCGGCATCACCATGCACACCGCGCGGTGGGATCACGGCCAGGACTTGACCGGCAAGCGCGTCGCGGTGATCGGCACCGGCGCCTCGGCCGTGCAGGTGATCCCCGAGATCGCGCCAATTGTCTCGTCGCTCACCGTGTTTCAGCGCACCCCGATCTGGTGTTTCCCGAAGCTGGACGTCCCGTTGCCCGCGCCGGCGCGCTGGGCGATGCGAATCCCCGCCGCCTTGGTGCTGCAGCGGCTGCTCAGCCAGGCGTACGTGGAACTCACCTTCCCGATCTCGGCGCACTATTTCACGGTGTTCCCGCTGGCCAAGAGGATGGCCGCGCTGGGACGCGCCTATCTGCGGCGGCAGGTCCGCGACCCGGCGGTGCGCGAGCAGCTCACCCCGCAGTACGCCGTCGGCTGCAAGCGCCCCGGATTCCACAACGGCTATCTGGCCACGTTCAACCGTGACAACGTGCGGCTGGTCACCGAACCGATCGACAAGATCACGCCCGACGCGGTGGCGACCACCGACGGCGAAACCCACGACGTCGACGTGCTCATCCTGGCGACCGGCTTCAAGGTGATGGACCCCGACAACGTCCCCACGTTCGCGGTCACCGGCAGCGGCGGTCGGTCGTTGAGCCGGTTCTGGGACGAGCACCGCCTGCAGGCCTACGAGGGCGTCACCGTTCCGGGTTTTCCCAACCTGTTCACGGTGTTCGGACCGTACGGTTACGTCGGCTCGTCGTATTTCGCGCTGATCGAGGCGCAGACCCATCACATCGTGCGGTGCCTCAAGCGGGCCAAGCGCCTCGGCGCGACCCGCGTCGAGGTGAGCGAGGAGGCCAACGACCGCTATTTCGCCCAGATGATGCGCCGACGGCACCGGCAGATCTTCTGGCAGGACAGTTGCCGGCTGGCCAACAGCTATTACTTCGACAAGAACGGCGACGTGCCGCTGCGGCCGGGCACCACCCCGGAGGTCTACTGGCGCAGCCGGCGATTCGATCTGGACGACTACCGCTTCACCGGCTAGCGGATACGCTGCACGGGTGGCGAAGGAATTTGACAGCATCGACGAGTCGCTGCGCGACTTCATCCGCCAACAGGCCGTTTTCTTCGTCGCCACCGCGCCCTCCGAGGGTGGTCGAATCAACCTGTCCCCCAAGGGGTATTGCGACACGTTCGCGGTGCTCGACGAGCACACCGTGGCCTACCTGGATCTGTTCGGCAGCGGCGTGGAGACCATCGCCCATCTGCGCGACAACGGCCGCATCACCGTCATGTTCTGCTCGTTCACCCGCAACTCGCGGATCCTGCGCCTGTTCGGCACCGGGCGGGTGCTCCGGCCCGATGACGCCGAATTCGCCGATCTCGTGGGGCATTTCGACGGTCGGCACGCGGGCATCCGCGCCATCATCGTGGTCGACGTGGAGCGGATCGCCGACGCCTGCGGATTCGCGGTGCCCTACTACGAACTCGTCGACGAACGGCCGGTGCTCGACGCGTATCACCACAAGGCGCCCGGCGAGGCCTACGAGCGGCTGATCCACCGCAACCGGCGCAGCATCGACGGGTTGCCCGCGCTCGATCCCGACCACCCGGCGCCGCGGCAGTGAGCCGCCGCGCCTAGATGGCGCGCTTGAGGTCGTCGACCTTGTTCAGCTGCTCCCAGGGCAGTTCGACGTCGGTGCGGCCGAAGTGCCCGTAGGCGGCGGTCTGCGCGTAGATCGGGCGCAGCAGGTCCAGGTCGCGGATGATCGCGCCCGGTCGCAGGTCGAACACCTCGGGAACGATCTTCTCGATCTTGACCGGGTCGACGGTCGCGGTGCCGAAGGTCTCGATGAACAACCCGACCGGCGCGGCCTTGCCGATGGCGTAGGCCACCTGCACCTCGACCCGCTCCGCGAGCCCGGCGGCGACGATGTTCTTAGCCACCCAGCGCATCGCGTACGCCGCCGAGCGGTCCACCTTGGACGGGTCCTTGCCGGAGAAGGCCCCACCGCCGTGCCGCGCCCAGCCGCCGTAGGTGTCGACGATGATCTTGCGGCCGGTCAGCCCCGCGTCCCCCATCGGGCCGCCGACGACGAACTTGCCGGTCGGGTTGACCAGCAGCCGCGTCGAGGAGGTGTCCAGCGTGTCGTGCGCCAGGTCGTTGAGCACGGTGTTGAGCACCTTTTCCCGGATGTCGGGTGTCAGGGTGTTCTCCAGGTCGATGTCGGCCGCGTGCTGGGTGGAGATGACCACGGTGTCCAGCCGGACCGGGACGTCGTCCTCGAATTCGATCGTGACCTGCGTCTTGCCGTCGGGGCGCAGGTAGGGCAGCACCCCGTTCTTGCGGACCTCGGTCAGCCGGCGCGACAGGCGGTGGGCCAGCGCGATGGGCAGCGGCATCCGCTCGGGGGTGTCGTTGATCGCGTAGCCGAACATCAGGCCCTGGTCGCCGGCGCCCTGGGAGTCCAGCGGGTCGGCCGCGCCCTCGACGCGGGTCTCGTGGGCGGTGTCGACGCCCTGGGCGATGTCGGGCGATTGCGCGCCGATGCCGATGTTCACCCCGCAGGATGCCCCGTCGAAGCCCTTGTCCGACGAGTCGTAGCCGATGTCGAGGATGCGCTCGCGGACCGTGTTGGTGATGTCGGCGAAGGCCTCCTTGGCCGTCGTCGTCACCTCACCGACCACGTGCACCTGCCCGGTGGTCACCAGCGTCTCGACCGCGACACGTGAGCGCGGGTCCTGCGCCAGCAGGGCGTCGAGGACCGAGTCGCTGATCGCGTCACAGATTTTGTCGGGATGTCCCTCAGTCACCGACTCACTGGTAAACAGGCGACCCTTTTCGCTCATGCCAATCCTTCCAAATAGTTAGTCAACCGAATTATATCGGCCCGCGTCAGCCGGTCGGCACCCCGTCCCGGTGCCGAGAAGAACTCGACCCTCTACCCGCTGTCCCCGTGCAGGAACGCGGCGATCGCATCCACGATACGACTGGCCATCAATGTCTTGGAGCCGTGCTGCAGCGCCGACTCGGTGCCGTCGGAGGCCAGCAGCCAGCCGTCGTTGCTGTCCACCTCGAACGCGCGGCCATCGCCGACGGCGTTGACCACCAGCAGATCGCAGCCCTTGCGCTGCAGCTTGGCTCTCGCGTGAAACAGCACGTCGCCTTCTGTGTCGCCGGTCTCGGCGGCGAAGCCCACGATGGCCCGCATGTTGGGCAGCTGCCCGTGGGCGCGGGCCCGCACCGCCCCGGCGAGCACGTCGTCATTGCGCACCAGCTCGATCGTCGGCGCCCCTGTGTCTTCCGTGGCGCCCTTTTTGATCTTGGCGGCGGCGACGTGCGCGGGCCGGAAGTCGGCGACCGCGGCGGCCATCACCAGCACGTCGGCCTCGGGGGCGCGCTTGGACACCGCGTCGCCCAACTGGCTCGCGGAGCTGACGTGGACGACCTCGACACCGGCGGGATCGATCAGCCCGGCGGTGTGTCCGGCGATCAGGGTGACCTCGGCGCCGCGCTGGGCGGCCACCCGCGCGACGGCGTAGCCCTGCTTGCCGGAGCTTCGGTTGCCGATGAAGCGCACCGGGTCGACCGGTTCGCGGGTGCCGCCGGCGGTCACCAGCATCTTGCGGCCGGCGAGGTCGTAGGGCAGCGCGTCGTGGCGTTCCAGCAGTAGGTGGGCCAGGGTGGTGATCTCCTCGGCTTCGGGGAGCCGGCCCGACCCGCTGTCCGTCCCGGTGAGCCGCCCAGCGGCGGGCTCGAGCACCACCGCGCCGCGCCGGCGCAACGTGGCCACGTTGTCGACGGTGGCCGGGTGCAGCCACATCTCGGTGTGCATGGCCGGCGCGAACAACACCGGGCATCGCGCGGTGAGCAGCGTGGCGGTCAGCAGGTCGTCGGCGCGGCCGTGCACCGCGCGGGCCAACAGATCCGCGGTGGCCGGGGCCACCACGACCAGGTCGGCCTGCTTGCCGAGCTGGACGTGCGGGACCTCGGGTACGTCGTTGAAGACGCCGGTGTGCACCGGCTGGCCGGAGAGCGCCTCAAAAGTGGCCGCGCCGACGAAACGCAGCGCGGACTCGGTCGGAATGACCCGGACGGAATGGCCGGCCTCGGACAGCTGACGGACGACGGTGCACGCCTTGTAGGCGGCGATGCCGCCGGAGACACCGACTACGACTCGTTTGGGGATCCGCGTGCGGTCCACAGCGCGCCCGGCCCGGCCCTGTTACTCGCCCTCGGTGTGCTCGAGCAGGTCGCCGTGGATCTCGCGGAGCGCGATCGAGAGCGGCTTTTCCTGCAGCCCCGGCTCGACCAGCGGCCCCACGTACTCGAGGATGCCCTCACCGAGCTGGTTGTAGTAATCGTTGATCTGACGGGCCCGCTTGGCCGCGTAAATGACCAGGGCGTACTTGCTCGAAACCCGGTCCAGCAGCTCGTCGATGGGCGGGTTGGTGATGCCCAGCGGAGTGTCGTAGGCGCCCGGTGCCCCGGCGGACAGATCGAACCGGTCGGGGACGGCGGCCAGGGCTGCGTCGGACTGCGGAATAGTCACTGAGGTCAATCTCCTCTGCGTTCGAAATCGGGCTCGAGCCCCAAAACGGCTGATCACCGCTGAAAGTTCGGTACTCAATCTTGATTGGATGCGGTCTGGCTTCTGGTCTGGCCAGCTGGGTCATGCCGGTTCGGCGCAGTTCCCACCAGCAAGGATACCAATTCGGCGCACGCAGACTCCAATCGACGGTTGACGACCACCCGGTCGAAGTCGTCGCGGGCCGCCATTTCGATGCGGGCGGTCTCGAGGCGCCGCTGCATGACCTCCGGGGTCTCGGTGCCCCGGCCGACGAGCCTGGCCTCCAAGTCCTCCCAGCTGGGCGGCGCCAAAAACACCGTCAGGGCCTCGGGCATCGCCCTCTTCACTGCCCTGGCCCCGGCCAGATCCACCTCGATCAGGACCGGGAATCCGCGGGCGGTGGCGGCCCGAACCGGCTCGGCCAGGGTGCCCGAGCGGTGTAGGCCCGCGTGAATCTCGGCCCATTCCAGCAGCGCGCCCTCGTCGATCAGCTGCTGGAAGCGTTCGGGGCTGACGAAGTGGTAGTCGACGCCGTCGACCTCGCCGGGCCGCGGCGCCCGTGTGGTGGCCGAGACGCTGAAATGCAGGTCCGGGACCCGCTCGCGCAGGCACCGGACCACCGTCGACTTGCCGACTGCGGAGGGACCGGACAGCACGACCACACGTCCGTCACCGGATGGTTCGGGACGTGCCCCGTGCTGGATGTCCGGTCCCCCGCCGCTCACCGGCGCTCCTGGGCAGGTGCGCCCACGGCTCGGGCCGGTGTGCCCGCCGTCTCCTCAGGCCGTTCGGCCTGCATCGTCGGCGGCCGGGTTAGGAGCCGAACTTTTCCAGCAGGGCCTTGCGCTGACGATCGCCGAGACCGCGCAGGCGGCGGGTGGGGGCGATCTCCAGCTCAGTCATGATTTCCTGCGCCTTGACCTTGCCCACCTTGGGCAACGCCTCGAGAAGCGCGGAAACCTTCATCTTGCCCAGGACTTCGTCGGTCTCGGCGTCCTTGAGCACCTGGGTGAGGTTGGTGCCGCCACGCTTCAGCCGGTCCTTGAGCTCTGCTCGCGCTCGACGTGCGGCAGCCGCCTTCTCCAACGCGGCCGCGCGCTGCTCGTCGGTCAACTGGGGAAGGGCCACGATTCCTCCGTATCTGATCAATCAATTTCAATCGATCTCATTTTGTCTCGCCGGTTCTTCTGCCAGCGGAGACGACCGTACTCAGGCCTCCTGACGAAATCTAACCCGCCCCCCTGCTTAACGGGGCAAACTCCCAGCATGCAACGGCGCGTGTCCCGCCCAAGCTGCCCGCCGGACACCGTCGACGACGCCCGCCTCGACGCCGTCGCGACGGCTCCGGCGCGGCCCGTTTTCGGCCATAGTTGAGCCCTCTACCAGCGGTTTTATGCGTTCGGTCCGCATGAGCTGCGGCGCCGGGGCCCGTTGGGAAATGCGCCCGCGCGCAGTCGCGCGCGGCGGTGCGAGGGATCACGCATTCGTCACGGCGTGTCGCGCGTGTCGCGTTCGCCGTCAAACGGCAGGCCAGCGCCGCCGCCCCGCCCGCCGCGACGGGGTTCGGCGGGTCCCGCGGGGTCGTGGGGGGTCGGGGCCCTCGACGGCGGCCGCCAGGGGCCGGCGAATTCGGGCTCTCCGGTTCCGCGGATTCGTACCACTAGAGGGTGTGCTACCGCAGGACCCGGACTCTTGCGGACAACGATCCGCACCTGCGGAAAGGCGGCCCGACCGGACGGCGTTCAGCTAATCCGCGGTGAGGGATCAGTTACGATCGGGGCGTGTCCAACCTGCGGATTCGCCAGGCGGCTGAGCTGCTCGGCGTCAGTGATGACACCGTGCGGCGCTGGATCAATCAGGGGGCGTTGGAGGTCAGCCACGACGCCGCCGGCCGCAAGGTGATCGCCAGCGAGGACCTCGCCCGCTTCTCCCGCAGCAACGCGCCCGCACCGCCGGCCGACCCGCTCAGCATCGGCAGCTCGGCCCGCAACCGCTTCGTCGGGCTGGTCACCGCGGTGGTCAGCGACAAGGTGATGACCCAGGTGGAGATGCAGTGCGGTCCGTTCACCGTCGTTTCGCTGATGAGCACCGAGGCCGCCGAGGAGTTGCAGCTGCGTCCCGGCAGCGTCGCGGTGGCCGTCGTCAAGGCCACCACCGTCATCGTCGAAACCGCCCAGCCCAGCACGGCGCTGGCGTCGGACTAGCGGCGATCGCAAGCGCGGCGTAGCTGGGCGCAGCGGGTCGCCGCCATCGCACTAACTCAGACCGCCAGGTAGGCGACGGCGTCCAGCATCCGTTCGGCCGCCCCGCGCAGCTCCGCCACCCCCGGCCCGGCCCGCAGCACCTCGCGCGCCACCGCGGGCAGCAGCTGTCCCGGCTCGGCCCCGCCCAGTCCGGCGAGCGCCTCGGGCCGCCCGCCCTGCACCCCGAGGCCGGGCACCAGCACCGGCCCACCCAGGGCGCTGAGATCGGGTGCCTGCAGCACGGTCGCGCCCACGACGACGCCGACGTATCCGGGCCCGGACGGGGTCGCCGACCGATTCACCACCGCCGCCTGGTCGACGACCAGCTGGGCCACCGTGCGGCCGTCGAAGGCGGCCCGCTGCACGGTCGCGCCCTCCGGGTTGGAGGTCGCGGCCAGCACGAACACGCCCCGGTCGTGCGCCGCGGCAGCTTCCAGCAGCGGCCGCAGCGACCCGAACCCCAGGTACGGCGTGGCCGTCACCGCGTCGGCGGCCAGCGGCGAATCCCCCGCCCAGGCAGCGGCGTAGGCGGCCATCGTCGTTCCGATGTCACCGCGCTTGGCGTCGGCCAGCACCAGCACCCCGGCCGACCGCAGGGCTGCGATGGTGCGTTCGAGCACCGCGAATCCGGCGGAGCCATAGGCCTCGAAGAACGCCACCTGGGGCTTGACGACGGCGAGCCCCGAGAACGCCTCGATGCAGATGTCGCAGAACGCGGCCAGCCCGTCGGCGGTCGTGGGCAGGCCCCAGGCCCGCAGCAGCTCGGGGTGCGGGTCGATGCCCACGCACAGCGGCCCGCGCTCGGCTTTCGCGTCGGTCAGCCGGACCCCGAATCCGGTCACCGGGCACCGTTTCCGGGCTGGCCGCCGTTACCGATCTGGCTGTGCAGCTCCTGCAGGCTCCGCACGTCGATGTCGCCACGGATGCCCGCCTCGATGCCCTGCACCGCGGCCGACGCGCCCTGCACCGTGGTGACGCAGGGGATGTTGACCGACACCGCGGCCGAACGGATTTCGTAGCCGTCGATGCGCGGACCGGAGTTGCCGTAGGGCGTGTTGATCACCAGGTCGACCTCACCGGCCTTGATGGCGTCCACCGCCGACGTTGCGGGACGGCCCGGTTGCGGGTCCTCGAAATGCTTGCGCACCTCGTCGCAGGGAATCCCGTTGCGCCGCAACATCTCCGCGGTGCCCTCGGTGGCGAGGACGCGGAATCCCAGGTCCGCCAGGCGCTTGACGGGAAACACCAGGGAGCGCTTGTCCCGGTTGGCCACGGACACGAAGATGGTGCCCTGGGCCGGCAGCGACCCGTAGGCGGCGGTTTGGCTCTTGGCGAAGGCGGTGCCGAAGTCGCGGTCGATGCCCATCACCTCGCCGGTGGACTTCATCTCCGGGCCGAGCAGCGAATCGATGGCGGCGCCGTCGGCGCGGCGGAAGCGGTGGAAGGGCAACACCGCCTCCTTGACGGCGATCGGAGCGTCCAGCGCCGCGTGGGCCCCGTCGCCGGACGCCGCCAGCAGCCCCTCCTCGCGGAGCTGGGAGATGCTGGCGCCCAACATGATCCGGGCGCACGCCTTGGCGAGCGGGATCGCGGTGGCCTTGGACACGAAAGGCACCGTGCGGCTGGCGCGCGGGTTGGCCTCCAGGACGTAGAGCACGTCGTCCTTGAGTGCGTACTGCACGTTGAGCAGCCCGATCACGCCGATGCCGTGCGCGATGGCCTCGGTCGCGCGGCGCACCTTCTCGATGTCGCTGCGGCCCAGCGTCACCGGGGGCAGGGCGCACGCCGAGTCGCCGGAGTGGATGCCGGCTTCCTCGATGTGCTCCATGATGCCGCCGATGTACACCTCGGTGCCGTCGCAGAGCGCGTCGACGTCGATCTCCACCGCGTCTTCGAGGAAGCGGTCGACGAGCACGGGGTGCTCGGGCGAGAGCTCGGTCGCGCGGGTGATGTAGCCCTGCAGCGTCTCCTCGTCGTAGACGATCTCCATGCCGCGGCCGCCCAGCACGTAGGACGGCCGCACCAGCACCGGGTAGCCGATGTCTTCGGCGATCCGGCGGGCCTGGTCGAAAGTGGTTGCGGTGCCGTACTTCGGCGCCGGCAGGCCGGCCGCGGTCAGCACGTCGCCGAACGCGCCGCGGTCCTCGGCCAGGTCGATGGCTTCCGGTGGGGTACCGACGATCGGTACGCCCGCGTCGGCGAGGCGCTGGGCCAACCCGAGCGGCGTTTGGCCGCCGAGTTGCACGATCACCCCGACCACCCCGGGCCCGTCGCCGGCCGACTGTTGCTCGGCGCGGAAAACCTCCAGGACGTCCTCGAAGGTCAGCGGCTCGAAGTACAGCCGGTCGGCGGTGTCGTAGTCGGTCGACACCGTCTCCGGGTTGCAGTTGACCATCACGGTCTCAAAACCGGCCTGCGACAACGTCGTTGCCGCGTGCACGCAACTGTAGTCGAATTCGATGCCCTGGCCGATCCGGTTGGGGCCCGACCCCAGGATCAGCACCTTGGGTTTCTCGGTCTGCGGCGCCACCTCGGTCTCGGCCGCGGGGTCCAGTTCGTAGCTGCTGTAGTGGTACGGCGTCTTGGCCTCGAACTCGGCCGCGCAGGTGTCGACGGTCTTGTACACCGGGTGCACACCCAAGCGCCCGCGCAGCGACCGCACCCCGTTCTCACCGGCCAATTCGGGCCGCAGCGCGGCGATCTGGCGGTCCGAAAGCCCGTTGTGCTTGGCCCGCCTCAGCAGGTCGGCGTCGAGGACCGGCGCGGCGATCAGCTCGGCGCGCAGCGTGATCAGCTCGCCGATCTGCGCGACGAACCACGGGTCCACACCGCTGGCCTCGGCGACCTGCTCCACCGACGCTCCCAGCCGCAGGGCGAGTTCGATGTCATAGAGGCGGCCCTCGGTCGGTGTCCGCAGCCTGGTCAACACCTCCTCGATATCCCCCTCGTCGTCGGGCTTGGTCCAGAAGCCGACGCGGCTGGTCTCCAGCGATCGCATCACCTTGCCCAGCGCCTCAACGAAGTTGCGGCCCAACGACATTGCCTCACCGACGGATTTCATCGTGGTGGTCAGGGTGGGATCGGCGCCCGGGAACTTCTCGAAGGCGAACCGCGGCGCCTTGACCACCACGTAGTCCAGGGTGGGCTCGAAGCAGGCCGGGGTTTCCTTGGTGATGTCGTTGACGATCTCGTCGAGGGTGTAGCCGATGGCCAGCTTGGCGGCGATCTTGGCGATCGGGAAGCCGGTGGCCTTGGACGCCAGCGCGCTTGACCGCGACACCCGGGGATTCATCTCGATGACGATCAGCCGGCCGTCGGCCGGGTTGACCGCGAACTGGATGTTGCAGCCCCCGGTGTCCACGCCGACCTCGCGCAGGATCGCGATGCCGAGATCGCGCATCCGCTGGTATTCGCGGTCGGTCAGCGTCATGGCCGGCGCGACGGTGACCGAGTCGCCGGTGTGCACGCCCATCGGGTCGAAGTTCTCGATCGAGCACACCACGACCACGTTGTCGTTGCCGTCGCGCATCAGCTCGAGCTCGAATTCCTTCCAGCCGTAGATCGATTCCTCGATGAGCACGTTGGCGCTGGGGCTCTCGGCCAGCCCGGCGCCGGCCATCCGGTCGACCTCCTCGACGGATCGCGCCATCCCCGATCCCAGGCCGCCCATGGTGAAGCTGGGCCGCACTACCACCGGCAGGCCCAGCTCCTCGACCGTCTCGCGGACCTCTTCCATGGTGAAACACACTCGGCTGCGGGCGGATTCACCGCCCACCTTGGCGACGATGTCCTTGAACATCTGCCGGTCCTCGCCGCGCTGGATGGCGTCGAAGTCGGCGCCGATGAGCTCCACGCCGTGGCGCTCGAGCGCCCCGTTCTCGTAGAGCGCGACCGCGGTGTTGAGCGCGGTCTGCCCGCCCAGGGTGGCCAGCAGGGCGTCGATCTTGTTGCCCCGCTCGGCCTGTTGCGCGATCACCCGTTCGACGAAGGCGGGGGTGATGGGCTCGACGTAGGTGTGGTCGGCGTACTCGGGGTCCGTCATGATGGTGGCCGGGTTGGAGTTGACCAGGCTGACCTGCAGCCCCTCGGCGCGCAGCACCCGGCAGGCCTGGGTGCCCGAGTAGTCGAACTCGCAGGCCTGCCCGATCACGATCGGACCCGAACCGATCACCAGCACGTGACGCAAGTCGGTACGACGCGGCACTACCGCCCCTTTCCGCGGTTTGGGGCCGCCATCAACTCGATGAATTGGTCGAACAGGTAATTCGCGTCGTGAGGGCCGGCGGCGGCCTCCGGATGGTATTGAACCGAAAAGGCCTGTCCGTCGGCGAGTTTGACGCCCTCGACGACTCCGTCGTTGGCGCAGGTGTGGCTGACGATCGCTTGGCCGAACGGCGTGTCGAACGACTGGCCGGCCTCCCCCTCGAGCGCGAAGCCGTGGTTCTGTGCGGTCACCGCCACCCGCCCGGTGGCGTGGTCCATGACCGGGATGTTGATACCGCGGTGGCCGAACACCATCTTGTAGGTGGACAGGCCCAGCGCCCGGCCCAGGATCTGGTTGCCGAAACAGATGCCGAACAACGGGATTCCGGCCCCCAGCACCTCGCGGGTGACCGCCACGATGTGATCGGCGGTGGCGGGGTCGCCCGGGCCGTTGGACAGGAACACTCCGTCCGGATTGATGTCGGCGATCTGCTCGTAGGTCGCCGACGACGCCAGCACGTGGCTGCGAATGCCGCGCCGGGCGAAATTGCGCGGCGTGTTGGTCTTGATGCCCAGGTCCAGCGCGGCCACCGTAAACCGGGGTGTCCCTTCGGGTTCCACGATGTAGGTGTCCGGCGTGCTGACCTCGCCGGCCAAGTCGGCGCCCAGCATGGACTGCTGTCCCGTTACCCGCTGCAACAACTCGTCCGGGTCGGCGAGCGCGTCGCCGGAGAACACGCCCGCCTTCATCGAGCCGCGGGTGCGCAGATGCCGGACCACCGCCCGGGTGTCGATGCCGGCGATCCCCACGATGTGCTGGCGGATCAGCTCGTCCTCCAGGGTTCCGGTGGCCCGCCAGTTGGATGGGCGCGGCGAGGGATCGCGCACCGCGTAGCCGGCGACCCAGATCTTGTCACCGCGGCTCTCGGCGTCCTCGTCGTTCCACCCGGTGTTGCCGATCTGCGGCGCCGTGGCCACCACGATCTGCCGGTGGTAACTGGGATCGGTCAGCGTCTCCTGGTAGCCGGACATGCCGGTGGAAAACACGGCCTCGCCCAGCGCTTGACCGATCTTGCCGAACGGCGTGCCGGTGAAGACGCGGCCGTCTTCGAGTACCAATAGGGCCTTACTGCTCACGCGACCTCATTCTCCTGGCCATCCCGTCGTTCCTCTAGCCACTCGTCGTAGTCGTGGCGCTCATTCGCCCGGAAACCGGTGTCGATCTCGACGCCCGACGGCAGCCGCCAGCGGATCGCCAGTATGCCGATCCGGGCCGGCCGCACCGCCATGCCGCGCTCCATGCGGATGGCAGTGATCGAGTCCTGTGGAATCCAAATCGGTTGGGCCCGCAGGCGTTCCACCATGATGCCCCCGGCGTAGCGGGTCAGCACCGCTTTGCTGCGGTAACCGAGATCGCCTGCCGCGATTCGCTCGCTCCAGCCCGGCGCCATCATGGAACCGCAATAGTGGCCGCGGGTGGTGATGCTCGCCGCACCGACCTGGTCCGGGATCTGCGGTAGGTCGCCGATCAGCTCCGCCTGCCGCTGCGCGCGGCGCTGCCAGCTGCGCATCATCAGCTGGATCACCACCGTGATCACCACCACCAGCACCGCCGCGAAGATCAGCGACCCCACCAGCGTGCCCGAATTCATGCCGGGCACTTCCCGTCTCGGCAGGTGACCTTGCCGCGCAGCAGGGTCGCGGTCACGGTGGCGGGCAAGGTCATCGCTTCGTAGGGCGTGTTGGCCGACCGGCTGGCCAGGTCGGGCCCGGCGACGGTCCAGGTGGCGTCGGGGTCCACCACGGTCAGGTTGGCCGGCTCCCCCACCTCCAGCGGCCGGCCGTGATCGGGCAGGCGCGCGATGCGCGCGGGGTTTTCGCTCATCACCCGGGCGAGGCCACGCCAGGTCAGCAGCCCGGGGATGACCATCGTCTGCACCACGATCGACAGCGCCGTCTGCAGCCCCAGCATGCCGGGCCGCGCCGCGGAGAACTCCACGCACTTCTCGTGCTCGGCGTGCGGGGCGTGATCGGTGGCCACGCAGTCGATGACGCCGTCGGCCAGCGCCTGGCGCAGCGCCACCGCGTCGGCCGCTTCGCGCAGCGGCGGGTTGACGCGGTTGCGCCCGTCGTAGCTGGCCAGCCGGCTGTCGTCGAGCATCAGGTGGTGCGGGGTGACCTCGGCGGTGATCGAAATCCCTTGATCCTTGGCCCATTTCACGATCTCGACGGTGCCCGCGGTGGAGGCGTGGCAGATGTGCACCCGGGCGCCGGCGTCGCGGGCCAGCAGCGCGTCCCGGGCGACGATGGATTCCTCGGCCGCCCGCGGCCATCCGGACAGGCCCAGCCGGGCGGCGGTGGGGCCCTCGTGGGCGACGGCGCCGACGGTCAGCCGGGGCTCCTCGGCGTGCTGGGCGACGAGCACGCCCAGGCCGGTGGCGTACTCGAGGGCGCGGCGCATCACCAGCGGATCGTGCACGCAAATGCCGTCGTCGGAGAACATCCGCACCTGCGCGGCCCCGTTCGCCATCATGCCCATCTCGGTGAGCTCTTTGCCGGCCAGTCCGACGGTGACGGCGCCCACCGGGTGCACGTCGACCAGGCCGACCTGCTGGCCCCGATGCCAGACGTGGTCGGTGACCACCGGGCTGTCGGCGACCGGGTTGGTGTTGGCCATCGCGAACACCGCCGTGTATCCGCCCAAAGCCGCAGCGGCCGAACCGGTTTCGATGTCCTCGGCGTATTCTCGGCCCGGCTCGCGCAGGTGGGTGTGCAGGTCGACGAACCCCGGGAGCAGCACCTGGCCCGTCGCGTCGATGACGTCGGCTGAGTCGGGGATCTTCAGGCCCGGGCCGATCTCGGCGATCTGACCGTCATCCACCAACACGTCGACGCGGTCGCCTTCGCCGTACAGCCGAACCCCGCGCAGCAAAACGCTCATGCGGCCCCCTCGTTTCCGGCCGACTCGGCACCCACGAGCACATGGAACAGCACCGCCATCCGCACATGCACACCGTTGGAAACCTGTTGCAGCACCGCCGATTGCGACGAGTCGGCCACCGATGATGCGATCTCCATGCCGCGCAGCATCGGTCCGGGGTGCAGCACCACGGCGTGGCCGGGCAGCATCGCCTGGCGACGATCGGAAAGCCCGTACAGCGACGAGTATTCGCGCACCGACGGGAAGAAGCCGCCGTTCATCCGCTCGGCCTGCACGCGCAGCATCAGCACCGCGTCGGCGGCGGGCAGCTCGGCGTCGAAGTCGTTGGACACGGTGACCGGCCAGCCCTCGACGCCGACCGGCAGCAGCGTCGGCGGTGCCACCAGGACCACCTCGGCGCCCAAGGTGTGCAGCAACATGACGTTGGAACGAGCCACCCGGCTGTGCAGGACGTCGCCGACGATCACGACGCGCCGGCCATCGATGCCGCCGAGCCGCTGGCGGATGGTGAGCGCGTCCAGCAGCGCCTGCGTCGGGTGCTCGTGAGTGCCGTCCCCGGCGTTGATCACCGAGGGGCCGGAATCAGCGGAATCGCCTTCGGCGCATGTCCATTCGGCAAGCAGATGCGCGGCGCCCGACGCCGGATGTCGGATGATCAGCGCGTCCGCCCCGGCAGCCCGCAGCGTCAGTGCGGTGTCGCGCAGGGACTCGCCCTTGCC
Source organism: Mycobacterium sp. WUMAC-067 (assembly GCF_020217485.1). Classification (GTDB taxonomy): domain Bacteria; phylum Actinomycetota; class Actinomycetes; order Mycobacteriales; family Mycobacteriaceae; genus Mycobacterium. Next base: position 50,925 of record NZ_JAEKMI010000024.1, on the reverse strand, counting down.
CACCGACGATCCGGTGGCACTGACGTTGATCACGTCGGCGCTCATCCACTTGCCGGCCACCTCAAAGGACACCCGGGTGCGGGTCGAGTTCTCGTAGAACATCGTCACGATGGTGCGGCCGCGCAGCGTCGGCAGTTTCTTGATCTCGCGGCCCACCAGCGCCTGGGCGAAGCGGTCGGCGTCGTCGAGGATGGCGGTCGCGTCGTCGAGGCTCAGGTCGCCGGCGGCGAGCAGGTGGCGCGTCATCGCGAGATCACCACCCCGTCGTCACCGTCGTTCTCCCTCAACAACACGTGCACGCTCTCGCCGCGTGAGGTGGGAACGTTCTTGCCCACGTAATCGGCGCGCAGCGGCAGTTCGCGATGGCCGCGGTCGACCAGCACCGCCAGCTGCACCACCCGGGGGCGGCCGACGTCGCGCAGCGCGTCCAGGGCGGAGCGCACCGAGCGGCCGGAGTAGAGCACGTCGTCGACCAGGATCACCAACGCGTCGTCGATGCCGCCGGCCGGGATCGAGGTTGCTTCCAGCGGCCGCGGTGGTTTTTGCATCAGGTCGTCGCGGTACAGGGTGATGTCCAGCGCGCCGTGGCCGACCTCGACGCCGCTGTATTCGCCGATGTTGCCGGCCAGACGCTTGGCCAGGATCACGCCGCGTGTGGGGATGCCCAGTAGCACGACCCGCGGCGCGTCGGGACCGTCGAGGGCCGTCTTTTCGATGATCTGGTGTGCGATACGGGAAATGGTGCGGCCCACGTCGGCCGCCGACATCAATTCCCGGGAATCACTGCCTGAGCGCGTGTCGCCCGCAGCACCCATACGAAACTTGACCTCCTTCTCCGCCTCACGGGACGGATCGTTAAAGGATGTCGACTGCACGGCAGCGTAGCACTTATTTCGGGGGCGGCGGCGCCAGGCGTGTGTGGCGCGCATCGCTTCGCCTCGTGCTCGTCACACCCGCCCCATGCGTCTCTCCCGGGAAGGACAGGATGTGTGCCCGCCTCACAGCGACAAGTCGCCGAGTGACGGTGGGACGGACGTGGACGGTCCTTGGGCACCCCTTCCGCGCGCAACGGCGCCAATCGGCTTTCGGCGCCGGCCCGCTAACCTGACCGAGTGAATCGCAGGACCCTGGATGGTAACGCGGCCTCCGTCCGCGAAGTGTGCGACGCCGGCCTGCTCGCCGGCGCCGTGACGGTGGTGTGGCAGCGCGGAGAACTGCTGCAGGTCAACGAGATCGGCTATCGCGACGTCGACGCGGGCCTGCCGATGCAGCGCGACACGCTGTTTCGCATCGCGTCGATGACCAAGCCGGTGACCGTCGCCACGATCATGAGCCTGGTCGACGAGGGCAAGCTGACGCTCAAGGATCCGATCGTGCGCTGGGCGCCGGAGCTGGCCGACGTGCGGGTGCTCGACGATCCGCACGGCCCGCTGGACCGCACCCACCCGGTGAACCGCGCCATCCTGATCGAGGACCTGCTCACCCACACCAGCGGCCTGGCGTACGGATTCTCGGTGTCCGGGCCGATCGCCAAGGCCTACATGCGGCTGCCGTTCAATCAGGGCCCGGACGCCTGGCTGGCCGAACTCGCCAAGCTGCCGCTGGTGCACCAACCCGGCGACCGGGTCACCTACAGCCATTCCATCGACCTGCTGGGCGTCATCGCTTCCCGCATCGAGGGCAAGCCGTTCCATCAGGTTCTCGACGAACGGATCCTGGGTCCGGCGGGCATGACCGACACCGGGTTCTTCGTCACCCCCGAGGCCCGGCGCCGCGCGGCGACCATGTACCGGCTGACCAACGAGCACCAGCTGCAGCACGGGGTGATGGGCCCGCCGCACCTGACGCCGCCGTCGTTCTGCAACGCCGGCGGCGGGTTGTGGTCGAGCGCCGACGATTACCTGCGTTTCGTGCGGATGCTGCTCGACGGCGGAACGATCGACGGCGTGCGGGTGCTCTCGGAGGAGTCCGTCCGGCTGATGCGCACCGACCGCCTGACCGACGAGCAGAAGCGGCACAACTTCCTCGGCGCGCCGTATTGGGTGGGCCGCGGCTTCGGGCTGAACCTGTCGGTGGTGACCGATCCGGCAAGGAGCACACCGCTGTTCGGGCCCGGCGGCGTCGGCACGTTCAGCTGGCCGGGCGCCTACGGGACCTGGTGGCAGGCGGACCCCACCGCGGATCTGATCCTGATCTACCTCATCCAGAACCTGCCGGACCTGACCGTCGACGCGGCCACGGCCGTCGCCGGCAACACGTCGCTGGCCAAACTCCGCACCGCCCAACCGAGATTTGTCCGCAACACGTATCGCGCGCTCGGCCTCTAAAGGGCGCACCGCCATGGCCGATTACCCACCCGACCGCATCAACGGGCCGCGGCTGACGCTGCGCCCGCCCACGCTCGACGACGCCGGGCCGCTGTACCAGCGGGTCGCGCGCGATCCACAGGTCACCAAATATCTGCTGTGGGCGCCGCATCCCGACGTGGCCGCGACGCGGCGGGTGATCACCGAAAAACTCAACGCCGGCGCCGACGAGAAGACCTGGGTGATCGAGCTGCGGCACCGCGGCGAGGTCGTCGGGCTGGCCAGCTGCCGGCGCGCGGCGCCGCACTCGGTCGAGATCGGCTACTGCCTGGGCCGGCGGTGGTGGGGCAAGGGTCTGATGTCCGAGGTGCTCGGCATGCTGCTCACCGCGCTCGACGCCGATCGCGAGGTGTATCGCGTCTGGGCCACCTGCAGCGTCGACAACGAACGTTCGGCGCGACTGCTCGAGCACGCCGGTTTCTTCCTGGAGGGGCGGCTGGCCCGGCACGCCGTCTACCCCACCATGGGGCCCGAGCCGCAGGACAGTCTGCTCTACGCCAAGATCCTGCGCTGACTAGTCGTTCGCCGGTGAGCCGTCGTGTCCCAGCGCCCGGCGCGCGTAGGCGCGCACGTCGGCGTCGCTGTCCTTGAGCGCGATCCCCAGGGCGTCCCGCGCGGCGGGTTCGGCCGCCCAGCGCGTCAGGCTGAGCACCGCCGCCTTGCGCACGTCCAGATGCGCGTCGCTGAGCGCCTCGGACAGCTGCGGAACCGCGAAGTCCGCCGCCGCGCCGGCCAGCGCCCGCGCCGCGCCTTCGCGCACCTGCCACGCCGGGGCCCGTAGCGCCAGCTTGACGGCGCTGTAATCGTCTTGGCCGCAACCTATCTCGCCCAACGCGGCGAGGCCGGCGGCACGGACCAACGGGTCCGTGTCGGCGACCAGCCCGCGCACGGCCTCGGCTCCGCCCCTTAGCGTCGCCAGCCCGGCGGCCGCGGCGATCCGGACCTCCCGGTTCTGGTCGGCGGCAGCGGCGACGACGCCGTGCACGTCGTCGACGGACACCAGCGCGCGCACGGCCTCGATACGCACCCGATGATCGGCGTCGGCGAGGGCCCGACGGTATTGGGCGCCGTCACCGGAGCGGCGTGCCGCCAGGACGTACAGCGCCGCCGCCCGCACCACGCGGTCGGCCGAATCCAGGTATTCCCCAGCCTTTTCGGGCTCGGGGAGCACCTCGACCAGCTCGCGGATCCCGTCGGCGCCGGTGCGGCGGACGGCGGCGTCGTCGTCGCCCAGCGCGGCCAACAGGGCGGGCGCATACCCGTCGGGGATGTGCTCGGTCAATGTTGCCACCGCCGTGCGGCGCACGCCGGGATCGGAGTCGGCGAGGTAGCGCGCCAGGTCGGTGACCGTCGGTTCCTCGAGCGCCAGCACCTCGGCGATGCGGGGCGAGGGAGGTTCGAACGCCGTTGTGGCCGAGGCGATCCGGGACACCGCCGTGGCCGGGGCCTGGCCGCCGATCAGCGGCGGCTCCTCCACCGGGTACACGGTCTGGTCGGTGGGCGGCAGCCCGTCCAGCTCGGGGACCGGCACGAAATACGGCGCCACCGGCCGTTTGAGGAACACCATCTCACCGCCGGGGCTCTTGCGCAGGTTGAGGTGGTAGCCCCATTGGTTGTCGTCGCGGCCGGGTAGATCGGCGCGGTCGTGGTAGAGGCCCCAGCGCGATTCGGTGCGGGTGTGCGAGGACCGGGCGGCCATCTCGGCGCAGTCCCGGATGAACGACACCTCCACCGCGCGCATCAGCTCGTGCGGGTTGCGGGCGCCCATCTCGGCGATCTCATCGCTCATCCGGTCGAAGGTGCGGATCGCGAGCGACAATTTGGCCGCCGTCTTCGGCGGGGCGACATAGTCGTTGACGAAGCGGCGCAGCTTGTATTCGACCTGGGGCTGCGGCGGGCCGTCCGGGTGGCGCAGCGGCCGGTAGATCAACTCGTGCGCCTCGCGCACCTGGTCCTCCGGAAGACGTTGCGGCGCAGCCACGTCGGCCAGAGTGGCCGCGGCGTGCGTGCCGGCCAGGTCGCCGAACACGAACGCCCCGATCATGTAGTTGTGCGGGACGCAGGCCATGTCTCCCGCGGCGTACAGGCCGGGCACCGTGGTGCGGGCCTGCTCGTCGACCCACACGCCGGAGGCGGAATGCCCACTGCACAAACCGATCTCGGAGATATGCATCTCGATGTCGTGGGTGCGGTAGTCGTGGCCGCGATTGGCGTGGAACGTGCCGCGGGTGGGCCGTTCGGTGGTGTGCAGGATGTTTTCCAGCGCGGTCAGCGTCTCATCGGCGAGGTGCGTCACCTTGAGATAGATGGGTCCGCGCGCGGAGTCGATCTCGCTTTTGACCTCGGCCATCATCTGCCCCGACCAGTAGTCGGAGTCCACGAACCGCTCGCCGAGCGCGTTGACCTGGTATCCGCCAAAGGGATTGGCCACGTACGCGCACGCCGGGCCGTTGTAGTCCTTGATCAACGGGTTGACCTGGAAGCATTCGATCCCGGACAGCTCGGCACCCGCGTGGTAGGCCATCGAGTACCCGTCGCCGGCGTTGGTCGGATTCTCGTATGTGCCGTACAGATAGCCCGAGGCGGGCAGCCCGAGCCGGCCGCACGCCCCGGTCGCCAGGATCACCGCCTTGGCGCCGACGGTGACGAACTCGCCGGTGCGCGTGTTGAGCGCCGCGGCGCCCACCGCACGGCCGCCGTCCACCAGCACCCGCACCGGCATCAGCCGGTTCTCGATCCGGATCTTCTCGCGCATCGACCGTTGCCGAAGCACCCGGTACAGCGCCTTTTTCACGTCCTTGCCCTCGGGCATGGGCAGCACGTACGAACCCGAGCGGTGCACCCGGCGCACGGCGTACTCACCGTGCTCGTTCTTCTCGAACTTCACCCCGTAGCGCTCCAGCCGCTGCACCATCGCGAACCCGCGGGTGGCGGTCTGATACACCGTGCGCTGGTTGACGATTCCGTCGTTGGCGCGGGTGATCTCGGCGACGTAGTCCTCGGGCTCGGCCTTGCCGGGGATCACCGCGTTGTTGACCCCGTCCATGCCCATCGCCAGGGCGCCGGAGTGCCGCACATGGGCCTTCTCCAGCAACAGCACCTGCGCGCCGTTCTCGGCCGCGGACAGCGCCGCCATGGTGCCGGCGGTGCCGCCGCCGATGACCAGGACGTCACAGTCGAGCCGGACCGGTGCCGCCGGGTCGGGAATCTGCATCATGGGACCTCCGCGTGGTTCAGCGCGGCGATGATCTGCGCGCGCAATTCCTGCTGCGGCCGGTCGCTGCGCGGATCCGGCACCTCGATCGAGGCTCGCAGTGGCTCACCGGCGCGGCCCAGCACCACGATGCGGTCGCCGAGCGCCAGCGCCTCGTCGACGTCGTGGGTGACGAACACGATCGTGGTCGGGTGGGTGCGCCAGGTGTCGATCAGCAAGCGCTGCATGGCCGCCCGCGTCTGGGTGTCCAGCGCGCCGAACGGCTCGTCCATCATCACCGCGCGGGGCGCGCCGGCCAGGCCCCGCGCGAGCTGGACGCGCTGGCGCATCCCGCCGGACAGGCTCTTGGGCAGGTAGTCGCCGAAGCCGGTGAGACCGAGTTCGTCGATCCAGCGTTCGGCGGCGGCGCGCCGGCCGGACCGGGGTTCGCCGCGCAGGCGCAGCGCCAGTTCGATGTTGGACCGCACGGTGCGCCAGGGCAGCAAAGCGTTGTCCTGGAACACCATTCCCCGGTCGCCCGAGGTGGTGTGGACGGCGCCGCCGTCGGCCAGCACGCGGCCGCCGTCGGGTGAGAGCAGGCCGGCCAGGGCGCGCAGCACCGTCGACTTGCCGCAGCCCGACGGCCCGGTCAGCACCAGGATCTCCCCCGGCCGCACCACCAGGCTCAGCTCGTCGATCACCGGAGGACCGTTGTAGGACAACCGAACCCGGTCCAGCTCGAGGGTCATCCCGGTTTTCGTCGCGGTCATCGTGCTCCCTCCTGTGCGCGGGGCAGCCAGCGGGTCACGCGGCGGCCCACCACCTCGACGGCCGCCGACGTCACGAACCCCAGCACGCCGATGGTGATGATGCCGACGAACACCTGCGGGTAGGCCAGCACGGTGTAGTCCTGCCAGGTGCGGTAGCCGACGCCGAGGCGCCCGGAGATCATCTCGGCGGAGATCACGCAGATCCACGCCACGCCCATGCCGACGGACAACCCGCCGAACACACCCGGCAGGATGCCGGGCAGCACCACCTGGGTCAGCACCTGCCAGCGGCCACCACCCAGCGTGCGCACCGAGTCCTCCCACAGCGTGGGCAGTGCGCGCACCGCGTGCCGGGTGGAGACCATGATCGGGAAATAGGCCGCCAGGAACGTGATGAACACGATGCCGGCCTCGTCGGTCGGGAACAGCAGGATGGCCACGGGCACCATCGCGATCGCCGGGATGGGCCGGGCCAGCTCCGCCAGCGGCCCGAAGACGTCGGCGAACAGCCGCGAACGGCCCAGCAGCACACCGGTCGCGACGCCGATGACGGCGGCCAGCCCGAAGCCGGTCAAAATGCGGATCAGCGACTGCGCCAGGTCGAGCCAGTATTCGCCGGTGCCGAGCCGGCGGTGCAGCGCGTTCACGATCTCGGTGACGGTGGGCAGCGTGTCGAACCGCAGCAACAGCCGCACCTTGTCCGCGGTGAGCAACTGCCACACCCCGATCGCGGCTGCCACCGACGCCACCCGCAGCAGCCGGGACTGCCACCGCGCCGTGATGCGCCGCGGCCGCGTCACCGCGGGCGTCGAGACCACGCCAAGGACTTGATCGGCCACCACTTGGGCAGTCATACCGAACCTCCCAGTGCCTCTTGGTAATCCATGACGACGCCGCCCGGGTGGGCGGCGAGGTACCGGTGCGCGCCGGCCGCGGTGCCGAACGGCAGGTAGTTCTGCCCGTCTTTGACCCAGAACGCCTTGTCCGCGAACCAGCGAGTGCCGAGTTCGGCGTCGGGAACGTAGGCCGCGCGGACCTTGGCGCCGTGGCCGACCGCATCCCGCACGGCCTGCAGCAGGCCGGTCGGGGTGGCGATCGTCTGCGTCGCGTCGGCTCCGTCCAGCCACAGCTCGCTGGCCAGCGCGGGGTCGCCGCGCAGCGCCGACGGGTTGGCGGTGCGCGCCCGCGACGCCGCGTAGTCGAGCCCGCGGGCGGTGAACACCGCGCGCAGCGGTTCGTCCACGACGAACTTCGCCACATCGAGGTCGGCGAAGTCGCCGATCGACTTCAGGTACGGCACATCGCTTTTCAACGCCTCGACGAGCGACGGCTTCAGCGTGGTGTCGAACGACGTGCCGCCGGGACCGTTGTAGAGGTACACCACCTCCTGGGGCAGCCCGCTTTCCTCGGCGACGATGCGGGCGGCCTGCAGCGGCTTGTTGTTCAGGAAGTCGGTGGCGTCCAGTTGCGCCTGCAGGAAGGCGCCCAGCACCTCCGGGTGCGCCGACGCGTAGGAGCGGCGCACCACCACGCCGTGCAGGGTGGGCAGGTTCAGCTCGGCCCCGTCGTAGAGCAGTTTGGCCTTGCCCTGGTAGACCAGCAGCCCCGGCCAGGCGACGAATTGCGAAAGCGCTTGCACCTGACCGGATTCCAGCGCCGACGCCCCGACCTGCGGTTGTTGGTTGAGCACCTCGACACCGCAGACACCGCCGCCGCAGGCCCGGCTCAGCGCCCGCACCAGGGTGCCGTGGCCGGCCGACCCGACGCTGGCGGAGACCTTGGTGCCCGCGAGGTCGGTCAGGCCCTTGGCGTGCGAATCCGGGCTCACCACCACCATGTTGAGGGCGCCCTTGGGGTTGTAGCCGGTGATGGAGACGATCTCGGTGCGGGCCAGCGGGTTGGCCTGCGTCTTGGAGCCGTTGATCAGCATCGGATAGTCGCCCATCGAGCCGATGTCGATCTTTTCGGCGAGCATCTGCGCGGTGATCGGGGCGCCGGTGTCGTAATCCTGCCACCGCACCGCGTATTTGGTGCCGGTGCGGGTGGTGATGTTCGCCAGGCGGCGTTCGAGGTAGCCCTGCGCGCGCAGCAGCGTGCCCGCGGTGACGGTGTTGATGGTCTTGGACTGGTACCCCACCACCACGTTGACCACACCGGATGACTGCGACAGGGATTCCAGCGAGCAACCCGAGGTGAGCGCGGCGACCGCGACCATCACCGACGCCGGCCATACGGCGTGACGTTTCATGAAAGATCCTGAGGCTAAACGCTTGTCAGCGAAGGAGATAGGGCATGTTGACGGTGACGGCGCCGGTCGGACAGCGGGCCGCGCAGGGGCCGCAGTACCAGCATTCGTCGACATGCATGAAGGCCTTGCCGGTGTCGGGGTTGATGGCCAGCGCGTCCAGGGGGCAGACCTCCACGCACAGCGTGCAGCCGTCGATGCACAGCGACTCGTCGATCGTCACGGGTACGTCCGCACGCGTGTTGTTGATCAGCGTCATGAGTTGCTCCTCGTTTCGGCTCTGACAAGATTGCCGCGCATGGTGATTCGGTCACCGCGCATCCGGATGTACTCGAGGTCGACGGGTGTGCCGTCCGCGAGGCTGGTGAGGCGCTCCAGCATCAGCAGGGCCGCACCGTCGGGCACCTGCAGCGTGGCCGCCGAATGCGCGTCGGCGGGGATGGCCTCGAGTGCCAGCGTCGCCGAGCCCAGCCGCTGCCCGCTGACGTCCTCGATGAGCGCGAACAAGTCGTCGGTCTCGAGGGGATGGTTCAACACCTGCCCGCCGATGTCCGGGGCGAGGTAGGTGAGGTCCAGGCTGAGCGGCAGGTCGCCGAGGTAGCGCAGCCGCTCGACGAACACCGCCTGCTCCCCCGGCTTCAGCCGCAACCGGCGGGCCACCGACGGCGGCGCGGTGACCGGCATGGCCGCCCGCACCTCGTTGCGCACCACGCCGAGGTCCTTGAACGTCTCCTTCAGGCCCAGCAGCGCGTCGAGCCCGTGGGCGTACTTGCGCTGCGCGACGTGGGTGCCGACCTTGGGCCCCCGGTCGATCAACCCCTCGTGCTTGAGGACGGTCAGCGCTTCACGAACGGTGTTGCGCGAGACCGAGAATTCGGCGGCCAAGTCCAGTTCGGCCGGCAGGCCGTCCGGGTAGGCGTCGGCGTGGATCTGCTGGCGCAACACGTCGGCGACCCGGCGGGCGCGATTGGCCCGCGAGCCCTGAGCATCCCCGACGGGTACTGGTTGCGCCACGCCGCCACGCTAACGCAGCTCAGGGGCCCTTTCCGGCCGACGACGGGGGCCAACGACGGCGGCCGAACGTATTGCGCCGGGCCCCATTCGGGCCCGACCAGCTAAAACCACGGGCCGCCACGCCATTGCGCCACCCGCGCCCACCCGCCGGCCTTGTGATCTTGGTGAGCAGAACCCGACGCGCGCTACCGTGGGCGTGCACAACCAGCGACAACGGAAGATGCCCGCATGACGGACGTTTCGAAACACGCGTTGACCAAGGTGCCGGCGGTCACCCTCGGCTTCTGGGTCATCAAGGTCTTGGCCACGACGTTGGGCGAGACGGGCGGCGACACCGTCACGATGACGCTGAATTGGGGTTACGCGGCCGGCGTCGGGATCTTCGGCGTCGCGCTGGTGGCGCTGGTTGCCGCGCAAATCCTGGCCAAGCGATTCCGCGCGGCCCTGTACTGGGCGACGATCGTGGCCTCGACGACGTTCGGCACCGTGCTGGCCGATTTCGCCGACCGATCGCTGGGCATCGGTTACACGGGCGGATCGCTGCTGCTGCTGGGCTGCCTGCTGGCCGCCCTGGGGCTCTGGCGCGCGACGCAAGGCAGCGTCTCGGTCTCCACCGTCTCGACGCCGAAAGTGGAGGCCTTCTACTGGGCAACCATCACGTTCTCGCAGACGCTGGGAACCGCGCTCGGCGACTGGCTGGCCGATACCCGCGATTTCGGTTACGAGCGCGGCGCGTTGGTATTCGCCGCCGGCCTCACCGTCGTCGCCGCCCTGTACTACTGGACCTCCATTTCTCGCGTCGCCCTGTTCTGGATCGCCTTCATCCTCACCAGGCCGCTGGGCGCGACCGTGGGCGACTTCATCGACAAGCCCGTCGCCGACGGCGGCCTGGCGTGGAGTCGCCCGCTCGCCTCGGCGGTGCTCGCCGCGCTGATCGCGGTATTGGTCGTGGTCATACCGCAGCGTCCCGGCCGCCACCCCGGCCGGCCCAAAGAGGATGCGGCGGAAGCCGAATCGGACACCGGCTGAGCGCTCAGCTGTTGTCGGCCACCGACGGCACCGCCCGGGCGTCGTCGGCGCCGTTGCGCGTCCCGTTCATGCCGGACGCGTCCGCGGGCAGCTCGAACGCCGCGGTCACCGACCCCACGGCGGCCGCCGCGGCGTTGCGTTGCGCTTCCATGCGCGCCAGCGCCGTCTCGGTGAACACCGACAACCCCAAATCCGGGTTGTACCCGTGGATTTCCTTGACGTCGAGCTGCGCGAGGAAGTAGACGATCTCCTTGGAGACCACCTGGCCGGGCACCAGCACCGGGAAGCCCGGCGGGTAGGGCACCACGAACGTGGTCGACACCAGCGTCTTGCCCTCGGCCAGCCGCCGGCCGGCCATGCCGATCAGCACGTGCTCGCGATCGGACTCTTCGTATCCGGCGTAGAACGCCGACCGCATGTCCCCGAAGTTGCATTGATCGACGGGACGGAACGCGACGTCGAACTCGCTGAAGTCGGGCAGGTGCGGCAGATCCTCGGTGATCTCCTCGACATGGCGCTCCTGCAGCGCCCGGTCCGCCACGCTCGCCGCCTTTTCGGTGCGGTCGAAATCGATTGCCACCCTTCGCAACACGTCGAGCAGGTAGTGCACGCTCGACCAGGTGACACCGATCGTGAAGATCAACAACACGCTGTTGATCGACGTCTTGTTGATCTGGATGCCGAACCGCTCCATCAGGATCTTCTCGCGGAAGTCGTAACCGTTCATCCCGGTCGCGCCGACGAACAGGGTCACCCGGGTCGCGTCCAGCACGAACTGGTCGGAGCGCCACGCCTCGTTCCACTCGGCCAGCGCCCCCTGCCTGACCTCGCGGTACGAACTGACCGACGACTCGCGGAATTCCTCTGGCACCAGGTCGGATTCATCGAGGATGCGGAACCACTTGCTGATCAGCCGGTCCTTGCGGACCCGGTGCCGGAAGACCAGCGCCATGTCGTAGACCTGCCGGACCAGTTGGAACCCTTCGATGTCGACCTGCCGGCGCGCCAAGTCCAGCGACGCGAGGAGCTGCTGGTTCGGTGAAGTCGAGGTGTGGGTCAGGAACGCCTCACCGAACGCGTCGCGGGTGAGCGCGTTGAAATCCTGGTCACGGACGTGGATCATCGACGCCTGCCGCAGCGCCGACAGCGATTTGTGCGTGGAGTGCGTCGCGTACACGCGCACCCGCGCGGTGGCCGGGTCGGGCATCAGCTCACGCTCGATCCACTCCGACCGGTCGAGGCCTTGCATCGACGCGGCCCACTTCCGGTATTCCTCAACGTATTCCGGTGACACCAGCATGTGCTCGAGGCGCTCGGCGGCCACCATCGCGGTCCGCTGCCGGGCCCACGGCACCGCCGTCGCGAAGGCGTACCATGCCTCGTCCCACAGGAAGCAGATGTCCGGCTTGATGGCCAGCACCTCCTGCATGACCTGCAGCGGGTTGTAGACGACGCCGTCGAAGGTGCAGTTGGTCAGCAGCAGCATCCGCACGCGGTGCAACTGGCCGGCCGCCTCCAGATCCAGCAGCGTCTGCTTGATGGTGCGCAGCGACACCGCCCCGTAGATCGCGAACTGCGGCAGCGGATACGCGTCCAGGTACAGCGGGTAGGCGCCGGCCAGCACCAGCCCGTAGTGGTGCGACTTGTGGCAGTTGCGGTCGATGAGCACGATGTCGCCGGGGCGGGTCAGCGACTGCACGACGATCTTGTTGGCGGTCGACGTCCCGTTGGTGACGAAGTAGGTGTGGTCGGCGTTCCACGTTTTGGCGGCCTTGTCCATCGCCTTCTTGATGTTGCCGTGCGGGTCGAGCAGCGAGTCCAGACCGCCGGAGGTGGTGGAGGTTTCGGCCATGAAGATGTTGCGGCCGTAGAACTCCCCCATGTCCTGCAGCGACCTGGAGTTGAAGATGCTGGCGCCGCGCGCGACGGGCAGCGCGTGGAACTGGCCGACCGGCGCCGCCGCGTACGCCCGCAGGGCATCGAAAAATGGTGTGGCATAACGGTTTCGCAGACCGGCGAGCACCGTGCTGTGCAGATCGGTGACGTCGTTGAGCCGGTAGAACGTCCGGTCGTAGACATCGGGTTCGCTGTCGTCGCCCGCCGCGATCGACTCGTCGGTGAGCAGGTACAGGTCGATGTGGGGCCGCAGCTCCCTGATCCACTCGCCGCACTCCACCCAGTCGTTGGCGCGGTCGGGAATGACTCCGTCCGCGTCCTCGTTGGGCCCGAGCAACGTGTTCATCAGCGGCAACCGGTCGCGGGAGCGCAGCGGCAGGTCGTCGCGGATGATCGCGGCCTGGATCTCCCCGTTGAGCGCGACCGCGGTGATGGCGTCCTCGACGCTGGGGACCACTAGGATCTCGAACTGCACGTCGTCGGACGGACAACGCAGCGCCCGCAGGCATTCGGCCAGGCTGTCCGGCGCCGTGCTCGGGGCGTCGTCGGCGAGCAACACGGTGTAGAAATGCTGCTGTTTGGCCTGCGCCACCAGCTCCTGGTCATCCAGCGGGGCCGAGGTGTCGAAAAGGCCTGCGCGGTCCCCATATTCGCTCAGCAGCCGCACGGCCAGGGAGACCTCTTCGGTGAGCCGCACCGTGGACAGGCTCTCCAGGTGCGCGCGGAAGACCGCCAGGTTTTCCGCACCCGGGTACAGCCAGTACCGCTCGTAGGCGGCGATGCGATCCATCAGGCGCTTCACCCGGGCGACGTCGTGGGTTTTGTCCAGGCCGGCGAGATCCACCTCGGCGAGGTGACGGCACGCGTCGTCGAGCAGGTTCCAGGTGTCGACACGGGCGTACGACGGGTTGGCCACCGCCGCCAGCGCGGACACTCGAAGTCGTCGCGGCTGGGTGCTGTATCGAATCATGACCTCACCTGTTCTTCTCGGATCGCCGCCGCTGCAGTCCAGCTCGTATTGTCAACCCGCCGCGCCCCGCCCGTGGTCATTTCACCTCAGCATTGGTCAGCGATCCGGTTCTTCGTGGCTATCCCTGTCACTTTCGATCATCCGCCTGTTGCCCCTGGCGCCGTCCGCCCACCGCAGCACGGGCAACTCCCGGCGGCGGGCCGGCAGGTCGGTGACGTCGCTCAGCGCTCGCACCACGCCCTGCGTCAGGCCCATGATCGCGGCCATCACCGGCAGCAGCGGCTGCAGCGGCCGGGCCGCCGAACGCACCGTGCTGATGCGGCGGGCGACGGCCACCCGTTCGGCGCAGTGATAGAGCCAGGCGCCCACCGCGAGCGCGAAGATCGAGAGCACCGAGGCGACGATGGTCCACCCGTAGGCGGCGCACACCACCGCGACCACCACCACCGTCGCAGCCAGCACGGCCGCAACGACCAGGCGCAGCTCCAACCGGCTCATGGCTGCGGTCCGCGGTCCTCCGCTGTGCCTGCGGCGTCGGAACCCACCGCCCCCCGGACGGCCTGGGCGGCCGCCCTGATCTGCGGGGTCACCAGCATGACGTGGCCGAGCACCCCGTTGACGAAGCCCGGAGAGTCGTCGGTGGACAACTCCTTGGCCAGCTGGACGGCTTCGTCGACGGCGACCGGCTCCGGCACGTCGTCGGCGTACAGCAGCTCCCACACCGCGACCCGCAGGATGGCGCGGTCCACGGCGGGCAGCCGGTCCAGCGTCCAGCCCTGCAGGTGCGAGCTGATCAGGTCGTCGATGTGCGCGGCGTGTTCGCCGACGCCCCGCGCCGCCGCGGCCGTATACGGCTGCAGGGGCGCGATTTCGGGGTTCGCCTCGGCCAAACCGGTGCGGACGTCGACAACCTCCGCGGGGCTCAGTCCGCGCGCCTCGGCTTCGAACAGTAGGTCGACGGCGCGCTTGCGAGCCTGATGTCGCCCTTTAACGGGCCGGCTCACGCGTTGACACGTCCCAGGTAGCTGCCGTCACGGGTGTCCACCTTCAGCTTGTCCCCGGTGTTGATGAACAGCGGCACCTGGATCTCCGCCCCGGTTTCCACGGTCGCGGGTTTGGTGCCGGCGCTGGACCGGTCGCCCTGCAGGCCGGGCTCGGTGTGGGTGACCTCCATTTCGACCGACACCGGCAGCTCGAGGTACAGCGGCGCCCCGTCGTGGAACGCCACCTGCACCGGCAGGCCCTCGAGCAGGAACCGGGCGGCGTCGCCGACCAGCGATTCCGGCAGCGGATGCTGTTCGTAGTCCTGGCTATCCATGAACACGAAGTCCGAGCCGTCGCGGTACAGGTAGGTGGCGTCGCGCCGGTCCACGGTCGCGGTCTCCACCTTCACCCCGGCGTTGTAGGTCTTGTCGACGACCTTGCCCGAGAGCACGTTCTTCAGCTTGGTCCGCACGAACGCGGGGCCCTTGCCGGGCTTGACGTGCTGGAACTCGACGATCTGCCACAGCTGGCCGTCGATCACCAGCACCAGTCCATTCTTGAAATCGGCAGTGCTTGCCACGGTTCGGTATGTCTCCTCGGGGATGGACAGTCGGCTACGGAACTGTCTGCGACTTGTCGGCCAGTTTAGAGTGCTCGCCGGTCAAGGCCCGCGGCACGGGGTCGGGGGCCGGCGGGCGGAACGCGTCAGCGGTGGGCCCGCTGGCCGTCGACCCGGGATGGCTCCTCGGACTTCTCATTCGAAGGCAGCGGTTTGATCATCGTCAACAGCGGGACGCGCAGCGTGAGCCCGCTGGCCAACGGCAGGTGCACGGCGAAGTAGACGACGTGCAACTCCACCCGTGTCTCCCGTAGGGGCTGGGCGTACATGTCCCACCGGAAATCCCGCAGGCGCACCAACCCCCGTGCCACCCCGTTCACGCCCCCGACCTTACTCGCGGGCACAACCCCCCGAGCTAGGAGAGGACGGCCAGCTCCTTGGGGAATTTGGTCAGCAGTTCCGGGGCCTGGGCGCGGCCCTTTTCCGGCACCACCAAGGTGTCCTCGATGCGGACACCGCCGCGGCCGGGCAGGTAGACGCCGGGCTCCACGGTCACCACGGAGTCGCCCAGCAAGGTGCCGGTGGACGTGGCGCCGATGCCCGGCGCCTCGTGGATCTCCAGGCCCACGCCATGGCCCAGGCTGTGGCTGAACTGCTCGCCGTAGCCGGCGTCGGCGATCACCTGGCGGGCCGCGGCGTCCACCCCGCGCAGGTCGGCGCCGGCGTGCAACGCCTCCCGGCCGGCCCGCTGCGAGTCGGCGACCAACTGGTAGATCTCCAGCTGCCAGTCGGCGGCCTTGCCGAGCACGAACGTGCGGGTCATGTCGGAGTGGTAACCGCCGACCAGCGCGCCGAAGTCGATCTTGACGAAATCGCCGACCGCCAGCGCCGCGTCGGTGGGGCGATGATGCGGGATCGCCGAGTTCGGCCCCGCGGCCACGATGGTCTCGAACGAGATCCCGTCGGCGCCGTGACCGAGCATCAGGGCCTCCAGCTCCCGGCTGACCTCGCGTTCGGTGCGGCCGGGCCGCAGCCCGCCACGCGCCACCAGGTCGGTGAGCGCGGCGTCGGCGGCCTCGCAGGCCAGGCGCAGCAGAGCGACCTCGCCGGCGTCCTTGACCTCGCGTAACGCCTCGACCGTTCCGGCGGCCTTCACCAGCTCGGTGGGCGCCTTCCGGCCGTCCAGCTCGGCGGCCAGGGCGTCGAATCCATCGACGGTCACCACGTTGCTTTCGAAACCCAGCTTCCGCGCGCCCGCCTCGGCCGCCTGGCCGACCAGATAGCGTCCCAGCGCGCGTTCGATGGCGACTTCCACGTCCGGCGCCTGTTCGGCGGCCTGGGTTCGGTACCGGCCGTCGGTCGCCAACACGGGCCTTCCCTCGTTGAAATCATCGGCGAACACCAGCAACGCGCCGTTCGATCCGGTGAATCCGGAGAGATAACGGACGTTGACCAGGTCCGTGACCAGCAGCGCATCCAGTCCGCTGGTCTCGAGCTGCGCTCTGAGCCTGTCTCGACGCTGTGAATGTGTCACGGGTCTTGACGGTACTCGCTACGCTTTTGGGCCATGAGTAACTGGATGCTGCGCGGATTGGTGTACGCCGCGGCGATGGTCGTCGTTCGATTGTTCCAAGGTGCGCTGATCAACGCGTGGCAGACGCAGGCTGGTCTGTTCAGCGTGGTGCTGCTGCTTCTGTTCGTCATCGGGGTCGCCGTGTGGGGTGTGCTGGACGGCCGGGCCGACGCCACGGCCAACCGCGATCCGGATCGCCGCGGCGATCTGGCGATGACCTGGCTGCTGGCCGGCCTGGTCGCGGGCCTGCTCAGTGGCGCCGTCTCCTGGCTGATCGCGCTGGTGTACACCGGGCTGTACACGGGGGGGTTGATCAACGAGGTGACGACGTTCGCGGCGTTCACCGCGCTGTGCGTCTTCCTGCCCGGCATCATCGGCGTGACCATCGGCCGCTGGCGGGTGGACCGGCAGTTCGAGAAGACGCCGGAGAAGCACCACGGCCTCGGCGAAAAACACGAGCGGGACGGTGACACGGACGTGTTCTCCGCGGTGCGCGCCGACGACGCTCCCACCGGTGAGATTCCCGCGGCCGGCGCCCACGCCGAGGAGCGGACCGCGGCGGTCGCCACGGCCGAGCGCGAGGGCCCCACCGAGACCATCGCCAAGTCCGAGGACGACCCGAAGACCGAGACCATCCCGACCGCCGGCGAGCCCGGCACGGAGCCGAAAAGGGACTAGCCGGCAGCGTTCGGCGCCGCGGCCAGGTAGCGCAGGGCGAGCAGATAGCCCTGCACGCCCAGACCGACGATCACTCCGGTCGCGACCGGGCTGAGGTAGGAGTGTCGCCGAAACTCTTCGCGCGCATGCACATTCGAGATGTGCACCTCGATCAGCGGCGCGCTCAATTCGGCGCACGCGTCGCGCAGCGCCACCGAGGTGTGGGTCAGGCCGCCGGCGTTGAGGATGACCGGTTCTTTCGCGTCGGCCGCCGCGTGGATCCAGTCCAGTAGCTGCGCCTCGTTGTCGCTTTGCCGCACAACGGCTTTGAGGCCGAGCTCGGTGGCTTCCCGTTCGATCAGCGTCGCCAGCTGCTCATGCGTCGTGTCGCCGTACACGTCGGGCTCGCGCCGTCCCAGCCGCCCCAGGTTGGGGCCATTGATCACCTGCACGTTCACGTTCGCCGTCGTGCTCATGAGACCTCCGCGAGTCCGGCGTACGCCGCCGCCAGCAGCGACGGGTCGGGCCCGGCCAGCCGGCCCGGCTTGGCCAGCCCGTCGAGGACCACGAACCGCAGCACACCGGCGCGCGACTTCTTGTCTCCCGCCATGTATTCCAGCAGCTGCGGCAGCGCGTCGGCGTCGTAGCTGACCGGCAGACCGAGCGCGGACAGGATGGTGCGGTGGCGCTGGGCGGTGGCGTCGTCGAGGCGCCCGGCGAGGCGGGCCAGTTCCGCGGCGAAGACCAGGCCCACCGAGACCGCCGCACCGTGCCGCCATTCGTAGCGCTCACGGCGTTCGATCGCGTGCCCCAATGTGTGCCCGTAGTTGAGGATTTCGCGCAGCTCCGACTCCTTCTCGTCGGCGGCGACGACCTCCGCCTTGACGGCGATCGCGCGGCGGATCAGCTCCGCGAGCACCTCGCCCGACGGATCCACCGCGGCCTTCGGGTCGGCCTCGATGAGGTCGAGGATCACCGGGTCGGCGATGAAGCCCGCCTTGACGATTTCGGCCATCCCGGCGACGAGTTCGTTGGGCGGCAACGTCTGCAGCGTCGCGAGGTCGACCAGGACCGCGCGGGGCTGATGGAACGACCCGACCAGGTTCTTGCCCGCGTCGGTGTTGATGCCGGTCTTGCCGCCGACGGCCGCGTCGACCATGCCCAGCAGCGTCGTGGGCACGTGCACGATGTCGACGCCGCGCAGCCAGGTGGCCGCCGCGAAACCCGCGACGTCGGTGGCCGCGCCGCCGCCCAGGCTGACCAATGCGTCCTTGCGCCCAATCCCGATGCGGCCCAACACTTCCCACAAGAAGCCCACGACGGGAAGATCCTTGCCGTCTTCGGCGTCCGGGATTTCGATGCGGTGCGCGTCAACGCCCTTGTCCGCCAACCGGCTTCGGATCACCTCAGCGGTCTCCGCCAGCACCGGTTGATGCACGATGGCCACCTTGTGCCGGCCGCCCAGGAGCTCTTCGAGCTCGTTCAGCAAGCCGGTGCCGATGATCACCGGGTACGACGGGTCGACGGCGACCTCGATGGTCACCGGGTCGGGCGTGGTCATATGGCGCCGCTCCTCCCCGTCGCCGGCGCGGTCACGTGGCGGCCCCCGCCGGGGCTTGTAACCGCGAGACGATGTAGCGGACCACCGCGCCAGGGTTGCGCCGGTTGGTGTCGACGCGGATGGTCGCCGCCCGCCGGTACAGCGGGCTGCGTTCGGCCATCAACGCGCGGAATTTGTCGGCGCGATCGGGCCCGGCCAGCAGCGGCCGCACCGTGTTCCCGCCGGTGCGGCGGACGCCTTCGGTGGCGCTGATCTCCAGGTAGATGACGGTGTGGCCGGCGAGCGCCTCGCGCACGCCGGGGCTGGTGACGGCGCCGCCGCCCAGGGACAGCACGCCGTCGTGGTCGGCCAGCGCCGCGCGCACCACGTCCTCCTCGATGCGCCGGAATTCCCGCTCCCCGTCGGTGGCGAAGATTTCGTCGATACGGCGCCCGGTGCGCTGCTCGATCGCCGCATCGGTGTCGAGGAAGCGGACGTCGAGCGCCTTGGCGAGCCGGCGCCCGATGGTGGACTTGCCCGACCCCGGCAACCCGATCAGGACCGCTTTGGGCGCCATCACGCGGTGCCCCGGGCGGCCGGCGATTCCCGCTCGGCGACCGCCCTCCGGTAGGCCTCGGCGTTGCGGCGGGTTTCGGCCAGCGAATCGCCGCCGAACTTCTGCAGCGCCGCGCGGGCCAACACCAGCGCGACCATGGCCTCGACCACCACGCCGGCGGCCGGCACCGCGCACACGTCCGAGCGCTGGTGGATCGCGACGGCTTCGTCGCCGGTCGCCATGTCGACGGTGGCCAGCGCCCGCGGCACCGTGGAGATCGGCTTCATCGCCGCGCGCACGCGCAGCGGCTGGCCGTTGGTCATGCCGCCTTCCAGGCCGCCCGCGCGGTTGGTCGAGCGGACCACGCCGTCGGGGCCGGGGTACATCTCGTCGTGGGCGGCGCTGCCACGGCGGCGCGCCGTCTCGAATCCGTCGCCGATCTCGACGCCCTTGATCGCCTGGATGCCCATCACTGCGGCGGCGAGCTGGCTGTCGAGTCGGTTGTCGCCGCTGGTGAACGAGCCCAGCCCGACGGGCAGGCCCACGACCACCACCTCGACCACACCGCCGAGGGTGTCGCCGTCCTTCTTGGCGGCCTCGATCTCGGCGATCATCGCCTCCTCGGCCGCTTTGTCGTACGCGCGGACCGGGCTGGCGTCGATCGCGGCCAGGTCCCCGGGACCCGGCGGCGGGCCGTCGTAGGGCGCCGACGGGCCGATCGCGATCACGTGCGAGAGCACCTCGACGCCCAGCGCCTGCCGCAGGAACGACCGGGCGATGGTCGCCGCGGCGACGCGGGCCGCGGTCTCGCGGGCGCTGGCCCGTTCCAGCACCGGCCGGGCGTCGTCGAAGCCGTACTTGAGCATGCCCGCGTAATCGGCGTGGCCGGGCCGCGGCCGGGTGAGCGGCGCGTTGCGCGCGCTATCCGCCAGCTCCCCCGGGTCGACGGGGTCGGCGGCCATCACGGTCTCCCACTTGGGCCATTCGGTATTGCCGATCTCCACCGCGATGGGCCCGCCCAGCGTGACACCGTGGCGCACCCCGGACAGCACGCTCACCGCGTCCCGTTCGAACGCCATCCGGGCCCCGCGGCCGTAGCCGAGCCGGCGGCGGGCGAGCTGTTCGGAAATGTCGAGGGAGGTGACCTCCACTCCGGCGACCATCTCTTCGAGCACGGCCACCAGCGCACGACCATGCGACTCCCCGGCGGTGATCCAACGCAACACGCGTCCCATCTTCCCATGGCGGCTTCCGAAAGCCGATTCGCGCAGCCTGCGGCCGCGAGGACCCGATGCGCGGACTTTCATCCGCCCTGATTCCAGGGGTGACCACGCGATTCGGTCCGCGGCCGGGCCGGGCCGCCGCGGTCGTATGCCAGCATCTTGTCTGGTGGGTCAATTTCTCTGGTACATACCGAATACCGTCGAGCCCGGCCATCGCGGCGACGACACCGTCGACGGCTGGGGAAGCCTCGACTATTCCGTCGACCTGGCGCAGCGCGCCGAGCAACACGGCTGGGACGGCGCGCTGATCGGCACCGGCTGGGGACGTCCGGACACCTTCACGGTCGCGACCGCAATCGCCGCGCGCACCAACCACTTCGCGCCCCTGGTGGCGGTCCGTCCCGGGTACTGGCATCCGGCGCATTTCGCCAGCGCGGCGGCCACCCTCGACCGGCTCAACGACGGCCGGCTGCTGGTCAACATCGTCAGCGGCGCCGACGATCCGGCCGCCTACGGCGACGCCGAGGTCGACAAGTCACGCCGCTACGACCGCACGCGGGAATTCATCCGGTTGCTGCGCCGGTTGTGGCGCGAGGACGACGTCACCCACCGCGGCGAGTTCTACACCGTCGAACACTCGACCCTGCAGCCGCGCCCGCTCGGCGCGGCCGAGGGCCGGCACCCGACGCTGTACTTCGGTGGAGCATCGGCGGCCGCCGAGCAGGTCGCCGCGACCGACGCCGACGTCCAACTGTTCTGGGGGGAGCCGCTGGACGGGATCGCCGAACGCATCGACCGGCTGAAGTCGTTGTCCACCAAGCTCGGTCGCGAGCACGCGCCCCTGGAATTCGGCCTCCGGGTCACCACCCTGGTGCGCGACACCTCCGAGCAGGCCTGGCGCGACGCCGAGGCCAAGGTCGCCACCCTGGCCGGAACGCCCACCATGCAGCTGCTGCACGACCCGAAGGGATCCGCGGGCCAGCGGCGGCTGTCCGACCTCGCCGCGCGCGGCGAGGTGCTCGATTCCTGTCTGTATACGACGCCGAGCAAGTACGGCGGGGAAGGCGCCGGGACGACGTGGCTGGTCGGGTCGGCCGCCGAAGTCGCCGCCGCGCTGCGCAAATACGCCGACCTGGGGGTCAGCCATTTCGTGTTTTCGGACACCCCGTACAAGTCGGAGACGGTCCGGCTCGGCGAGGAGCTGTTGCCGCTGCTGCGCCCCGTCGTCGTCGGAAACTGAGGGCCTCACAACAGCGACAGGCCGACCCCCGCCGCGCTGGCCAGACACATGGACGGGCCGTGCGGCACCGTGCGGCCCGACCGCCGCGCCATCGAGACCACCCCGATCAGCACGGTCAGCAGCGGCGCACCCAGCGCCGCCAAAAACCACACGCCGACACCGCACCAGCCGGTCAGCGCGCCCAGGCCGATGGCCAGCTTGACGTCGCCGGCGCCCATCCCGCCCGGCGCCACCCCGTGGACCAGCAGATAGATCGCGGTCAACGCCGCGGCCCCGGCCAGCGCCGGCCACCCACGCCCGGCCAACGCGGCCGCCGCCAGGATCGCGACGGCCCCGGTCAGGGTCAGCGCGTTGGGCAATCGTCGTTCGCGGATGTCGTAGCAGCTCAACGCCGCCAACCAGACCAGCACCAGGCACACCGCCGCAATCCGCATGCGCGGCAGGCTAATCCGAAGCCTCCAGCGCGCAAGCCATGGCCTCGCGGGGCGCGGGCAGCCCGGTGAACTGTTCGACCTGCGCGAACGCCTGGTGCAGCAGCATCTGCACGCCGCTGATCACCCGGCCCCCCGCGGCCGTCACCGCGGCGGCCAGCGGCGTCGGCCACGGATCGTAGACGGCGTCGAGCAGCACACCGATGCCGGACAAGGTGCCCACGTAGCGGGCGGCCACGTCCGCCGGAATGGTGCTGACCAGCACGTCCGCGGCCGCGACCTCGTCGGCCAGCCCGCCGCCGTCGAGGTCGCAGAACCGCGTCGCCACGCCCATCGCGGTTCCCAGCTCCACCAGCCGGGCCGCCTTGTCGGGGTTGCGGGCCACCACGGTGATGCCGCCGACGCCCAGTTGCGCCAGGCCGGCGACGGCCGCGGGCGCGGTGCCGCCCGATCCACAGACCAGCGCCCATCCCCAGGCCGACCCGGTCGACGCGAGCGCCCCCGCGACGCCGTCGATGTCGGTGTTGTCGGCCCGCCAGCCCGTCGGGGTGCGCACCAGGGTGTTGGCCGATCCCACCCGTCGGGCACGCTCGGTGCGCTCGTCGGCGAACGCCAGGGCGGCGAACTTGCCCGGCATGGTCACCGACACCCCGACCCAGTCGGGCCCGAGCCCGCCGACCACCCCGGGCAGCTGGTCGGCGTCGCATTCGATGCGCTCGTAGGTCCAGCCGGTCAGGCCCAGCGCGCGGTAAGCGGCCAGGTGCAGCTGCGGGGATTTCGAGTGGGCGATCGGCTTGCCGAGCACCGCCGCTTTTCTGGGCGCGCGCTCAGCGGGCGGAATCGAGGACACCGTTGTGCTTAGCCAGCTCGATGTTGGCCAGGTGCTGCTGATAATCCTTGGTGAACAGCGTCGTCCCCTGGCCGTCGATGGTGACGAAGTACAACCAGTCACCGGGCTCGGGATGCTCGGCGGCGTTCAGCGCGTCGACGCCGGGCGAACAGATCGCGGTGGCCGGCAGGCCCTGCGACACGTAGGTGTTCCACGGCGTCTTCTGGGCGCGATCGCCGTCGGTGGTGGCCACCTCGCGGCGGTCCAGCGGGTAGTTGACGGTCGAGTCGAACTCCAGCGTGTGGTGCGCGTGCAGCCGGTTGTAGATGACCCGGGCGACCTTCGCGAAGTCCTGCGACTTGGCCTCCTGCTGCACCAGCGATGCCACCACCAGGATGTCGTAGGGCGACAGACCCATCGCCTGGGCGGTGTCGACCAGCCCGGACTTCATGTACTCCACCGCCCCGGCGCCGATCAGGTTCGACAGGATGGTCGCGGCCGGCGCGGACGGATCGACGTTGAAGGTTCCCGGCGCGATCAGCCCCTCGATGCGGCGGTGGTCCTTGCCGAGCTCACCGACGGGTTCGGTGGCCCATGGCGGCACCGCCAACGCCAAGGGAGAACTGTTGGCGGCGGCCGCGCGCAGGTCCTGCACGGAGACGCACCGCTGGTTCCCGTCGAAATCCACACAGGTGGCCCGCGAGATCAGGGTGAAGATGCCGGGGTTGACCACGTTGGTCTTCATGTCGGTGGTGTCGTCGAGCTGCCGGCCCTCCGGGATGACCAGCCGGCCCACCCGGCTGTCGGGGTCGGCCAGCCGCGTGACGGCGTTGGCGGCCGGGATCTCGGTGCGCATGCGGTAGAAGCCGGGCTGGATGGAGGAGATCTTGCTGTTGCCGTGCGCGGCGTTGACGAACGCGCGGACGGTCTTGATCACGTGCTCGTTCTGCAGCGTCTCCCCGACCATGGTGGTCGAGTCACCGTCCTTGATCTGAATCACGATGTCGCGCTTGCCGTTTCCGGTGTAGTCGTCACCGGGCCCGAACACGGCGTGCCACAGCTTGCCGCCCGCGAACACACCCGCCACCACGATCACGGCGACCAGCGCCAGCGCGGTGCGCAGGGCGACGCGCCTCCGCCGGCGGCCGCGCTGCGCCTTATTGCGGGCGGTGCGGCTCGACCTGCGCCCGGGTGGACCCACGGCCTCGGGTTCGGCTCGTTCACGCCGCGCGCTGTCAACCATCGGTGCGCTCCCCCGCCACCGGTCCCGTCAGGGTCGCGCGGCGTTGATCCAACCAACTCTGCAGGATGGCCACCGCGGCCGCCTGATCGATCACCGCCCGCTGCTGTTTGGCCCGCACCCCGGCCGCGCGCAGCGATCGCTGCGCGGTCACCGTGGTGAGCCGCTCGTCGGCCAGCCGCACGGGCGTGGGTGCGATGCGGTCAGCCAGCGCGTCGGCCAGCTCGATCGCGTCGATCGCGGACGGGCCGGTCCGGTCGGCCAGCGTGCGCGGCAGCCCGACGACCACCTCGACCGCCTCGAGTTCGGCGACCAGCGCCGCCAGCCGCCGCAGGTGTTTGCCGGAGCGGTCGCGGCGCACGGTCTCCACCGGGGTGGCCAGGATGGCGTCGGGGTCGCTGCAGGCCACGCCGATGCGCACGCTGCCCACGTCGACGCCGAGCCGGCGGCCCCGCCCGGGGTCCTGGTCAGGATCGCCGGGCCGGTCGGGCGCGCGGTGCTGTGCGGAAACCACTCAACCGACCCGCGCTATCGCGGCGATCTCGGAGCGGATCGCATCGAGGGCGGCGTCGATGCCGGCCGCGTCCTTGCCGGAGCCCTGCGCCAGGTCCGCCTTGCCGCCGCCGCGGCCGTCGACCGCCGCGGCCAGCTGCTTGACCAGGTCGTTGGCGCGAAGGCCCAGATCGTGGGCGGCCTGGTTGGCCGCGACCGCATACGGCACGCTTCCGTTTTCGCCCTCGGCGATCAGCGCGACCACCGCGGGATCGCTGCCCAGCTTGCCGCGGATGTCGCCGACCAGCGAGCGCAGGTCGGCCGCCGTCATTCCGCCGGACATGCGCTGCGCCACCACCCGGACGTTACCGATGCGCTCCGCGCCCGCCGCGGCGTCGGTGGCGGCGGCCTTCGCGCCGGCCAGCCGGGCGCGCTCGAGTTCCTTCTCCGCCGCCTTGAGACGCTCCACCAGATTGGCCACCCGGGCGGGCACCTCGTCGGACGGCACCTTCAGCGACGACGCCAGCCCGGCCATCAGCGCGCGTTCCTTGGCCAGGTGCCGGAAGGACTCCAGCCCGACGTAGGCCTCCACCCGGCGCACCCCGGAACCGACCGAGGATTCGCCCAGGATCGTCACCGGCCCGATCTGCGCGGAGTTGTGCACGTGGGTGCCGCCGCACAGCTCCAGCGAGAAGGGCCCGCCGATCTCCACCACCCGCACCTCGTCGGGATAGCGTTCGCCGAACATCGCGATCGCCCCCATCGCCTTGGCCTTCTCGAGCTGCTCGGTGAACGTGTGCACCTCGAAGTCGGCCTGCACGGCCTGGTTGGTCACCTCTTCGATCTGGGTGCGCTGCTCGTCGGACAGGGCGCCTTGCCAGTTGAAGTCGAAGCGCAGATATCCCGGCCGGTTCAGCGATCCGGCCTGAACGGCGTTGGGGCCCAGCACTTGTCGCAGCGCCGCGTGCACCATGTGGGTTCCCGAGTGGCCCTGGGTGGCGCCCCGCCGCCATTGCGGGTCGACCGCGGCGATGACGGTGTCGCCCTCCACGAATTCCCCGGACTCGACGTTGACCCGGTGCACCCACAGGGTTTTGGCGATCTTCTGCACGTCGGTGACCGCGGCGCGGGCGCTTCCGCCGGCGCCCGTCCCGCTGATGGTGCCCTCGTCGGCGATCTGGCCGCCGGCCTCGGCGTAGAGCGGGGTGCGGTCCAGCACGAGTTCGACGCGATCGACCCCCTCGGCGCCGTGCGTGACAACCGGCACCCGCTTCCCGTCGACGAAGATTCCCAAAATCCTTGCCTCGGAAGTCAATTCGTCGAAGCCGGTGAACTCGGTGGGGCCG
The DNA here is from genome assembly GCF_020217485.1 of Mycobacterium sp. WUMAC-067. Taxonomy (GTDB): domain Bacteria; phylum Actinomycetota; class Actinomycetes; order Mycobacteriales; family Mycobacteriaceae; genus Mycobacterium. The sequence goes on along the minus strand of NZ_JAEKMI010000024.1, from coordinate 24,772 downwards.
GCGTCGACCAGTTCGCGGTACGCGGTCAGGTCCGCGTGCGCGTGCTTGCGGGCGGCGGCGTCGGCCTTGGCGCGGCGGCGCTGTTCGGCCATCAGCTCCCGGAAGCCGACCTCGTCGACCTGCAGGCCGGCCTCGGAGGCCATCTCCAGCGTGAGCTCGATCGGGAACCCGTAGGTGTCGTGCAGGGTGAAGGCGTCCGAACCCGAAATCGCCTTCGCTCCTGCGGCTTTGGTGGTTCCGGCGACCTCGTCGAACAGCTTCGATCCCGCCGCCAAGGTGCGGTTGAACGCGGTCTCCTCGGCGACGGCGATGCGCCTGATCCGGTCGAAATCGGCGACGAGTTCCGGATATGAGGGGCCCATCGCGTCGCGCACGGTGGCCATCAGGTCGCCGACGATGGGGCCCTCGATGTCGAGCAGCTTGGCCGAGCGGATCACCCGGCGCAGCAACCGGCGCAGCACGTAGCCGCGGCCGTCGTTGCCGGGAGTGACGCCGTCGCCGATCAGGATGGCGGCGGTGCGGCTGTGGTCGGCGATGACCCGGTAGCGCACGTCGTCGTCGTGGTTGCCTTCTGGACCTGACAAGCCGTATCCGCGCGGCGCCCGTGCGGCCACGGCGTCGATGACCGGGCGCAGCAGGTCGGTCTCGTAGACGTTGTGCACGCCCTGCAGGATGAACGCGACCCGCTCCACACCCATGCCGGTGTCAATGTTCTTGCGCGGCAACGGCCCGAGGATTTCGAAGTCCTCCTTGCCGGTCCCCTCGCCGCGCTCGTTCTGCATGAACACGAGGTTCCAGATCTCGATGTAGCGGTCTTCGTTGACCACCGGGCCGCCCTCGACCCCGAATTCCGGTCCCCGGTCGTAATAGATCTCCGATGACGGGCCGCACGGCCCGGGGATGCCCATCGACCAGTAGTTGTCCGCCATGCCGCGGCGCTGGATCCGCTCTTCGGGTAGTCCGGCGATTTCCCGCCACAGCTGCACGGCCTCGTCGTCGTCGAAATAGACCGTCGCCCAAATTCGTTCGGGATCCAGGCCGTAGCCGCCCTGCTCGACGCTGTTGGTCAGCAGGGTCCACGCCAGTTCGATCGCGCGGCGTTTGAAGTAGTCGCCGAACGAGAAATTGCCGGCCATCTGGAAGAACGTGTTGTGCCGGGTGGTGATACCGACCTCGTCGATGTCGGGGGTGCGGATGCACTTCTGGATGCTGGTGGCGGTCGAGTATTCCGGTGTGCGCGCGCCCAGGAAGTAGGGCACGAACTGGACCATGCCCGCGTTGACGAACAGCAGGTTGGGGTCGTCGAGGATCACCGATGCGCTCGGCACCTCGGTGTGGCCCGCCTTCACGAAATGATCAAGAAACCTTTTCCTGATCTCGTGTGTCTGCACTTTGAAGTCCGCTTCTTCCTTCTACTTCGACGTCTTGTTCCCAGCCTATTCGCCGGGGTATGGGAAGCCCGTCTAACGACGCATTTCGACCGCTCACAGTACCTGCTCCGTGGCGACGGCTACCGGCCCGCTAACCCTCCAGGAAGCTCAGCCGGACCGAGCGTTGCGGGTTGTCGCGGTTCAGGTCGACCAGGACGATGCTTTGCCAGGTGCCCAGCATCGGCTCCCCACCCGAGACCGGAACCGTCACCGACGGCGCGACGAGCGCGGGCATCACGTGGTCGGCGCCGTGGCCCTGGGAGCCGTGCGCGTGCCGGTACCGGTCGTCGCGCGGCAGCAGCCGTTCCAGCGTGTCGACCAGGTCGTCGTCGGAACCGGCGCCCGTCTCGATGATGGCCACCCCGGCCGTCGCGTGCGGGATGAACACGTTGCACAGGCCGTCCCCGCGCGACCAGCAGAACCCGCGCACCGCCTCGGTGAGATCGACGATGCGGCGGCGTGACGTGTCCACGTCCAACACATCGGTATGCATCCGGACCAGCCTACCGGTGCGGGCCCGCCGACCAGCCAATCGTTTGTGAGCGCGACCACATTTGGGCATTGCGGGGCGCAACCCGCCGGAGGAAGGTAATTCATGACCGGTGGCGCCACCGGGGCGCTGCCCCGAACAAAGAGGGGGTGGATCGTGTACGCGCGCTCTACCACAATTCAGGCGCAACCCTCGTCCATCGACGCCGGACTTGCGCATGTTCGCGATGAGGTCATGCCCGCGCTGCACGGTATGCCGGGGTGCATCGGGCTGTCCCTATTGGTCGATCGTCGCTCCGGCCGGTGCATCGCCACCACCGCCTGGGAGAGCGACGAGTCCATGCGCGCCAGCGGTGAAGCCGTGACGGGCATCCGCGATCGGGCGGCAGAAATGTTCGAGGGCACGGCGAACGTCGAGCAGTGGGAGATCGCGGTGCTGCATCGCGACCACCGCGCGCCTGACGGTGCGGGCGTGCGAGCGACGTGGGTCGAGGTGCCGCCGGAGACCATGGACCAAGGGATCGAGTACTACAAGTCGTCCGTCCTGCCCCAGCTCGAAGGCCTCGACGGGTTCTGCAGTGCGAGCCTTCTGATCGACCGCGCCTCCGGGCGCGCCGTGTCCTCGGCGACGTTCGACAGCATCGAGGCGATGGAACGCAACAGGGAGCAGGCAACCGCGCTGAAGAGCTCCTCGATGCAAGAGGCGCGCGCCGAGGAACTCGATGAATGCGAGTTCGAGCTGGCGCTGGCGCACCTCCGGGTGCCCGAGCTGGTCTGATCGAGATGGGCGGTGGGACCGGCCGAACCAGGCATTCGGCCGGTCGCCGATCTGCGCCCCGAAAGCATTGCGGCGCGCTACCGGCAGGAGGAAGGTAGCGGGTGGGACCGGTGGCGCCACCGGGGCGCCGCCCCGATATGGAAGGGGTCGACCGTGTACGCACGCTCCACCACCATCCAGGCGCAGCCGCTGTCGGTCGACATCGGGATTGCGCACGTTCGCGATGTCGTCATGCCCGCCCTCAAGGAGATCGACGGGTGGTTGGGGCTGTCGCTGTTGGTCGACCGGCAGTCCGGCACCTGCATCGCCACCAGTTCGTGGGAGACCATCGAGGCGATGCGCGGCAGCGCCGAGCGGGTCGCGCCCATCCGTGACCGGGCCGCGCTGATGTTCGACGGCAGCGCCCGGGTCGAGGAATGGGACATCGCCCTGCTGCACCGCGACCACCCCTCCCGCCAGGGCGCCTGCGTGCGCGCCACCTGGCTCAAGGTGGTGCCGGATCAGCTGAGCCGCTCCCTGGACTTCTACCGGATGGCGGTGCTGCCCGAGATGGAGGACCTCGACGGGTTCTGCAGCGCCAGCCTGCTGGTCGACCACCCCGCCTGCCGCCGCGCGGTGACCTGCTCGACGTTCGACTCGATGGACGCGATGGCCCGCAACCGCGACCGGGCCACCGAGCTGCGCAGTAGGCGCGTCCGCGAGCTGGGGGCCGAGGTGATCGACGTCGCCGAATTCGAGCTGGCGATCGCCCACCTGCGGGTGCCCGAGCTGGTCTGAGCGCCGGCGCCGCGGGTCAGGGCAGCGCGTCGCCGGGGAAGCCCCGGCAGGCGTGCACCTGGTAGACGAACACCCCCGCCGCCACTCCCGGGTCGTCGGCCATGAGGGCCGCGGTCTCGTCGAGGCTCGCGGCGAAAACACCGATGCCGCAGACGTCGGACTCGTCGGCGACCGGCAGCACCACCGCGAGGACGCCGTCGTCACGCAGTCCGAAGTTGCGCCGGCCGTGCTCCCAGATGATCTCCGCTGACGACTCGTCCCCGAACCTCGGGCCGCGCTTGAGGATGACGACGCTGTATTGCTTGGCGGTGGGCAGCAGTTGGCCCATCTCCTCGTCGGTGAAGGTTTTCATTCCTTCCTCACCCCCGTTTCCTACGGATGATCGCGCGCAGCCGCTCCAGCCGACCCGCCATGTCGCGCTCGAAGCCCCGGCCGGTGGGCCGATAGTAGTCGGTGCCCACCAGCTCGTCGGGCGGATACTGTTGCGCCGCAACACCATCCGGCTCGTCGTGGGAGTATTTGTAGCCCTGCGCATTGCCCAGCGCCTGGGCGCCCGAATAGTGGCCGTCGCGCAGATGGGGCGGCACGAGGCCGGCCTTGCCCGCCCTGATGTCGGCCATCGCCGCTCCCAGTGCCGTGGTGACCGCGTTCGACTTGGGCGCGGTGGCCAGGTGAATCGTGCAGTGCGCCAACGTGAGCTGGGCCTCGGGCAGGCCGATCAGCGCCACCGTCTGCGCCGCCGCGACCGCCACCTGCAGCGCGGTCGGGTCCGCCATGCCGATGTCCTCGCTGGCCAGGATCATCAGCCGGCGCGCGACGAACCGCGGATCCTCCCCGGCGACGAGCATGCGGGCCAGGTAGTGCAGCGCGGCGTCGACGTCCGAGCCGCGCACCGACTTGATGAAGGCGCTGATGACGTCGTAGTGCTGATCGCCGTCGCGGTCGTAGCGCACAGCGGCTTCGTCGAGGGACTGCTCGATGGCGGTGACCGTCAGCTCGCCGTCGGGTGGCACCGCCTCGGCGGCGACCTCCAGCGCCGTCAGCGCGCGCCGCGCGTCACCCGCGGCCAACCGCACCAGCAGGTCGACGGCCTCGGGCGCGACCGCGACCTGCCCACCCAGGCCGCGCGGGTCGTCGATCGCGCGCTGCACGACGGTGCGGATGTCGTCGGCGCTCAGCGGCCGCAACTGCAGGATCAGCGAGCGGGACAGCAGCGGCGCCACCACCGAGAACGACGGGTTCTCCGTGGTCGCCGCCACCAGCAGCACCACCCGGTTCTCCACCGCGGACAGCAGCGCGTCCTGTTGGGTCTTGGAGAACCGGTGCACCTCGTCGATGAACAGCACCGTCTGCTCACCACGAAGGAGCGCGGTTCGCGCCTTTTCGATCACCGCCCGAACGTCTTTCACGCCGGCCGACAACGCCGAGAGCGCCTCGAACCGGCGGCCGGTCGCCTGTGAGATCAGCGCGGCCAGCGTGGTCTTGCCGCTGCCGGGCGGCCCGTACAGGATGGCCGACGCCACGCCGGAGCCCTCGACGAGGCGGCGCAGCGGTGACCCGGGCGCCAGCAGGTGGTCCTGCCCGACCACCTCGTCCAGCGACGCCGGACGCATGCGGACGGCCAGGGGCGAGCCACTCGACACGCCCAAGCCATGATCGTCTGGCCGCGGCGCGCCGGGCAGGTCAAACAGACCGTCGGACACGGCTTCAGGCATACCACGACGGGCGGACGTCCGCGCCGGCCCCGGCGACCCGCGCGCCCCGGCCGCATCTTTGCTAAGTTCCGGTTTGCCAAGTTCAGCGCGCGTTCCTCTCCGGATAGCAAGGACGGACATGAGCCAACCCCCCGAATATTCAGGCCCGCCGGACCCTCAGGGCGGTAGCGAGAATCCTCCCGGCTATCCCCCACCGCCCGGTTACGGCGCACCACCCCCGCCGCCCCCGGGGTACGGCCCACCCCCGGGTTACGGCGCTCCGCCTCCGGGTTACGGCCCACCCCCGGGCTACGGGCCGCCCCCGGGCTACGGCGCACCGCCTCCCGGCTACGGACCCCCACCCGGCTACGGCGGCCCGCCCACGCCGGCGTTCAGCATCGGTTACGCGTTCGGCTGGGCCTGGAACGCATTCACCAAAAACCCGGTGGCACTGATCGTTCCGGCTCTGGTCTACGGGCTGCTGATCGGCGCCGCCTCGGCCATGGTCGGCCTGAGCCAAAGCGTGGGCACGACGACGAGCGGCTCCGACGACGACTACTTCACCTTCACGGCGAACCTCAACGGCGGCGGAATGACGCTGCTGATCCTCGGCTACCTGGTCGCGTACCTCGTGGGCGCGTTCGCCCAATCCGCGTTCCTGTCCGGCTGCCTGGATCTGGCCGACGGGCGCCCGGTGACGATCGGGAGCTTCTTCAAGCCGCGCAACTTCGGCATGGTGTTCCTGGCCGCGCTGCTGGTCGGCATCCTCACCTCGATCGCCTCGGCGCTGTGCTTCCTGCCGGGCCTGATCCTGGGCATCTTCGCCCAGTTCACCATCCCGTTCGCCATCGATCGGTCGGAGCAACCCATCAAGGCGCTGACCTCCAGCTTCTCCACCGTCACCGCGAACTTCGGCAACGCCCTGCTGGTCTGGCTGGTCGAGCTGGCCCTGTTCGTGGTGGGTGCGCTGGCGTGCGGCGTCGGGCTGCTGGTGGCGGCCCCGGTCGCCTCCCTGATCGGGATTTACGCCTACCGCAAGTTCTCCGGCGGGCAGGTCGCCCCGCCGCAGCAGGCGGGCTACCAACCCGGCCCGGCTCCGGCATAACGCCCGGCGCGCCGGGCCTCCTGGGCCTGTGCCGCGTGCGTACCGTGCAGCAGTAATGGCGTTTGCGGACATGACATTCGGCACCGGTGCGGCCTCGCCCGGCGCCGGCGGCCGCTACGACGCGGACCGGTTGCTGGCCGGCTACCGCGCCGCCCGGGCCCAGGAAGCCCTCTTCGATCTGCGGCACGGCCCGGCGAGCGGCTACGACGAATTCGTCGACCGCGACGGCAACGTGCGCCCCGCGTGGGCCGAGGTGGCCGACGCGATCGCGGAGCGCGGCCGCGCCGGGCTGGACCGGCTGCGCTCGGTGGTGCACGGCCTGATCGACAACGACGGCATCACCTACACGGCCGTCGAACCCGGCGGCCGCGGCCAGGAGCCGAGGCCCTGGCAGCTGGACACCCTGCCGATCGTGCTATCCGCGGCGGACTGGGAGGTGCTCGAGGCGGGGCTGCTGCAGCGGTCCCGGGCGCTCGACGCCGTGCTCGCCGACCTGTACGGGCCGCGCAGCCTGCTCACCGACGGCGTCCTTCCCCCCGAGCTGCTGTTCGCCCATCCCGGCTACGTGCGGGCCGCCAACGGAATCGAGATCCCCGGGCGCCATCAGCTTTTCCTGCACGCCTGCGACGTCAGCCGGCGTCCGGACGGGGCCTTCGTCGTCAACGGCGACCGGACCCAGGCGCCCTCGGGGGCCGGCTACGCGCTGGCCGACCGGCGCGTCGTCGCGCACGCGGTTCCCGACCTCTACGAACGGATCGGGCCGCGGCCGACCACCCCGTTCGCGCAGGCCCTGCGGCTGGCGCTGATCGACGCGGCACCCGACGACGCCCAGGACCCGGTGGTGGTGGTCCTGTCCCCGGGCATCTACTCCGAAACCGCTTTCGACCAGGCCTATCTGGCCACCCTGCTGGGCTTCCCCATGGTCGAGAGCGCGGACCTGGTGGTGCGCGACGGCATGCTGTGGATGCGCTCGCTGGGCACCCTGAAGCGCGTCGACGTGGTGCTGCGCCGGGTCGACGCCGACTATTCGGACCCGCTGGATCTGCGCGCCGATTCGCGCCTCGGGGTGGCGGGCCTGGTGGAAGCGCAACACCGCGGGACGGTGACCGTCGTCAACACGCTGGGCAGCGGGATTCTGGAAAACCCTGGGCTGCAGCGGTTCCTGCCCGCGATGGCCGAGCACCTGCTGTCGGAGACCCTGCTGCTGCCCAGCGCGCCGGCCTACTGGGGCGGCATCGCGGCCGAGCGTTCGCACTTGCTGGCGAATCTGTCGTCGTTGTTGGTGAGGTCGACGGTCGGCGAGAAAACCCTTGTCGGACCGGCACTTTCGTCTCCGCAGCTGGCGCGATTGGCTGCCCAGATCGAGGCGATGCCATGGCAGTGGGTCGGCCAGGAGCTGCCGCAGTTCTCGTCCGCGCCGACCGACCACGCCGGCGTGCTGTCGTCGTCGGGCGTCGGCTTCCGGTTGTTCACCGTCGCCCAGCGGGGCGGTTACGCGCCGATGATCGGCGGCATCGGCTACGTGCTGGCGCCCGGGGACGCCGCCTACACATTGAAAACCGTTGCGGCGAAAGATGTCTGGGTGCGACCCACCGAGCGGGCGCGGGCCGAGGCGATCAGCCCACCGAGCGTGGAACCTCCGGCGAAGACAGCCGCGGGCACCTGGGCCGTCAGCTCCCCGCGCGTGCTGTCCGACCTCTTCTGGATCGGCCGCTACGGCGAGCGCGCCGAGAGCATGGCGCGGTTGCTCATCGTCGCCCGCGACAGGTTCCACGTGTACCGGCACCACCAGCACAGCGAGGAAAGCGAGTGCGTGCCGGTGCTGATGGCCGCACTGGGCCGCATCACCGGAACCGACACCGCGGCGGACGGCGACGGCGATCACGCCGAAATGATCGCCGTCGCCCCCTCGACGCTGTGGTCGCTCACCGTCGACCCGCACCGGCCCGGCTCCCTGGTGCAGTCGGTGGAAGGCCTGGCCCTTGCCGCCCGCGCGGTGCGCGACCAGATGTCCAACGACACGTGGATGGTGCTGGCCGCGGTGGAGCGCGCGCTGGCCCTCGACAGCGAGCCGCCGGAGTCGCTCGCCGAGGCCGACGCCGCGCTGACCCGGGCGCAGGCCCAGACGCTGGCCGGGATGCTGACCCTGTCGGGCGTGGCCAACGAGTCGATGGTGCGCGACGTGGGCTGGACGATGATGGACATCGGCAAGCGGATCGAACGCGGCCTGTGGCTGACCGCGCTGCTGCAGGAGACGCTGACCGTGGTGCGCGGCGCCGCCGCCGAACAGACCGTCATCGAGTCCACCCTGGTGGCGTGCGAGTCCTCGGTCATCTACCGTCGCCGCACGGCGGGCAAGGTCAGCGTGGCCGCCATGGTCGAGCTGACGCTGTTCGACGCGCAGAACCCGCGGTCGCTGCTGTACCAACTGGACCGGCTGCGCACCAATCTGAAGGACCTGCCCGGCTCGTCGGGGTCGTCGCGCCCGGAGCGGCTGGTGGACGAGATCGGCACCCGGCTGCGCCGATCCCATCCCGCGGTGCTGGAACGGGTCAGCGACGACGGGCGGCGCGCCGAGCTCGCGGGCCTGCTCGGCGCGGTCCACGCCGGGCTGCGCGACCTGGCCGAGGTCATCACCACCACCCAGCTGGCCTTACCCGGTGGGATGCAACCACTTTGGGGTCCCGACGTGCGCCGGGTGATGCCCGCCTAGCCGTACGACGATGCACCCCGCGAGGCGGGGTGAGGAGGAGTGCGGCAATCCCCCCTAGCCGTACGACTTCACGCGTTCGATGTCTCCCGCTCCGCGGCGATGCCGTGGTAGCGGTGTGGATCGGGCAGGCGCCGACGCCGCACCATGTGCACCAGCGCCAGGACCGAGAGCGTCGCGGCATAGATGCACCACAGTGACGCGAACGCCTGCACGTAGAGGACGGCGACCACCGTCAGCCCCACCAGGTTGGCTATCCCGAACACCACGATGGAGCGATAGCCCGACAGCACCGCCGGCCCGATGACGGCGATGATGTAGAGCGCCGCCCACACGTAGCCGTCGTGAACCGCGGTCTGGTACTGCAGCGCATGGGGGCACTGCGTCACTTTGACTGGTTCGGTGAGCACGATGACAGCCAGATACGCCGACACGGCGGTGCCGAGCACCGCAAAAGGCGCCACCCGTAGCCGGGCACCGCGCGGCTCCAGCATCAAGATCGCCCACGGAACCCAGGCGGGAAGCAGCGGCAGCGCGATGAAGACATAGGCAAGCATCGCCAGGTGGGCCATCCCGGGGGAGACCAATTCGTTGGGCCACACCGCCGCCTCGATGAACTGATGGACCGAGAACACCGTCGGCAGCAAGGCGAAGGGCACTTCGCGCCAGTGCTTCACCTCGCGCAGTGTTGCCACGGCGACCGGCACCAGGGCGGCGCCGACCACCAGATCCGCCGTCATCGAGAAGCACATCGCTAACCCGCCACCGACGCGGGGCCCCGGGACTCCGACGTCGCCTCGTCGACGACGGTGTGGATGAACTTCATCTTCTCGAGCACCGCGGTCGGCAGCACGAACGGGTACAGGTCGTCGTGCCCCATCGACCGGTTCACCATGTTCAGTGACCACGACAGCGGCAGCCACATGTCGATGATCGTCTGAAATGCGCTGGGCCCCAGGGCCGGCCGGTCGAAGGTGGCCGAGGCCGCCGCCAGTCCGCACCACGCCGAGGTGTCCAGCGCGTCCCGGATGTGCAGGTAGTGGGCGAACGTCTCGGCCCAGTCCTCGCTCGGGTGCATGGTGGCATAGGACGAGACGAAGTCGTTCTGCCAGCCCTCGGGCGCGCCCTCGCTGTAGTGGCGGTCGAGCGCCTCGGAGTAGTCGGCGTCGGGGTCGCCGAAGAGCTCGTTGAACCGCTCCAGGTGTTCGCGGTAGGGGGCGACCAGCCGGTAGAAGTAGTAGTGCCCGATCTCGTGGCGGAAGTGCCCCAGCAGGGTCCGGTACGGCTCGTCCATTTCGACCCGCAGCTGCTCGCGATGCACGTCGTCACCCTCGGCCAAATCGATGGTGATGATCCCGTTCGCGTGCCCGGTCATCACGTTTTCGTGTGCGCTGGACAACAGCCGGAACGCCAGCCCGTAGTCGGGATCCTTGTCACGCCCGACGATCGGCAGCTTCAGCTCGTGCAGCTCGGCGATCAGCCGTCGTTTGGCCGCCTCGGCCCGGGCGAATTCGGCCAGCCCGACGGTGTCGGCGTCGTTGGGGCGTTCGGCGGTCAGCGCACACGACGTGCACAGCAACCGCGGGGTGTTGACCGGAACCAGCCAATTGCATTCGGCCACTTGAAGATTGGCGCACAACTGGTACTCGCTGGCGGGCACGACACCGGCGTGCTCGGTTGACTCGCCGTCGGAGATCACCAGCAGCGCCATCTGCTCGAGCGAAAAGCCTAGCGCGCTACCGCAATTCAGGCACGTCGAGTTCTCGAACGTCAGGCGCTGGCCACAGTTGGGGCAGGTGAAGTCACGCATGCGAGAAGTCGCCTTCAATGGGGTCCGAGTAGGGCACGACGTCGACGGCGACGTCGATCACACTGTGCCGCGAGTCGGTGTAGATGATGCCGCGCAGCGGCGGGACGTCCGCGTAGTCGCGGCCGCGTCCCACCACGATGTAGCGCTGGTCGACCATCTGGTCGTTGGTGGGATCGAGCCCCAGCCACTCGAATTGGCCGGGGTCCTGCGGAGTCCACACCGCGGCCCAGGCGTGCGTGGCGTCGATGCCGATCATCCGATCCTTTCCGGGGGGCGGGTCGGTGGCCAGGTAGCCGGACACGTAACTGGCCGCCAAACCGTTGGCGCGCAGGCAGGCGATCGCCAGCCTGGCAAAGTCTTGACATACCCCCTCCCGGGCCGCCAGAACCTCCTTGACCCCGGTGGAAATCGTCGTCGACCCCGACCGGTACGTGAAGTCGGTGAAGATCCGCGACGCCAGGTCGCGCAGCACCTCGATCAACGGGCGTCCGGGCGTGAAGCTGGGCGCGGCGTACTCGCGGACCTCGTCGGTGATCTCCGGCGGATTCAGGTCCAGGGTGAACTCGGCTGCCAGCGCCCCGACGCGGCCCGCCGGCCGGGCCTCCTCCCAGGGCTTCAGCGCCGCCCCGCCGGAGTACAGGCCCGGCGCCGGCGGATAGACGTCGACGACGGAATCGCTGACCACCGTCAGGACGGTGTGCGGCTCGGTCACGTGGAAGTAGGAGCTGATGTTCCCGTAGGTGTCCGTGCTGGTGGAGCTGTCGGCGGGAGCCGGCTCGATGATCAGCCGATGCGCGACGCGACGCTGCCGCAGCGAGTCGCGCGGGGTCAGGAAGCCGCGACCGTACGAGCTGGTCACGACGTCGGAGTAGCGGTATTCGGTGCGGTGGGTGACTCGATGCCGGCGGGCGGCCCCGGCGTCTGCTTCAGACACAAGGCTGATCAGATCACACACCGCGTCGTTACGGACTGTCGGCAGCGGCGGTTTGCCGATACGACGGCAACGGCGCGGAAACGGGAGCACAATCGAGGAGTGGCCACGTGGGACGAGGTCGCCCGCATCGTCGGCGAGCTGGCCCTCACCTCCGAGCCGTCACCGCACGACTGGCGGGTCGGCAAGAAATTGCTGGCCTGGGAGCGGCCGCTGCGGCCCTCGGAACGCGAGGCCCTGGCGCGAAACGGCCCAGAACCCCCGCGGGGCGACATCCTCGGTGTTCGGGTGTCCGACGAGGGAGTCAAATTCGCGCTGATCGACGACGAGCCGCAAACCTACTTCACCACCCCGCATTTCGACGGCTATCCCGCCGTGCTGGTCAACCTGGCCGAGATCTCGGTGCGCGACCTCCAGGAGCTCATCACCGAGGCGTGGCTGACGCAGGCGCCGCGGAAACTGGTGCAGGAGTTCCTGGCCGACTCGCGGTGAGATTCACACGTGCCGAAGGTCGATGACCCGTTGCAGGTCGTCGATGCAGGCGGTGACGGCGTCGGCGAGCATCACCTGGGTTTTCTCGCCGGCACCCGACGGCAACTGCGACGCGTGATGGCGGGCCGACGCCGCATACGCGCAGGCGCCGGCGGCGTCGCGGTCGGCGAGTGCGGTTGCGGCGGCGAGCACGACCAGCACCGTGTGCACGGGCTGGGCACGCTGTTCGCGGCCGCCGTCCGGGAGGGGGCCGATCGCCCGGGCCAGCTGCAACACGGAGCCGGCCAGCAGGGCCACGTGCACGGCCTGGTGATCGGCGGCGTGCACGGCCTCGCGCAGGCCCCATCGGCGCGGGGCGATGGTGACGACGTGGCGGGCGGTGGTGCGCGCCTCGAGCAGGCCGCTGAGCTGTTCGTGCACCCGGTCGACGGCCGTCAGCGGCCAGTCCGGCGAGGCGGCTTTGCGTCCGGCGGCGACGTCGGCGGCGCGCGTCAAGACGTCGTGCAGCACGGCCAGCACGCCGACCCGCGCGGCGCGCAGCAGCTGCAGTGGGTCGGCGGGAAACAGCAGCACGGCGAAGACGATGGCCACCGCACCGCCGATCAGCGCGTCGAAGATGCGTTCCAGCCCGACGCCACCGTGGTAGAGGGCCAGCACCAGGATCGCCGACACGATGGTCTGGTTCGCGAACATCATCCCGTGCCCGATGAAGCCGCCCCCGATGAAGACCGCGGCGCCGAGCGCGATCAACGCGGCGACGGCGATCGGCACCGCGCCGGGCCCGAGCAGGCCCTGGACCGCCGAGCCCAGCCCGATGCCGAGGGTCACCCCGATCATCATCTGGATGGCGCGTTGCGCGCGGAGCACGTTGCTGGTCGACAACGACACCGCGGCGGCGATCGGCGCGAAGAACGGCTGCGGGTGGCCCAGGACGTCGTGCGTCAGGTACCAGGACACCCCGGCGGCCGCCGACGTCTGCGCCAGGTTGAACCACACCGCGCGCAGCCGCTTGCCGCCCGCGCGCGCGGCGGCGAGGACCCTCGAGGGCACCGCCGGCCGCGAAGCGCCCACCGGCTAGGTCCGGATTAACTCGAACAGCGGAATCACCCTGCTGGTCTTGGCCTGGTACTCGGCGAAGCCGGGCGCCGCGGCGGTGACCTTGTCGAAGAGAGCGTCGCGCTCGTCGGTCGGCAGCTCGCGCGCGGTGACGTCGAATGCGTCGGTTCCGACCTCGACGCGGGCGCTCGGGTTGGCCCGCCGGTTGTGCACCCAGGCCGGGCTGACCGGGGCGCCGGCGAAGGAGCCGATGACGATGAGCTTGCCGTCGATGTGGAAGTACGCCAGCGGCGACACCCGGGGCTGGCCGGACTTGGCGCCGGTCGTGTGCAGCAGCAGCAGGTTGGCATTGGCGAACTGGCCGCCGACCTTGCCGCCGTTGGCGCGGAACTCGTCGGCGACGGACTGGTTGAACGCGTTGATGGTCTCGGTGTCCGGGAGGTGTTCGCTCATGCCCGGTCAACCTTCTCGGGCTTGGCGTCTATTCCGGACTCCTTGCGCTGCTGGGCGGTGATCGGCGCCGGCGCATCGGTGAGCGGGTCGACGCCGCCGCCGGTCTTCGGGAACGCGATCACCTCGCGGATGGAGTCCACCCCGGACAGCAGGGCGTTGATCCGGTCCCAGCCGAAGGCGATCCCGCCGTGCGGAGGTGCGCCAAAGGTGAACGCCTCCAACAGGAACCCGAACTTTTCTTCGGCCTCGGCGTGGTCCAGTCCCATCACCGCGAACACCCGCTCCTGGATGTCGCGGCGGTGGATACGAATCGAGCCGCCGCCGATCTCGTTGCCGTTGCAGACGATGTCGTAGGCGTCGGCGAGCACGTTGCCCGGATCGGTGTCGATCGCGTCCTCGTGACCCGGCTTGGGTGAGGTGAACGCGTGGTGCACCGCGGTCCACGCGCCCGAGCCGACGGCCACGTCGCCGGCCGCGGTCGCGTCGTCGGCGGGCTCGAACAGCGGCGGGTCCACCACCCAGACGAACGCCCAGGCGTCCGGGTCGATCATGCCCAGCCGGTGCGCGATCTCACCGCGCGCCGCCCCCAGCAGGGCCCGCGACGGCTTCGACGGGCCCGCCGAGAAGAACACGCAATCCCCCGGCTTGGCCCCCACGTGGGCGGCCAGGCCGTCGCGTTCGGCGTCGGACAGGTTCTTGGCGACCGGGCCGCCCAGCGTGCCGTCGTCGGCGATCAGCACGTAGGCCAGGCCGCGGTGGCCGCGCTGCTTGGCCCACTCCTGCCAGCCGTCCAGCGTCCGCCGGGGCTGCGAGGCACCGCCCGGCATCACCACGGCACCGACGTACGGTGCCTGGAAGACGCGAAATGTGGTGTCGGAGAAGAACTCTGTGCAGTCGACGAGTTCGAGCCCGAAACGCATGTCGGGCTTGTCGGAGCCGAACCGTTGCATCGCCTCGGCGTAACTGATCCGCGGGATGGGCGTCGGGATCTCATACCCGATCAGCGCCCACAGCGCGGACAGGATCTCCTCGGAGATGGCGAGGATGTCCTCGGCGTCCACGAAGCTCATCTCCATGTCGAGCTGGGTGAACTCCGGCTGGCGGTCGGCGCGGAAATCCTCGTCGCGATAGCAGCGGGCGATCTGGTAGTAGCGCTCCATCCCGGCGACCATCAGCAGCTGCTTGAACAGCTGCGGGCTCTGCGGCAGGGCGTAGAACGAGCCGGGGTGCAGCCGGGCCGGCACCAGAAAGTCGCGCGCTCCTTCGGGGGTCGAGCGGGTGATCGTCGGTGTTTCGATCTCCACGAAATCGTGCTGCGCGAGCACCGCGCGCGCGGCGGCATTCACCTTGGAGCGCAACCGAATTGCTTCCGAGGGGCCGTCGCGCCGCAAATCGAGGTAGCGGTACTTCAGCCGCAGTTCCTCGCCGGCGGGCTCGTCGAGCTGAAAGGGCAGCGGCGCGCTCTCCCCCAGCACGGTCAGCGCGGTGGCGTTGACCTCGATGTCGCCGGTGGCGATCTCGGGGTTGGCGTTGCCTTCCGGGCGGATCTCGACCACACCGGTGACCGCGACGCAGAACTCGGCGCGCAGCCGGTGCGCCTGGGGCAGCACGTCGTCGGCGCGGAACACCACCTGGGTGATCCCGGAGGCGTCGCGCAGGTCGATGAAGATGACGCCGCCGTGGTCGCGGCGGCGGGCCACCCAGCCCGCTAGCGTCACCTGCTGCCCGGCGTCGCTACTCCTCAGCGACCCGGCGGCGTGGCTGCGCAGCACAAAAACACTCCCCTTCACGTTGGACGACAGATCAGTCTAAGGGGCGGTGTAGTTTCGCTCGTATCGCCACAAACATCGCACTCGTCGGTCCGGGCGCCGTCGGTACGACGGTCGCCGCGCTGCTGCATCGGGCCGGACATTCGGTCGTGGTGTGCGGCCGCACCCCGCGCGAGAGCATCGAACTGCGGCCCGACGGCGCCGACCCGATCGTCGTCCCCGGCCCGGTGCACACCGATCCCGCGGAGGTTTCCGACCCGGTGGACGTGGTGCTGTTGGCCGTCAAGGCCACCCAGAACGAGCGGGCGGCCGGCTGGCTGGCCCGGCTCTGCGACGTCCACACCATCGTCGTGGTGCTGCAAAACGGTGTGGAGCAGGTCGAACAGGTGCAGCCGCACTGCCCGCAATCGCCCGTCATCCCCGGCATCGTCTGGTACTCGGCCGAGACCCAGCCCGACGGCTGGGTGCGGCTGCGCGGCGAGGCGGCCCTGGTGCTGCCCAGCGGGCCCTCGGCGGCGACGGTCGCCGACCTGCTGCGCGGCGCCGGCTGCCGGGTGGACTGCGACCCCGACATCATCACCGCGGCCTGGCGCAAGCTGCTCACCAACGCGCTGGCCGGGTTCATGGCGCTGTCGCGGCGGCGGTCCGGGATGTTCCGCCGCGACGACGTGGCCGCGCTGTCGCGCGGCTATGTCGCCGAATGCCTGGCCGTCGCCCGCGCCGAGGGCGCCCGCCTGCCCGACGGCATCGTCGACGAGTTGGCCGACATGTTCCGCAACGTCGCCGAGGACATGAGCACGTCGATCCTGGCCGACGCGGAAAATCACCGGCCGATGGAATGGGACGTCCGCAACGGCGTCATCATTCGCAAGGCCCGCGCCCACGGCCTGGCCACACCGATCAGCGACGTCGTGGTGCCCTTACTGGCCGCGGCCAGCGACGGCCCCGGCTAGATTATTTTCATGTTCCCCTGCGAGCGCGTCGACGTGAACTTCATCGATACGGCGCCATTTGCGTTCCGCAACAGCGTCGACCTGGCCATCACCCCCGAGCAGCTGTTCGAGGTGCTCTCCGACGCGGGATCCTGGCCGCGCTGGGCGAAGGTGATCACCAAGGTGACCTGGACCAGCCCCGAGCCGCGCGGCGTCGGCACCACCCGCGTCGTCGAGATGCGCGGCGGCATCGTCGGCAACGAGGAATTCCTCGCGTGGGAACCCTTCACGCACATGGCGTTTCGGTTCAATGAATGCTCGACCAAATCCGTGGCGGCCTTCGCCGAGGACTACCGGGTCGAGGTCATCCCGGGCGGCTGCCGGCTGACGTGGACCATGGCCCAGAAGCCGGCCGGCCCGGCGAAGCTGGCGATGGTGGTGGTCGGGCCGCTGCTGAACCTGGCCCTGCGCCGATACCTGCGCAATCTCCGCAGCTACACCGACTCCCTTGCGACCCGGCAACCTTAGGAGCGTGTCATGACCTTCAACGAGGGCATGCAGATCGACACCAGCGCAGCGTCGTCGTCCGGCGGCGGCGGGATGGGGATGGCCGTCGGGGGCGGCGGCCTCGGGCTGATCATCCTGCTCGGGGCGCTGTTTTTGGGCGTCGACCCCGGTCGCGTGATGAACCAGCCGCAGACCAACACCGGCGGCTATTCCGCGCCCGGCTTCGACCTGAGCCAGTGCAAGACCGGCGCAGACGCCAACAAGTACGTGCAGTGCCGCGTGGTCGCCACCGGTAACTCCGTGGACGCGGTGTGGCATCAGCTGATGAACGGTTACACCCGTCCCCATGTGCGGCTGTTCACCGCCCGGGTGAGCACCGGCTGCGGGGCGGCCACCACCGCGGTCGGGCCGTTCTACTGCCCGGCCGACCAGACGGCGTACTTCGACACCGATTTCTTCCAAGAGCTGGTCGACCGATTCGGTTCCAGCGGTGGGCCATTCGCCCAGGAGTACGTCGTTGCCCACGAATACGGCCACCACGTGCAACAGCTGCAGGGCCTGCTCGGCCGCGCCCAGCAGGGCGCGCAGGGCTCCGGCGGCAACGGCGTGCGCACCGAGCTGCAGGCCGACTGCTACGCCGGGATCTGGGCGCACTACGCCTCGACGGTCAAGCAGGAGAGCACCGGTGTGCCCTACCTGGAGCCGTTGAGCGACAAGGACATTGCCGATGCCCTCTCGGCCGCGGCATCGGTGGGCGACGACCGCATCCAGAAGCAGGCGACCGGACGGGTCAACCCCGAGTCCTGGACGCACGGTTCCTCGGACCAGCGCCAGCATTGGTTCACCGTCGGCTATCAGACCGGTGACCCGAAGCAGTGCGACACCTTCTCCGCGCCGGAATTGGGCTAGCCCTACGACGATGCACCCCGCGCAGCGGGGTGAGGAGGAGTAGGGCAATCGGGCTAGCCCTACGACGATGCAGCCCGCGCAGCGGGGTGAGGACGAGCAGCGCAATCGGGCTAAGCCAGTAGGCCTTTCAGTTCGGTGCGACCCTGCTCATCGAGCGGGAGCAGCGGCGCGCGCGGGTCCCCGACCGGGAAGTCGAGCAGCTCCAGACCGGCCTTGACGGTGGTGGCCAGTCCGCCCGCGACGATGAAGGTGAGCAGCGGCTTGAGATCGTCGTACAGCTTCTGGGCCGTGTCGAGGTCGTTCGCGCGCACCGCCTCGTAGAGGTCGATGCACGGCTGGGGCCGCAAACACGGTGCGGCCGTGCACCATCCGGACGCGCCGGCCTTGAGCGCGTCGAGCACCAGCGGGTTGCTGCCGTTGTAGAAGGGCAGCCGGTTGCCGGACAGTTCGGCGATGCGCTGCATGCGGGTCAGGTCGCCGGTGGACTCCTTGACCATGGTCACGTTGTCGATGGATTCGAACATGCGGACCAGCAACTCCGGCGGCATGTCGACGCCGCTGGTGGCCGGGTTGTTGTAGGCCATGATCGGGATCGAGATGGCGTCGCCGATGCTGCGGTAGTGCTGGAAGATCTCCCGCTCGGTCAGCTTCCAGTAGGACACGGGCAGGATCATCACGGCGTCGGCCCCGGCCTGCTGGGCGTAGGTGGCGCGACGAACGGACTTGGCGGTGGTCACATCCGACACGCCGACGACCACCGGCACCCGGCCCGCGACGGTGGCGATGGTGGTGTCGACCACGGTGTCGAATTCGGGTTCGTCCAGATAGGCGAGTTCACCGGTGCTGCCCAGCGGCGCGATCGCATGAACACCCGTGGACACCAGCCGGTCGACCAGCGCCGCAAGGCGTTTCGTGTCGATGCCGTCCCCAGAGAACGGTGTTACCGGGTAGGCGATGATGCCGTGGATCTTGGGCTCGGACGTTTGCACCACAGGCGGACTCCTCGGATTCGGTTGGTGGGTAACGGTTTAGCCGGTCAGCACGTCCGGGTGCCGGGCCAGGGCCCGGCGGGCGTAGTAGGCGAAGTTGGCGCGACTACGCTGCGGCGACAGCGTCCAGTCGTGGGCCTCGCGGGCCAGTTCTTCGGGTAGCTCTTTGACGGTGCCGGCGGCCATCGCGGCCAGCTGCAGTTTGGCGGCGCGCTCGATGAGGACTCCCAACGAGCACGCCTCCTCGACGCTGGCGCCGGCGATGACGTGGCCGTGGTGGGCCAGCAGGACCGCCTTCTTGTCACCGAGCGCGGCGGAGATGATCTCCCCCTCTTCGTTGCCGACCGGCACGCCCGGCCACTTGGCCAGAAACGCGCAGTCGCCGTAGAGCGGTGTGGTGTCCATGTGGGACACGATCAGCGGAACCTCCAGCATCGACAGCGCCGCCACGTGGAACGCGTGCGTGTGCACGATGCATTGCACGTCGGGGCGGGCGCGATAGATCCAGCTGTGAAAACGGTTGGCGGGGTTGGCCATCCCGTCACCATCGAGGACGTTGAGGTCCTCGTCGACCAGGAGCAGGTTGGCGTCGGTGATCTCGTCGAAACCCAGGCCGAGCCGCTGGGTGTAGTAGGTGCCGTCCGTCTCGGCGCGGGCGGTGATCTGTCCGGCCAGCCCGGAGTCGTGCCCGGCGTCGAACAGCGCGCGGCACGTCAGGGCCAGCTTCTGGCGCGTGGTCAGCTGCGAATCGGCGGCGTCTTTGGCTTGAAAGGCCGTCAACTGTTCGGCGGCCCGCCGCATCAAGTCGGATTTCGAATCGGTGAACGTGCTGGCCATAACGGGCTCCCTCGGCGCGAACGTGTGACACAATAGTATCACTATAGGAAACCTTGTGTCATGAGAGGGGCGGCCGGTGACCGCACTGCTGCGCGCGGTCCGCAAGCAACGCGGCCTCACCCTGGAGGCCCTGGCCCAGCAGACCGGGCTGACCAAGAGCTACCTGTCGAAGATCGAACGTCGGCGCAGCACGCCGTCGATCGCGGTCGCCCTCAAGGTCGCCAAGGCGCTGGACGTCGACGTCGGGCGGCTGTTCTCCGACGAGGCGGCGCACGAGAAGATCACCGTCGAACGCGCCGCGACCGCCGAGGGCGAGCGCTACCGGGTGCTGGCCACGTCGCTGCTGGGAAAGTCGATGTCGCCGTTCGTGGTTCGCCCGACGGAGATGCTGGCCGATGACCCTCATCCCGAGCACGCGGGTCAGGAATTCATGTTCGTGCACGCCGGGACCGTCGAACTCGACTACGGGGATCAGACGTACACGCTCGGGCCCGGCGACAGCGCCTATTTCGACGCGTCGATCAGCCACAAGGTCCGGGCCGTGGGCGCCGAACCCGCCGAAGTCGTCGTCGTGGCTACCAGGGACGCGTCGAGCAGGTGACGCCAGTGGTGGCGCTCTGGGTCACCACGACCTGGCCGTCCACCGCGATCTGGCACTGAATCTGCGGCATGTTCGACGAGTCGCAGTCCGGCCAGTGGCATCCGCCGCTGGCGTTGACGAACGCCCACTGGTTGGGGTCCGCCAGGGTGGCGTTGTAGACGAGCGGCTGCCCGGCGGCGAACGCCGTCTGCACGGTGTTCAGGAACTGCGACGCGTTCGAGTTGAAGGCCGCCTGGCTGGGCGGATCGCTGTTCATGTACCTGACGTTGCCGGTCAGGTTGCCGGTGGCGGTGATCGTGTACGTCACCTGGTGGCCGGCGGGATCCGCATGGGAGGTCGCGGGCGTCGCAATCATCGCAGCGGCCGCGGCAAACGTCGCCGCCGCGATCCCCGTGGTCGCTATTCGCACGTTCGTCATATCTCAAACGCTACCGAATCCGTTACAGCCGCATCCGGGAAACGGCTCCTACCATGCGGGGCGTTCACCTTCAGGTTGCTCGGCTCCGGTATGAAGCAAGGGTGAGCACCGATTCGGAACCCGCCGGCATCAGCCGCCGCCGGTTACTCACATCGAGTGCGGCCTCCGCGGTCCTCGGCGGCGTCGGGGTGGGCGGCGCCACGCTGCTGTGGTCGCAGTCCGCAAGCTCCCGCGGGCCGTCGGCCTGGTTGCAGCCCGACCGCAACGGCGCGCCGCCGATCGGCGGCCTGCACCTGCAATTCGGCAAGGACGCCGCGACCGAGGTGGTGGTCTCCTGGCACACCACCGACGCCGTCCGCAATCCGCGCGTCATGCTCGGCACACCGACATCCGGCTTCGGCCGCACCGTGGCCGCCGAGACCCGCACCTACCGGGACGCGAAGTCCAACACCGAAGTTCGCGTCAACCACGCCCGGCTGACCGACCTGACCCCGGACACCGACTACGTGTACGCCGCGGTGCACGACGGCGCCGAACCGGAACAGGGAACCGTGCGCACGGCACCGTCAGGACGAAAGCCATTGCGTTTCACCAGCTTCGGCGACCAATCGACCCCGGCCCTGGCCAAGATGCCCGACGGTCGCTATGCCACCGACAACATCGGCTCGCCCGCCGCCGCCGACACCACCATGGCCATCGAGCGCCTCGGCCCGCTGTTCAACCTGGTCAACGGCGACCTGTGCTACGCCAACCTGGCCCAAAACCGGATCCGCACCTGGTCGAACTGGTTCGACAACAACACCCGCTCGGCGCGCCACCGGCCCTGGATGCCGGCGGCCGGCAACCACGAGAACGAATTGGGGAACGGCCCAATCGGTTACGGCGCCTACCAGACCTACTTCGCGGTGCCCGATTCCGGGTCCAGCCCCCAGACCCGCGGCCTGTGGTACTCGTTCAAAGCCGGGTCGGTGCGGGTGATCAGCCTGGCCAACGACGACGTGGCCTACCAGGACGGCGGCAACTCCTACGTGCACGGCTACTCCGGCGGAGAGCAAAAGCGCTGGCTGGCAAGCGAACTCGCCGCGGCCCGGAGCGATCCGGACATCGACTGGGTGGTCGTGTGCATGCACCAGACGGCGATCTCCACCGCCGACAAAACCAACGGGGCCGACCTGGGCATTCGGGAGGAATGGCTGCCGCTGTTCGACCGGTATCAGGTCGATCTGGTGGTGTGCGGCCACGAACACCACTACGAGCGCTCGCACCCGTTGCGGGGGACGCTGGGGACCGACACCCGAACGCCGATACCCGTCGACACCCGAAGCGATCTCATCGACTCCACCCGGGGAACGGTGCACCTGGTCATCGGCGGCGGCGGCACCTCGGCGCCGAGCAACGGGATGTTCTTCCCCGAACCCCGATGCCGGGTGGTCACCGGCGTGGGGGCGTTTGACCCCGGACTGCGGCGCAAGGCGCCGATCTACGTCCTCGAGGACGCGCCATGGTCGGCGTTCCGCGACCGCGACAACCCTTACGGCTTCGCGGCTTTCGACGTCGACCCGGGCCACCCCGGCGGCAACACCTCGATCAAGGCGACGCACTATGCGCTGCGGGGCCCGCTCGGCGCCATGGTCGTGATCGACGAATTCACGCTGACCAAGCCGCGCCGCGACAAGACCGGCTAGCTCAAAACAACGTCTGCTGAACGGGTTCCGGCGCCGCGGCCGAAACCGCCTGGGAGAACGGGCGGTGATCGCCGGCCAGCCGGTATTTGGCGATCAGCGGGGCGGCCCGCTCCCGCAGCATGTCGCGATAACCCTGCGGCAGGTAGGCGCCCCGCCGGTACAGCTCGCGGTAGCGGCCGACCAGTTCGGGATGGGAGCGCGCCAGCCAGGACATGAACCATCCGCGGGTCGAGCTGCGCAGGTGCAGACCGAAAACCGTCACGCTGCCGCCGCCGGCCGCCGCGATCTGGCCGAGCAGCCCGTCGAGATGCTCGACGGAATCGGTGAGATACGGCAGCACCGGCGCGACCATCACATGACAGTCCAGCCCCGCGGCGCGGATCGCGCCGATCAGACCCAGCCGGGCCTGCGGGGTGGGCGTGCCGGGCTCGACGTCGCGGTGCAGCTCGGCATCCCCGACCGCCAGCGACACCGCGACCGACACCGGGACCTGCGCTGTGGCGTCGGCGATCAGCGGCAGGTCGCGGCGCAGCAGGGTGCCCTTGGTCAGGATCGAGAACGGCGTACCCGATTCGGCCAGGGCGCCGATGATGGCGGGCATCAACGCGTAGCGCCCCTCGGCCCGCTGGTAGGGATCGGTGTTGGTGCCCAGGGCGACGGTCTCGCGCTGCCACGACGGGCGGCGCAGTTCGCGGCGCAGCACCTCGGCCACGTTGGTCTTGACGACGACCTGGGTGTCAAAGTCGTTGCCGCAGTTCAACTCCAGATATTCGTGGGTGGGCCGGGCGAAGCAGTACCGGCAGGCATGCGAGCAGCCGCGGTAGCCGTTGACCGTATAGCGAAACGGCAGGGCCGCCGCGTTCGGCACCTTGTTCAGCGCGGACTTGCACAGCACCTCGTGAAAGGTGATCCCCTCGAACTGCGGCGAGCGCACGCTGCGGACGAAACCGATACGTTGCAGCCCCGGCAGCGCCCCGTCCTCCACCGGCTTCCCGTTGACCGCGACGGCCTGGTTTGCCCACCGCATCCCTTCATTCGAACATCAGTTCGAGATCGAGTCAAGCGCCGGCGGCTCATCCGACCCTGTGTGCGCCTTCGAAAGTCGGCCTTGTGCGAGGTAGCAAACCAGATTAGTTTCGGTTAACCGAGGCGAAGGCGGGGTGTTCAGGCATGCGTTTGATCCATGTCGCGGCGGCGGTAGGCATTCCCGTCGTCGTACTGATGGGGGCGTCGCCCGCTCACTCGGAAACCGGCGCCAATGGCTACGCCCAATGCATCGGAGGCGACGCGAAGCCCCCACCGCCGGGGGTGAGTGCAGACCTGTGGTTCCCCAGCGTCCATGTGATTGACAACGACATTATTTCGGGTGTGCCAGCTGCCGAAGTCGTTGAGAGGTTGGTGAACATGGGAGTCAAGCGCGAGGACGCCGTTCGCCGCGTGCAGTGTTATCTGGTCAACTCACCGCATTAGCCCTCTTCTGATGAAGGCCGGACCCGGGGCTAAGCTTCGGATCGTCGCCCTCCACGTCAGCCACGAGGACTTATGACCGAACGCATCGAGACTTCCCGCACAATCGCCGCACCCGCGTCGGACATCTTCGCCGTGCTGTGCGACCCGCAGGGCCACGTGGCGATCGATTCGTCCGGGATGCTCCAAGACGCCGAGGGTGATCCGGTGCGCGGCGTCGGCGACACCTTCGTCGTCCACATGGACCGCGAATCCTTGAATGATTTCCCGCAATTGGGCAGATACGACGTCACCGTCGACATCAAGCAGTTCGAGCAGGATCGCCTGATTGCGTGGACGGTTCTGGGGCAGATCCAACCGCCGATCGGCCATGTGTACGGCTACGTGCTGGCGCCCACCGAAGACGGCGCGGCCACCGTGGTCACCTCGTTCTACGACTGGTCGGACATCGACCCCAAGTGGCGGGAAGCCGGGATTTTCCCGATCCTGTCTGAGGGCGCGCTGCGGGCGACCCTGGGGATTCTCGACCGCACCGTCCGCCGCGGTTATCCCCGAGGAATAATCCTGTAGCCGGGCGGCAGAAAGGATCGACATGTTGCATTCGATGATTCTGGCGAGTTCGGATCCCGTCGCGGCCGGCTTCATTCTGCGTGGCATCAAAGGGATTTTCGTCGCGATCGGCAGCATCATCGCCGCAATAGTCTGCGGCGTCATCGCCATGATGAAGGGCCGCAACCCACTGGGATGGGGAATCCTTGGACTGTTCTTCTCCATCCTCACCCTGATTGTGGTGATCGTCATTCCCAGCAAGAAATGACCGGACCGCGCCGTCCGACGCCGGCGCGTTAGAACGGCGGCGGCTCCCCATCCCCGACGGCGTGGGTCGAATCGGAATACCAAGCGTACGAAGGCCTTTCGGCCTGGCGCGCCAGT
>NZ_JAEKMI010000236.1 GCF_020217485.1 Mycobacterium sp. WUMAC-067 | reverse complement strand
CGGTGCGCACCGAAAGATCGGCATTCAGACCCATCTCAATCGCGGCGATCACCCGCATCGCCAGCAGCGAATCCCCACCCAAATCAAAGAAGGAGTCGTCGACGCCGACGCGTTCCAACCCCAGCACCTCGGCGAACACGCCGGTCAAGATTTCCTCGACCGGGCTAACCGGAGCGCGATAACTGGCATTCTGGTATTCGGGTGCCGGCAGG
>NZ_JAEKMI010000235.1 GCF_020217485.1 Mycobacterium sp. WUMAC-067 | reverse complement strand
TCTCCCCGCACCCGAATACCAGAATGCCGTTTATCGCCCTCCGGCCAGCGCGGTCGAGGAAATCCTGGCCGGCATCTACGGCGACGTGCTCGGCATCGAGCGCGTCGGGGTCGACCAGTCGTTCTTCGATTTGGGTGGCGACTCGCTGCTCGCGACGCGCCTGGTTGCCGCAATCAACACCAGCCTGGACGCCGATCTTTCGGTACCCACCC
>NZ_JAEKMI010000234.1 GCF_020217485.1 Mycobacterium sp. WUMAC-067 | reverse complement strand
CACCTGATCACCGGCGCGGTCACCCTCACCGTGGTCGCGTTTCCACTCCGCGACCAACGCGTCACGATGAGAGGCCAACGCGGCATCGAACTTCGCGGCATCCAAAGGCCCCAGCGTGATCCGATAACACGCGCCCTTATCATTGGCGGTCGCGGTGAACGAACGCTCACGCTCGGGACGCGGGTCGGGGTCGGGTCGCGGCTCCAGCCTGACCGCA
>NZ_JAEKMI010000233.1 GCF_020217485.1 Mycobacterium sp. WUMAC-067 | reverse complement strand
AGCAGCCGAGCGGGTGTCGCCGTCGATGGCGGCTTGGGAGGGCGCGCCATCGACGCAGGGGGTGTCGTCGTCGGGGTTGCACATGCCCGGGGCGCCGAGTTTGGCTTCCACGGCTTCGACGGTGGCGCGTAGTTCGGGGGTGATCAGGCCCCGCAACTCGGACATGCCGTCGGGTCGTTGGCGGCCCAGGGTCACCCCGCGGCTACGGGCGCGGTCCTCG
>NZ_JAEKMI010000232.1 GCF_020217485.1 Mycobacterium sp. WUMAC-067 | reverse complement strand
CACCACCGGCTGCACCATCGTGGCCTGATCACCATCACCGGACCCGCGCACGCTCTGGTGGTCACGGACGAGGACGGCAGAATCCTGAGCGCGGGATCGCTGGCACGCCCACCCACTGGACCACCGCCCGCGGTGGCGCCCTGCCCGGGACCTATCGGCGAACGCGCCGACTGGTGGTGGTATGACCCCTTCCAACCCCAACCACCACCGACAAACAACTA
>NZ_JAEKMI010000231.1 GCF_020217485.1 Mycobacterium sp. WUMAC-067 | reverse complement strand
TGGCCTGACCCCGGTTGGTTGATCCGCGGTGTGTGAGAGTCTTGCGGCCCACGTTGTGGGCAGGAAGGCTCGACAAGATCATGGCGACAAGGAAGCGGCACAGTCCTGAGCAGATTGTGCGCAGGCTGATGGAGGCCGATCGGCTGTTGGCCGAGGGCAAGGACACTGCGGCGGTGTGCCGCGAGCTCGGTGTCTCCGAAGCGACGTATCACCGCTGGCGCAACCAGTTCGG
>NZ_JAEKMI010000230.1 GCF_020217485.1 Mycobacterium sp. WUMAC-067 | reverse complement strand
CCGCCGTTGCCGGGCACGGTCGAGGCGTTTATGCGTTTGGTGGAGGCGGGTTGGGATGTCGAGGCCTCCCGCCGCCCGCAGGGGCAGCACACCACGGTCGTGGTGCACCTTGATGTCGCCCAGCGCGCTGCGGCATTGCATCTGGGTCCGCTGCTGTCTGATTCGGATCGCCGATATTTGACCTGTGATGCCACCTGTGAGGTGTGGTTCGAACGTCACGGTGAGCCCATCGG
>NZ_JAEKMI010000023.1 GCF_020217485.1 Mycobacterium sp. WUMAC-067 | reverse complement strand
GCCGGTGGCCCCCGCGCCCGCTCCAATCCCCGTGCCGGCGGCCCCGCCGCCCGCTCCGCCGCCAGTGGCACCCGTTCCCGTACCGATCCCGCTGCCCATCCCGGGCATCGGTGGTCCGCCCGGCGGCGGGTGGGGCCCCGGTCACGGCGGCGGAGGCCATGGGGACCACGACGGCGGCGGCTTCCCCGGCGGCCCGCGCGGCGGCTTCGGCGGCGGCCACGGTCACGGCGGATTCGGCGGTGGTGGCCCACGCATCAACATTCCGGGCATCCCCGGGATTTAATCCGTCGGCGCAGCGGCTACCCGTCATCTGCCGTTTGTCTCCCGCTTAGCCCGGGGATGCAGTTCGCTCATCGGGGTCGCTTACACCAGTGGTATGCGATGCACCGTGTTCGGCACGGGATACCTCGGTGCCACCCACGCAGTCGGGATGGCGGCACTGGGACACGACGTCCTCGGGATCGACATCGACCCGGGCAAGGTGGCCAAGCTCGCCGGGGGTGACATCCCCTTTTACGAGCCAGGCTTGCGAAAGCTGTTGAACGAGAACCTGGCTGCGGGCCGTCTGCGGTTCACCACCGACTACGACGCGGCCGCCGACTTCGCCGACCTGCACTTCCTGGGCGTGGGCACACCGCAGAAGAAGGGCGAATACGGCGCCGACCTGCGCCATGTCTATGCCGTGATCGACGAGTTGGTGCCCCGGTTGACCAGTTCGGCGGTGCTGGTGGGCAAATCGACGGTTCCGGTGGGCACCGCGGCCGAGTTGCACCAGCGCGCGGCCGCGCTGGCGCCCCGCGGCGTCGACGTCGAAATCGCCTGGAATCCGGAGTTCCTGCGCGAAGGCTATGCCGTACAGGACACCCTGCGCCCGGACCGGATTGTGCTTGGGATCCACCAGGATTCGGCGCGCGCCGAGGCCGCCGTTCGTGAGCTGTACGGGCCGCTGCTGGACGCGGGCGTGCCGTTCCTGGTGACAGACCTGCAAACCGCGGAGCTGGTCAAGGTCTCGGCCAATGCCTTTCTGGCGACGAAGATTTCGTTCATCAACGCCATCTCCGAGGTGTGCGAGGCGGCCGGCGCCGACGTCAGCATGCTGGCCGATGCGCTCGGCTACGACCCGCGGATCGGACGCCAATTCCTCAACGCCGGTTTGGGTTTCGGCGGCGGCTGCCTGCCCAAGGACATCCGGGCATTCATGGCGCGCGCCGGCGAACTGGGCGCCGACCAAGCGCTGACTTTCCTGCGCGAGGTGGACAGCATCAATATGCGCCGCCGCACCCGGATGGTGGAACTGGCCAGCGCGGCCTGCGGCGGCTCGCTGCTGGGCGCCAACGTCGCGGTGCTCGGCGCGGCGTTCAAACCCGAATCCGACGACGTGCGCGACTCGCCCGCGCTCAACGTCGCGGGGCAACTGCAGCTCAACGGCGCCGCGGTCAATGTGTACGACCCCAAGGCGCTGGACAACGCGCAGCGCCTGTTCCCGACGCTGAACTATGCGGTCTCGGTCGAAGAGGCCTGCGAGCGCGCGGATGCCGTGCTGGTGCTCACCGAGTGGCGGCAATTCGTCGAGCTCGATCCCGACGATTTGGCCGGCGGGGTGCGGGCCCGCGTCATCGTCGACGGCCGCAACTGCCTGGACGTGGCCCGCTGGCAGCGGGCGGGCTGGCGGGTCTACCGGCTCGGCGCGCCGCGACCGTAGGGACGCAAGAGCGGGGCTTTCCGTCAGTCCGATTCCAACCGCTCTCCAGGGATCGGATCATCGTTACCCTCAAAAGTCCGACACCGTAGGTGTTTTCACTATTGATGGGAATTACGCGCCTTGACGACGACCGATCCGACCACGACCGCTTCCACCGAAACCGGCATCGAGGTCATCCCCCTGTCCGGGTGGACCGGAGCCCTGATCGACGGTGTGGACATCTCCGCACCGTTGAGCGACTCGGACAAGGATGTCATCCGCACGGCCTTGCACAAATGGAAGGTCGTGTTCTTCCGCGACCAACAGCTGGACCACGCGGCGCAGGTCGCGTTCGGCGCGCAATTCGGTGACGTCACTCCCGCTCACCCGTACGAAGGCGACTCCGCCCCTGCGGGTTTCCCGCAGATTCACACGGTGTCGCCGGCCGCCTATGACCGCCGGTACGGATCCGAGTACCGGCACAAGGAGAATCGGAACGGCCCGAACTGGCATGCCGACGTGACGCCGCTGATCAATCCACCGTCGCATTCGATTCTGCGCGCCGAAGTGGTGCCGCCCTATGGCGGCGACACGCTGTTCACCAATGTCGCCGCTGTCTACCAAGGTCTTTCGCCACTGGTGCGTGGGTTCATCGACGGGCTTCGCGCCGAGCACCGGTTCGGCGCGACGCTGGCCTTCGAACGCAGCGCCGAGAAGATCGGTGAACTGGTTCGGGGCAAGCCGTTGGCGGCCATCCATCCGGTGGTTCGGGTGCACCCCGAGACCAACGAGCGCGTGGTCTACGTCAATCAGTTCTTCACCAAGGAGATCGTTGACCTGTCCCCGCGGGAGAGTCGTCACATCCTGGATCTGTTGTTCGAGCAGATCTCCCGCCCGGAGTATTCGGTTCGATTCAAGTGGGAGCCGGGAAGCGTTGCGTTCTGGGACAATCGGGCCACGTTGCATCTCGCGCCGCGCGATTTCGAACACCTCGATCACGAGCGCGTGCTACATCGGATCACACTGGTCGGCGACATCCCGGTCGGCCCGGACGGGCGCCCATCGGAGCCGTTGGAGGGCCAGTTCTTCGGGGCCGCCTGACAGGGAAGTGGGCAACCTCAAGCGGCCCGGTGCGACCACAGCAGGCCGAGCAGCCCGAACGCCGCCACCGCTGTGGTGGTCACCGCCACCGGCCACAACGCCCCGCCCACGTGTGCGACCACCGAGGTCAGCAACAACGGGACGAGCCCGCCGATGATGGTGGAACTCTGGCCGGACAACGACATCCCGGTGTAGCGCACCCGCGCCGGGAAGGATTCGGCGAGGTATTTGGGTAAAGCGCCCCAGACGACCCACATCGGCGCGCCGATCAAGGTCTCGGTGATCAGCAGCGCCGTCACCGTCGAGGAGGCGGAGAGAACGGCCAGCAGCCCCGCCGTCGGCAACACGAGTAATCCGAGTAGGCCCGCGCGGACGACCCTTGGCGCGCCGACCCGATCGGCGAGCCAGCCACCCAGCAGTGTCAGCACCCAGAACACGGTGACATGCACGGCGGAGATGCCGAGCAGCACCGACGAGGCCGGCAGGGCAAGGCTTTTGGTGCCGTAGCCGGTGAGGAAGACGGTCTCGACGAAGAACGGGACGGTCACGCCGCCCAAATAGACCCCGAAGCAGACCAGCATGGTGCGACCGTGCCGACGAACGGCCTCGCGCAACGGGAAACGCGACAATTCGCCGCTGCGGTGCAGCGCGGTGAACTCCGGCGATTCCATCACCCGCAGCCGGATGAACAGGCCGACGACGCTCAGCGCGATCCCGAACAGGAACGGCACCCGCCAACCCCAGGTCACGAAACTGTGCTCGCTCAGCACAGACGCCAGGATGAACAGCGACCCGGTGGCCAACCCCTGGCCGAGGGTCGCCCCGGTCTGCACCAGCGATCCCCAGAAACCGCTGCGGTGGGGCGGGCTGGTCTCGGTGACCACCAGGACCGCGCCGGCCCATTCGCCGCCGAGCCCCACTCCCTGCAGAAACCGCAACAGCACCAGCAGCGCGGGCGCCGACCACCCTATCGCGCCGTAGCTGGGCAGCAATCCGATCAGAAACGACGGGATACCCATGATCAAAAGCGTTGCCACCAGCATCTTCTTGCGTCCGAGGCGGTCGCCCAGGTGCCCGAAGACGACCCCGCCCAGGGGGCGCGCGACGAATCCCACCGCGAAAGTGCCAAGTGCGGCAAGCACTCCGGCCGTGGCTGAGGCGCGCGGGAAGAACAGTGGACCGAAGACCAGGGTGGCCGCGAAGCCGTAGAGGAAGAAGTCGTACCACTCCAGCACGCTGCCGACGAGACTGGCCAGCGCCACCCGGCGCATGCCGGGGACGGGCGCCGCCTCTTCGGGCAGGGTCGCCGGCCGGGTGCTTTCCTGCTCTGCGATCGTCATCGAGGTCTCCGAATGGTCGGCCGGTCAGATCCGCGCACCCGCGCCGGCAACGAAATGACCGGCGCGAGTGGGGCATCGCGGCGAGTACGACCGTCCGGCGCCCCTGCCCAGTTCAGCGTCATCGGGCGCGATTGACGACGGTTGAAATCAGCTTGAAAGCAAGTGATTACGCGTTACAACCCGATTTGGAGGAACCCGGCGCGCGTTGCCACGGGCAGCAATCACGAAATGCGTTGCGGCTCAGAAGGTATCAGCGGACCCGGGCGCACACAATGGCTCGGGCGTGTTCCCCGCCATCTCGGGAAAGATCGATCTGAACTTCCCCGAAGCCGGCCGACCGGAGCGCGTCAACCACAGGCGCGGGGTCGGAGAGTTCGCGGAAGGGCAACGCGGCGGCGACCTCGTCGGTGTAGTGGTGGCCCGCTACGTGCGGGTTCAGCGAGACGTCGGCGATCAGCGTCGCGCCCGGCGTCAGTACCCGGCGCCATTCCGCGAAGGCTTTTTCCGGCTCGAGCAATGTCCAGATGAAGTGCCGCGCCGTCACCGCGTCGAAGCTGGCGTCGGCGAACGGCAGCTTTTCGGTCACGCCCTCCACGAAGGTGACAGTCGCCGCGGCGGCCTTGCCGCGCGCCCGGGCCAGCATCGCCGCGGAGGCATCCACGCCGGTCACCCGGTGGCCGAGCTCGCTCAGCAAGAACGCCGCAAAGCCCGTGCCCGTGGCGATGTCGAGCACCCGCGAGCGATCGGGGATTGCGCTCAGCGCCGCCGTCCACAGGCGACGTTCCGGCTCCGAGGAGATACCGTGCGCGGCCCGCTGGTCATATTCCGAACCCTCGCGCTCCCAAAACGCCCGGATCGCGGCGCGCGCGATCGTAAGGCTTGCGGCGTCAGCGGGCATTTGCACGGCACGTGGCCCATCGTCTCGTCATCGACGACAGTCTGCAGGGCGCGGGATCCCCACGGCAAGACGAGCGGGCGCGGCCCACGCGAGTAGCCTGACCGGCGTGGACTATGCCGGCGCATTCCTCGACGAGAACCGGGCTTTCGCGGAGCTGTTCGACGGTGTCGACGAGTCCACACCGGTACCCACCTGCCCCGACTGGACGCTGCGGCAACTGTTCCGCCACGTCGGGCGCGGGGACCGCTGGGCGGCCCAGATCGTGCGCGACCGGCTCGACACCTACCTCGACCCCCGCACGGTGGAGGGCGGCAAGCCGCCGCCCGACCCCGCCGACGCGATCTCCTGGCTCCACGGCGGCGCTCAGCGGCTGGTCGACGCGGTGGAGCTGACCGGGGTGGAAACACCGGTATGGACGTTCCTCGGCCCGCGCCCGGCAAACTGGTGGATCCGGCGCCGGCTGCACGAGGTGGCCGTGCACCGCGCCGACGCCGCGATCGCGCTGGGCAGCGATTTCACGCTCGAACCCGCCATCGCGGCCGACGGGATCAGCGAATGGCTGGAGCGGGTCGCCATCCAGGCGGGCGGCCAGGGGGCGCCGCTGCCGCTCGAGGACGGGACCACCCTGCACCTGCACGCCACCGATCCCGGCCTCGGCGAGGCCGGGGAGTGGACGGCCGCCGTCGAACAGGGGCGGATCAGCTGGTCCCACGAGCACGGCAAAGGCACCGCCGCACTGCGCGGCGGCGCCACCGAGCTGCTGCTGGCGATCCTGCGCCGGCGCCCGCTCGCCGACACGGGCGTCCAACTCTTCGGCGACGAAGCCGTGTGGCAGCGCTGGTTGGACCGTACGCCGCTCTAGCCGCGGCGCCGCACGGTAATTTGCACACCATGACCACATCGGAGATCGCCACCGTCCTGGCATGGCACGACGCCCTCAACGCCGCGGACATCGAGACCTTGGCGTCCCTGTCCAGCGACGACATCGAGATGGGCGACGCGCACGGGGCCGCGCAGGGCCACGAGGCGCTGCGCAACTGGGCCGCCGCGCACCGGCCGGCCACCGAGCTCGGCCGGATGTATGTGCACGACGGCGTCGTGGCCGTCGAACTGAAACCCAGTAGCCCCGGCGATCCGGGAGCTGAAACGGGCACCGCGTTGACGTTCCGGGTGGTGCGCGACCACGTCACCTCCGTGTTCCGGCACGACAGCCTGGCGTCGGCGTTGGCGGCCACCGAGCTCACCGAATCCGACGCCGTCGACTAGGCACCAGGAGCCACCCATGCGCGGAATCATCTTGGCCGGCGGGTCGGGCACCCGCCTGCATCCGATCACCACGGGCATCAGCAAGCAGTTGCTGCCGGTCTACGACAAACCGATGGTCTACTACCCGCTGTCCACCCTGATGATGGCCGGGATCCGCGACATCCTGGTCATCACCACCCCGCATGACGCGCCCGGATTTCAGCGACTCCTGGGCGACGGCTCGCAATTCGGCGTCAACATCAGCTACGTGACACAGGACCGGCCCGACGGTCTGGCCCAGGCGTTCGTCCTGGGCGCCGGCCACATCGGCAACGAGTCGGTGGCTTTGGTGTTGGGAGACAACATCTTCTACGGTCCCGGGCTGGGTACCAGCTTGAAGCGCTTCCAAACCATCAGCGGGGGAGCTGTTTTCGCCTACTGGGTAGCCAATCCGTCGGCCTACGGTGTGGTCGAGTTCAGCGACGACGGCCTGGCGCTGTCGTTGGAGGAGAAACCCCAGACGCCGAAATCCAATTACGCGGTGCCGGGTTTGTACTTCTATGACAACGACGTGATCGAAATCGCCAAGGGGCTCAAGAAATCGGCGCGCGGCGAGTACGAGATCACCGAGGTCAATCAGATCTATCTCAACCGGGGCCGGCTCTCGGTCGAGGTGATGGCCCGCGGAACGGCCTGGCTGGACACGGGCACGTTCGACTCGCTGCTGGATGCCAGCGACTTCGTCCGCACGCTGGAACGACGGCAGGGCCTCAAGGTCAGCGTGCCCGAGGAGGTGGCGTGGCAGCAGGGCTGGATCACCGACGAGCAGCTGGCCGAGCGCGCGCACAGCCTGCTCAAGTCGGGGTATGGCTCCTATCTGTTGAATCTGTTGGAGCGGAGCCGATTTCACTAGGTTTGGCCAGCACCGCCGCGATGCCCGTCGTCAGCGGCACCGACAGCGCCAACGCCATCCCGCCCACCGCCGAGCGGGCGATCTCGATGGCCACGCTCTCACCGGTCAGCACGTCGGTCAGCGAGCGGTTGGCGACGCTGAACAGCAACAGCAGCGGCAGCGAACTGCCGGCATAGGCCAGCACCAGCGTGTAGACGGTGCTGGCGATGTGATCGCGCCCCACCCGCAGGGCGCCTACGAAGATCGCCCGCCGCGAGCCGCCGAGGCGGGCGAGCTCGAAGACCGTCGAGGCTTGGGTCACGGTGACATCGTTGAGCACGCCCAGCGATCCGATGATGAAGCCGGCCAGCAGCAGTCCGCCGATCGACACGTTGCCCAGGTAGGCGCTGACGGTGGTGTTCTGTTCGTCCGAGAGCCCGGTCAGATGCGCTAATTGGATTGCCGCCCAAGACAATCCGGCGGCGAGCAGCAGCGCCGAGAGGGTGCCCAGCAGCGCTGCGCTGGTCCGCAGGCTGACGCCGTGGGCCAGGTAGATGACCGCGTAGAGGATCGCCGCCGATGCCACCAGCGCCACCGGCACCGCGGGCGCGCCGTCCCGCAGGGCGGGCAGCAGGAACATGACCAGCACCACGAACGCGACCAGGATGCCCACCAGCGCGAGGAGCCCGCGCCAGCGCGCGACGGCCACGATCACCACGGCGAACGCGATCGCCAAACCGACCAGCGCCCAACCCCGTTCGAAGTCGTAGAACGCGTAGCTGGTGGCGCCCTGGTCGTCGACCTGCCGTACGACCCGAATGCGGTCGCCCACCGCGAATTTCGGCTGGCCGGGGCCGGGGGAGGATTCCAGCAGCGTGGTGGCCCCCGCGTTCGGTCCGGAATCGACGGCGACCTGGGTCAACACGCAGCGTCCGGCGCCCGGCGCGGCGGGCTGGGGCGGGCCGGTGAGGACCTGGCTGACCGACGGGCTGCCGCAGTCACCCAACCCGCTGGACAGCACGTGCCCGGCCTGCGTGCTCACGGCGCCACCGGACGCGCTCTGCAGCGGCATCGGAATGTCGACGCGCTGACGGCTGGGCCACAACAGGATCGCGCCGACGGCCACCGCGACGCCGATCGCGACCAGCAGCCCGACGACGATCCTGGCGGGCAACGGATCAATGCCGGACGGGCCTGGCGGCATGCTGTGCGAGTGGGAGTGCGTCACCCGGTCGAGCGTAGAGGCGGTTTCCTGGGCGCTTACTGGCGATAGCCGACGAGGAAGTTGCCCAGCCGCTCGATCGCGGCCGCCAGATCGCGGGCCCACGGCAGCGTCACGATGCGCAGGTGATCCGGTGCGGGCCAATTGAAGCCGGTTCCCTGGGTGACCAGAATCTTCTCCTGCAGCAGCAAATCGAGGACGAGTTGCTCGTCGTCGTCGATGTCGTAGACCTCGGGATCCAGCCGCGGGAAGGCGTAGAGCGCGCCGTCCGGCTTGACGCAGGACACCCCCGGAATCTCGTTGAGCTTGGTCCAGGCGACGTCGCGCTGCTCGAGCAGGCGGCCGCCGGGCAGCACCAGGTCGTCGATGCTCTGGTAGCCGCCCAGGGCGACCTGGATCGCGTGCTGGGCCGGGACGTTGGGGCACAGCCGCATGTTGGCGAGCAGGTTGATTCCCTCGATGAAGCTGCCGGCGTGGTCCTTGGGCCCGGTGATGGCCAGCCAGCCGGCCCGATACCCGGCCACCCGGTACGCCTTCGACAGCCCGTTGAAGGTCAGGCACAACATGTCCGGCGCCAGCGAGGCCAGGTTGATGTGCGTGGCGTCGTCGTAGAGGATCTTGTCGTAGATCTCGTCGGCGAGCAGCAGCAGCTCGTGCTTGCGCGCCAGTTCGACGATCTGGGTGAGGACTTCGCTGGTGTAGACCGCGCCGGTCGGATTGTTCGGGTTGATCACCACCAGCGCCTTGGTGCGGTCGGTGATCTTCGACTCCATGTCGGCGATGTCCGGCTGCCAGCCCTGCGTCTCGTCGCACAGGTAGTGCACCGGGGTGCCGCCCGCCAGCGAGGTCGACGCCGTCCACAGCGGGTAGTCGGGCGACGGGATCAGCACCTCGTCGCCGTTGTCGAGCAGGGCCTGCAGCGTCATCGTGATCAGCTCGGACACCCCGTTGCCCAGGTAGACGTCGTCGACGTCGAAGCGGGGGAATCCGTCGACCAGCTCGTAGCGGGTGACCACCGCCCGGCGCGCGGGCAGGATGCCCTGCGAGTCGGAGTAGCCCTGGGCGTAGGGGAGGGCCTGGATCATGTCGCGCATGATCACGTCGGGCGCCTCGAAGCCGAACGGCGCCGGGTTGCCGATGTTGAGCTTGAGGATGCGATGACCCTCGGCCTCGAGCCGCGCGGCCTGCTGATGTACCGGGCCGCGGATCTCGTACAGGACGTCCTGAAGCTTCGACGACTGCGCGAAACTCCGCTGCTGCCGGTGATGACCCGGCGGGTGCGGTGGCAGCTGGTGAGGCAGCTGGTGGGTGGTCACATCACCAATGGTGCCATCACTGTCCACTGAAATTTGCTGTCAAGCGTAAAAATCCCAGGTCAGCGCTTGCCCGGCGGACGCGCCCCGCGGGCGATGCCCAGCCCTTTCACCGGCGGCTGAGCCGGTGCATCGTCGCCGTCGCTCTGCTTTGCGGGCTCCGGTTTCGGTGCCGGCTCGGCGTCGGCCTGTGCCTGTTCGGCGGGCTCGGCTTCTGCTTTCGGCGCCTCGGCCTTCGGGGCCGCCTTCTTCGCGCCGGGTCGCTTGGCGCCCGCGGCGATGCCCAGGCCCTTCACCGGCGCGGCGGGGGCCTTGGCCTCGGGTTCGGCTTCGGCCGGCGCTTCGGCCTCGGCCTTGGGAGCCTCCGCCTTTGGTGCCTCGGCCTTGGGGGCCTCGGCCTTGGCGGGTGCCGCCTTCTTCGCGCCGGGCCGCTTTGCGCCGGCGGCCAGCCCCAGCCCCTTCACGGGTGCGGCGGGAGCCTTGGCTTCGGTCTCGGCCTCGGCGGCCGCCTCGGCTGGTGCCTCGGCCTTGGCCGGTGCCGCCTTCTTCGCGCCGGGCCGCTTTGCGCCGCCGGCGATGCCCAGCCCCTTGACGGGCGCGGCCGGCGCGGCCGCCTCGGCCTTGCCTTCCGCGCCTTCTGCGGCGGGTGCGGCTTTCTTCGCGCCCGGCCTCTTGGCGCCGCCGGCGATGCCCAGCCCCTTGACGGGCGCGGCCGGCGCGGCCGCGGCCTCGGACTTCGGGGCCGCCTCGGCGGGCGCCTCCTCGGCCTCCTCGACGGGAGCGGTCGCCGTGGCCGTCGCCGCCTTGGGCGCCTGGGCCGCCCGCTGCTCGGCTTCCTTGGCGGCCGTGCCCTTTTCGGGCAACGTCGCCTTGTCGTACTCCAGTGACGCGAGCAGGATCTGCGCGACGTCGAGCACCTCGACGCCGGAGCGCCCGGCCTCCTCCTGCCGGTCGTTGACGCCGTCGGTGACCATCACGCGGCAGAACGGGCACGCGGTGGCGATGGTGGCGGCCCCGGTGGCCAGCGCCTCGTCGACGCGTTCGTGGTTGATCCGCTTGCCGATGTGCTCTTCCATCCACATCCGCGCGCCACCGGCGCCGCAGCAGAAGCTGCGCTCGGCGTGCCGCGGCATCTCGGTCAGGTTCGCCCCGGAGGTCCCGATCAGCTCACGCGGCGCCTCGTAGACCTTGTTGTGCCGGCCCAAATAGCAGGGGTCGTGGTAGGTGATGTCCTGGGACACCGGGGTCACCGGGACCAGCTTGTTGTCCCGGACCAGCCGGTTGAGCAGCTGGGTGTGGTGCAGCACCGAGTAGTTC
This sequence comes from Mycobacterium sp. WUMAC-067, assembly GCF_020217485.1. GTDB lineage: Bacteria > Actinomycetota > Actinomycetes > Mycobacteriales > Mycobacteriaceae > Mycobacterium. The sequence goes on along the minus strand of NZ_JAEKMI010000023.1, from coordinate 71,052 downwards.
GCGCCGAGCTGGCGGTACTCGCGGCCCAGGGTGTTGAAGCAGTGCGGGCAGGTGACCACGATCTTGCGGTCGACGGTCTCGGTGCCTTCGAACAGCCCGTCGAGGGTTTCGACGGCCTGCTGCGCCAGCTGCTGGAACAGGAACTCGTTTCCCGAGCGGCGCGCGGAGTCGCCGTTGCAGGACTCGCCGGTTCCCAGCACCAGGTACTTCACCCCGGCGATGGCCAGCAGCTCGGCGACGGCCTTGGTGGTCTTCTTGGCCTTGTCGTCGTAGGCGCCGGCGCAACCGACCCAGAACAGGTACTCGTAGCCGTCGAAGCTGTCGACGTCCTCGCCGTAGACCGGCACGTCGAAGTCGACCTCGTCGATCCAGTTGGTGCGGTCCGACGCGTTCTGTCCCCACGGATTGCCCTTGGTTTCCAGGTTCTTGAACAGCACCGACAGTTCCGAGGGGAACTCGGACTCCATCATCACCTGGTAGCGGCGCATGTCGATGATGTGGTCGACGTGCTCGATGTCCACCGGGCACTGCTCGACGCAGGCGCCGCAGGACACGCAGGACCACAGCACGTCGGGGTCGATGACGCCGCCCTGCTCCTCGGTGCCGACGAGCGGGCGGGTGGCCTGCTCCGGGCCGGAGCCCATGACGCGACCGAAGCCCGACTCGGGAACGTGGTGGGCCTCGGCGTGCTCTTCGCCGGACAGCTCCTCGCCGAGCCCGCCCGCCGGCGTGCTCTCCAGCGGGCTCTCCTTGTCACCCAGGATGTAGGGCGCCTTGGCCATCCAGTGGTCACGCAGGTCCATGATGACGAGCTTGGGCGACAGCGGCTTGCCGGTGTTCCACGCCGGGCACTGCGACTGGCAGCGACCACACTCGGTACAGGTGGCGAAGTCCAGCATAGCCTTCCAGCTGAAGTCCTCGACCTTGCCGCGCCCGAATGTCGCGTCGTCGGGCGGGTTTTCGAAGTCGATCGGCTTGCCGTCGTATTCCAGCGGCAGCAGCGGGCCGAGCCCGTCGGGCAGCCGCTTGAAGATGACGTTGATCGGCGCCGTGAAGATGTGCATGTGCTTGGAGTGCAGCACGATGATCAGGAACGCCAGCATGACCGCGATGTGCAGCAGCAGGGCCGTCGTTTCGATGATCTCGTTGGCGGGCTGGCCCAGCGGACGCAGGATGACGCCGAACAGTTGCGACAGGAAGGCGCCGTTGCCGTAGGGCAGCGTGCCGTTGTTGACCGCCGCTCCGCGCACGAACACGTAGGTGAAGACGACGTTGAAGATCATGAACAGCACCAGCCAGGCACCGCCGGTGTGGGAGCCGTAGAACCGGGACGAGCGGCCGATCTCCTTCGGGCTGCGCATCAAACGGATGATGGCGAAGGTGACGATGCCCAGGAAGACGGCGGTCGCGAAAAAGTCCTGCAGGAACCCCAGCGCGTCCCACCGCCCGATGAACGGGATGTGGAAGTTGTCCTGGAAGAGCAGACCGTAGGCCTCGATGTACACCGTGAGCAGGATGAAGAAGCCCCACATGGTGAAGAAGTGCGCCAGGCCGGGGATCGACCACTTCAACAGCTTGCGCTGCCCGAAGACCTCGGAGAGCTCGGCCCAGATTCGTTTGCCGGGTTCGTCGGTGTGCCCCGGGGACGGCTTGCCGGACGTGATCAGCTTGAACAGCCACAGGACCCGTCGTCCGGCGAGCGCGGCCACGACCAGCGTCATGCCCATGCCCACGACCAGCCTGATGAGCATCTGCGTTGTCACAGAAGGTCTCCCCAATGCATAGATAATTCGGCCTGTGCTTTATTTGCCTGCTTAAGCCCCGCTCATAGTTACATCTTCGCGGCTTTCGGCGCGAGAAAGGCTGCCCTAACTTGGGCGTCGTCGGCACCTCTGGCCTGCTAGTTGATACCTACCCGCCGGATGTGACGTTTGTCCGAGTGACCAGCGCCACCAAATTTCGTTAAATGACCCTTTTCCGTGGCCCTTTTCCGGCCGGTCCGCAATCGTTCGCGTCAGCGCCCGAATGGGGGCTGGAAGATCGGCGGCAAGGGCCGTACCCGCGTGGTCGTCGTCGGCGCCGCGCTGGTGGTGGTCGCCTGCGATGTCGTGGTGGGTGGCGCGGTGGTGGTCGTCGTGGTGGTGGTCGGCGGGGGCGTCGTCGTTGTGGTGGTCGACGGCTCCGGCGGCGGTGTCGTGGTGGTCGTGGTGGCCGGCGCCTCGCTGGACGGTGGCGGCGGGGCCGGAACCACGGTGACCGTGGTGCTGTCGTTCGGCCCGGTGATGGTCACCGTCTGCGGTGGCGGCGGTTGGCTGGGCGGCGTCTTCGGAGGGGCCGGGGTGGACTTCGTCATCAACAGGCCGATCGCCAGTGCCGCGGCCACCAGCACCGCCACCACCGCCCCGGCCACGGTCAACACCAGCGCGGTGCGCTTGTACCAGGGCAGCCCGCCCTGCTCGGGATACTCGAATTCCCGTGCTTCGCTGGCGTATTCGCCGGTGGCGTCGCGACCCGTATAGGGCACCGGCTCGTCGGAGTCGGAGTCGGAGTCGGCGTCCTGCGACCAGGCCAGGGCGTCATCGACATCGGTGGCCTGGGCGGCCCACGCGGCCTGGGTCGCGCCGATCCCCGCGGTGCCGACCATTTCGGTCGGCGTCTCCACCGCGGCGGCCGCGGCGGTTTCAGCGCCCCCCGCTGCGTACTGCGCACCGAGCGCGGCCGCGCCGACGGCGGCGAGCGACGCCGGCTGGGCCGCGCTGCGGACCGGTACCCCGAAGCGCTGCGACAACCGCGCGGTGATCAGCGGGATGCTCGCGCCGCCGCCAACGATCGCCACGGCGCGCAGGTTGGCGTGCGGAATCTGGTTGCGCTGCAACGTGTCTTGCAAAGAGGTGACAAACCGGTCCAGCGGCGGGGAGATCAGTTGCTCGAACTCGGTGCGGGTCAGCTCGGCGGTCTCCCCGGAGGGGCCCGCGACGGCGCTCACGGCGGCCGTCGACAGTTGCTCCTTGGCGCGCCGGCAGGCGGCGAGTAGGCGGGTCTGTGACCCCATCCGCGCGGTGCCGCCCAGGACGGCGGTGCTGACATCGGCGGCCAGCAGGTGGTCGACGATGAGCTGATCGATCGCGTCGCCGGAGAACTCGGTGTGCCGCACGGCGGGGCCGACGGGCGCAAAGCCGGCGTGGGCGTTCATCACCGTGACGGTGATGCCGCCGGCGCCGAAGTCGCACAGCGCGATGACGCCGTCGGTGGGAAATCCCGGCGTGCCGCGCAGCGCCGCGACCGCGGCCGTCGCGTCGGAAACCAGCATCGGCGCCACCCCGCCGCGCGCGAGTTCCGACTGGGCGAAGAACTCCTCGCGCAGCGCCGCGAACTGTTCGTCGGACCAGTAGGCGGGGACCGCGATGCTGATCGGTGTCCCATAGCCGACCGTGCGGGCCATCGCCTCGATCGCCTCGACCGTCAGCGCCGCGCCGAGGTACTTGGTGCCGTCGGCCGCCACCAACGGAGCCCGGTCGCCAACCCGCTCGACGAACCCGCGCAGCACCAGGCCGGGCGCGGTCAGGTTTGGATTTTCTTCCGGCAGGCCAACTTCGGTGGGCCGCTGCTCGAACAGGGTCAGCACCGAGCTGCGGGTGACCGGAGCGCTGCCGGCGCGGGCCGCCACCAGGTTGGCCACCCCGATCGATAGCCCGAGCGACTGGCTCATGTCCGCACCCCTGTGTCAGTTGTCCCGTGGATTGCAGCGAGTCTAGGGCGCCGGAGGCGCCGCGTCGCCGAGCGTGATCGGCCTGCCGCCGACTGGTTAACGCAGGCCCGGCGGCACGGTGATGACCGTCGGCACCTGCGGAATGGTGATCACCGGCGGCAGCTGCGGCAGATGGTGGCGATGGGTGGGCTGCTGCGTTTGTTGTCTGGTGGGCTGCTGCTGCGTCGGCTCCTGGGCCGGCGGCTGTTCTTCCGCGCTGCTGCTGGGCTCGGTGGTGGTCGTCGTGGTCGACGTCGTCGTCGTTGTCGCCGAGGTGGTGCTCGTCGTCGACTTGGGGAGGTGGTTGACGTTCTGGTCGCCGTGAATGAGCTCGATGATGCCGAACACAATAAGGGCGATCAGGATGACGACGGAGATCAGCCAGGCGATGAGCATCGCGGGCTTGCGATACCAGGGCGTGGTCTCGGGCTGCTGGTCGAACGGGTCGAAGCCGTGGGGCTGCTCGAAGCCGTGCGGCGGCTGGGGCGGGAAGTTCGGTGGCGCGACTTCGCCGGTCGGCGGCTCGCTCATGCCGAAATCGGCTTGCTGCGTCGGCCGGTTGTGGAAGTCATCGCGTGGACCGTTGGATGCCACGGCACCGATGGTACTTACCGCACCTGCCAGTCTGCTGATGCCAACCCCTGACGGGTCGGTCGCGTCGCTCAGAAGGACGGGTGCGGTTGCTCACAGAGAGCGTGCACTCAGGTCCGGAGCCAACCGCTAGGCTGTGGCGCTCAACACACCCGCAACACCATTTCCGGCCGAATGATATTGCAGTACAGCGTAATTCGATCAGCACCTCGTTTTTGACTTACAAAGATATTCGTGACAGTGTCTTTTCCCGAATCGATGTGGAAGTCGAACGGCAATCCCGCATCAAGCGCGGCGCCTCCCGGGCCTGGGCAGGCCAGCGAGTAAGCCGCGCGGAATCGCTGGATACGCGAACACCTTGACCGTGCCGGCGACCAACACGTACCCGCCGTCACAGCAGCGACGCCCGGTATGACATCGGGCCCTGACACCGCGGCGAGCGACCATGCAATCCGAGCGCAGGGTAGGGAGGCGATCACGATGCCCGGCCGGCCCGCCCATCAGCCCCGGGTTCGTTGTCTCCGCTACCACGATCGGCTCTGCTAGTGGCCGCCGATTCGACAGACCGCGAATGGTGGTCAGAAGCCGGCGATGACGCCCCGACGGTGGCGAGCCAGCGCCGTCGCGTGGCGGACTTGCCCAATGGGACTGAACCGGCAAAGTGCACGGATGGGGCCCACGAGGAAGCCTCGCACAGTGCAGTTGGCGCCGGCGCGGAGGCGGGAAAGCAACTGACGAGCGCCGTGGTCGTCATTGCGCTCGTCTCGGCGATCTCGGGGATGCTCTACGGCTACAACACCGGTGTCATCTCCTGGGCCCTATTGCAGCTCACCGAGGAGTTCAACCTCACCGCGGCCTGGAAGCAGGTGGTCGCCGCCAGCATCCTGCTCGGCGCCATCGTCGGGGCCTTGGCGTGCAGCTGGCTTTCCGACCGGTTCGGCCGGCGCGGCACACTGTTGATGCTGGCGGTGGTGTTCATCGTCGGCGCGCTGTGGTGCGCCGACGCGCCGGACGTCTTTGTGTTGTCGCTGGGAAGGCTGGTCCTGGGCTTCGCCGTCGGCGGGGCGACCCAGACGGCCCCGATGTATGTCGCTGAGCTCTCGCCGTCGGCTTACCGAGGGCGGTTGGTGCTGTGCTTCCAAATTGCCATCGGGGTGGGCATCCTCGCCGCTAACCTCATCGGGGTCTTTGACTCGGTCTCCTGGCGGGGGCCGACCGGAATCGCGTGCGTACCCGCCGCGGTCATGCTGTGGCTGTTGTTGCGCCTCCCGGAAAGTCCGCGCTGGCTGGTCAAGCAAGGTGAGCGAAACGCTGCACGAGCCGTGTTGGAGCGGGTCCGGCCCGACGGCTACGACGTGGGTGCCGAGGTGGACGAAGCGACCGAACTCGCGCGCATGGAACGCAAGGCCAGCACCCGCGGGTGGAGCGGGCTGCGCGACGCCTGGGTGCGTCCGGCCCTGGTCCTGGGTTGCGGCATCGCGGTGTTCACCCAGCTCAGCGGCATCGAGATGATCATCTACTATGCGCCGACCATCCTGACCGACGACGGCGTGTACCGGTCCGTGGCTCTGCTGGTGTCGGTGATGTTGGGTGCGACGTACGTGATCGCCCAGCTAGTGGGGTTGGCCATTATTGACCGGGTCGGCCGGCGCCGGCTCACCCTCATCATGGTGCCGGGCGCGGCGATCAGCCTTTTCGCGCTCGGGCTGATTTTCGTCACCGCCGACAGCGGTCACGATGTCATCGCCTACATCATGATCTGCCTGATCGCCTTCATGGTGTTCAATGCGGGCGGCCTGCAGCTGATGGGATGGCTGACCGGCTCGGAGACCTATCCGCTGGCGGTGCGACCGGAGGGCACCGCCGTGCATTCGGCGACGCTGTGGGGGACCAACCTACTCATCACGCTGACGCTGCTGTCGCTCATCAATGCGATCGGGGTCGGGCCCTCGATGTGGCTCTACGCGTTGTTCAACGTGGCGGCGTGGATCTTCGTATTCTTCCGCATGCCCGACCTCACCGGTAAGAGCCTGGAGGAAATCGAAAGGAACCTGGCCGAGGGGAAATTTCGACCGTCGGACTTCGCACGCTGACGAATGCGCTTGCGCGGCAGGTTTTTCGGGCTGCAGTGCAGCGCGGTCACCCGCCGGCCGTTGACCGGCCTCGAAGGATCCGTTCGATCCGGTCCAACAGCTCGCTCGGGTTGTCGTGGGCGCCGTTTTTCCAGGCCGCGAGGGCGTTGAACAGGTTGACCGGCTGGATGGTCAACTGCAGGCCCAGCAGCACAGTCTTGGTCGCATCATTGCCCAAATCCACTGCCCGATAGGCAATTGCGACTTGCAGCGACTGGCCGCTCACACCATTCGGGACGATCTTGGGCTCGATCGACACGACACACTCACGGCTTATTTCGGTCAACTCTTCTTTCGGCGCAGTCAGGCGCACCGTCAACACCGAGGGCGAAATGCACAGAAGGCACCGGCGCCACATACGTACCGCGCTGGAAACGAAGATGGGCGTCAGAACCAGCAGAAGGATTCCGATGAACCGAAGCCACGCGGGATTGCCGGGTGCACTGCCCGCGCCGATACCTGCGACAGCGAGCAATGGGAACAGCACGTTCAAGACGTACACATTTCCCTCGTACCACGGGATGTACCTACAAATAATCTCGTCGCCCGCCCGGGTGACTCCCGTCCGAAAAATTCGGCGTCTTCCGAGGATGAACATGAGTGCCGCGCAGAATGCGATCAGGGACAGGTACCACTGCACTCCGACCGAAGTTGCTACCGCCGCAAGAAGGAGTAGAGCGGCGCCAAAGGTGTAGCGCAGTCCCCGCCGCCACTGGCCGCTCGTCTCGCCGTTGATCATCGGTGACGGTCTCGGGTGGTCACTGCGAATTGCCCCGAAGGATCCCTTCGACCTGATCCAGTAGCTCGCACGGGTTTTCGTGGGCGCCGTCTTTCCAGGCCACGAGGGCGTTGAGCAGGTTGATCGGTTGAACGCTCAGATACATTCCGAGCATCACCGTCGCGGTCGCCTCGCTGCTGACATCGGCGGGCTGGTAGGCGATTTCGACTTGCAACCGCTCGGTACCGGCCGCCACGCTCGGGACGAGCTTTGGCTCGATCGAACGGACATGCTCACGCCGGATGTCGGTCAACTCACTGCCGCGCTCTGCGATCCGCACGGTCAACGCCGCGGGGGTGATACGGAGAAGGGATCGGCGCCAGATCCAGAGGGAGACGCCCACCAATAAGGCAGAGATGGCCAGCAGAATTACCCCGCCGTACCACAGCCACGCCGGATTACCGGGTGCACATCCTGCGCCAATCATGGCGATCGCGATTAGGGGGAACAGCAAGGTCGCCATGTATGGGTTGCTCTCGTACCACGGAAGATAGCGGCAGACAATCTCCTGCCCGGTCCGCCTGACCCCGGCGCCGAAAATTCGGCGGCCGCTCCCATAAATGATGCCGACGCCGACCGCAGCGGCGCCGACAGGCAGATACCAAGCCGACCCAACCAGCACATTTATGCCCGCCAACAGGCATAGTGCACCACCTACGGCGTAACGCAGTTTCGGTACACGACGGCCTTTCGCCGTATTACTTGCCATCAGTAACGGTCCCGTGTTCGGTTCTCGGGATAGCGCCGTGGTACCCCGCGGACGTTGGATTTGTCACCGGACCCGATCGAGCGGTCAGCCAGACACCCGATCCATCCATCGGTGAATCGTGTAACGCGGTCACTGTTAGTTGCGCGATCAGCGTCTCCCGTTCGGCCGTGATGATCCTCGATTGTGACGTGCTGTCGATGGTGCCGAGTTCATGCGCGATCTGGATCGCGAGCGTCCCCGCGCTACCGGGGCCCTCGCGTGCTGCGGTGAATTCTCGATGCAGTTCACGGCATTTCGGCGCCGACTGCAACTGCTGGTCAGACAGCATGGCAAATACTTCGGGTGGATCCAGCGAGGCCTCGACCCGATGCATCGTCAACACCGCGTTTGCGCAAACACGTCGATACATGGGTCGGCACGACAAACCCACACACGAACTCCCTCAGCGGATTCGAACGGTTCCCAGCCCGGCGGCACCCCCACCTCAACAACAAACCCGACGAACCGATCGACTGGGGACACAGCGAGGCCGTGCTCTTCTGTGAACTCATCGAATCGCATCGTCGTCGTCCTACCCGAAACCGAATACGGATTCCACGCCATGCACCACACTCCCGATCGCATCCGCGGCGGGCTGCCAGGCCACTTCTACCGTCTTGGAGGCCACGAAGGCGGCTCCTGCTCCGACAACGGCGCCTGCCACCAGGCCAACTGCGGTGCCCGCTCCTGGAACGACCGAACCAAGCGCCGCACCCAACTCCGAGCCAGCCACCGCGCCGCCTACCCAACCGCCGGCTGCGAGACCGGCGGCGACACCCGCGCTCTCCCGCGTGACGGCCTCGGAAACCGAGTTGCCGTCATGGATGTCGGACATGACAGCGGGTACCGCGCTGGCCGCAGCGACCACCCCGCCCACGCGGGAGAACCCCTTCAGCTCTATGCCGCCGATCTTCGGGTCCTCGAACCACCGCAACAAGCCCGGATCAGCCTTGCCGGGACCCGTGCCCGGGGACTCGGCGATCAATCTGGTCGTCGCCCCACGCACACCGTCGGCGGTACCACCGGCGATGGCGCCCGCAGCCCCGGTCAGCACCTCCCCCTTCGTCGGGGCCAACGCGGGCCCCCCGCCGGGCTGGTCGGCCGATCCCTGATCGGGCGCGGCCTGGGGGGCTGTCAGGTCATAGCCGTCCGCGTGCAGGGTCCCCATTGCGTTCTGAAACGAGTTGGCGTAGCCGTTGCGGGTGGATTGCAGCTGGCCCAGCGCGGCTTTGGTGTCGCGGATGGCGTCGTCTTCACGGCCGCTGATAAACGCATCCAGCGCGTGTCGGTCTTCCGCGGTGAGTGTGGGATCTTTTTCCAGTTCCACCGCTTGGCCGATGAAGCCGTCCAGCTGCTGCAACTGACTTTCTAGCGCCGCGATCTGGCCGGCCGCGGCCTTTTGCGCCTCGGCCAGGTTGGCGGCGATGTTTTCCAGGTCCGCACCGATCTTGGGCAGCTGCAAGGACTGCGCCCCAAGGGTTTTCGTCACCCGCTGCACTTCGTCGGAGCCGGTGATCGGTTGATCCCCATTCTGATGGTTCCAGGCTGCGTCGAAACGGCTACGGGCTTGGTCGAACGCATTGCTGGCCTCAGCAGTGCATCGGCCCGCCTTGAGAAACGCCTCCGCCAGCTGAGAAATCTGAAACGGGCTACCGGCCTGCAGGCTCCGATTGACAGCCCACGGATCACCACCGGCTTCAGCGATCAGCGCCGCGACGCTGATGTAGCGGAGTTGCATGGAGTCGTGGGGTCTTCTTGGTTAGACCGGGCCTGAGCGAGCACCGGTAGCTGGTCGGCGACATCACGCGGCAGACCGATACCCACCCCCGCCACGCTGCCGACAAGGTTAGCGCCTAGAACGTATTGACCTTCTCGATGCTGACGAACATGCCGTGCTTGGTCTGGTCGTTGGTGAAGCGGGTGCCCTCGGCGTTGGCGATGATCGTCCAGCCCTGCGCCGCATAGGTCTGGTACTCGATCTTGACGGTCGGGATGGCTCCCAGGTTGCCCAGCACCCACTGCACCTTGCCGCCGGTAGTGATGCTGACGCCGTTGGCGTGCTCACCGTCCTGCAGCGGGGAGTTGGTGAAGGGCGCCTCGCAGCCGACGGTGTCCTTGTTGATCTGGCAGCGCGTCACGCCGGATTTGGTCTCGATGAAGACGTAGCCATTCTGGTCGGGTGGCAGCGGGATGGCGCCGGCCGGATTCGTGGGACCCGTCGGCGCGCCCGGGGCCCCCGGAGCGGGTGCGGCGGTGACCGACGGCGACGGCGGCGTGGATCGGGGCGTGGGGAAGGACGGCTCGCTGGGACCCGCCCCGGGCGAGGCCACCGGCCGCCCGCCGATGACGGAGCTACAACCCGACACCGACCCGGCGAACAGCGCTACGAGCAGCAGCGAACCACCGGCCAGGCTTCGCCGCGCATTATCCGATAACCGCACCCGCCGCTCCCCAGACGATTCGAATGGCGGCACTCAGGTTACTCACCCACCGCCGATAGTCGCTGCACTCGAGCGACTATCGATGCGGCGCCGATGGTGAAGTTTTATCGCCGCGTGACCGACTCCGCGCGGCGACCGTGGGTTTGCGGCCGCCGAGTCGGTCGTCGGCGCGGCACCCGAACTATGCGACCCCGGGAACAACACGCGACTTCGGGCCGTTAACATGATCGACAAGTTGAGTGAACCAGACTCAAGACCCAGGTTGACAGCCGATCGCCCCAGGGGCAGGCTTGAGCGGGGTTCACTCAGCATAGTGGCACCAAACAGGCTCTACACAATCAGGAGGAATCACTATGGCTCGTGCGGTCGGTATCGACCTCGGGACCACCAACTCCGTCGTCGCAGTCCTCGAGGGCGGTGACCCCGTCGTCGTCGCCAACTCCGAGGGCTCGCGGACCACCCCGTCCATCGTCGCGTTCGCGCGCAACGGCGAGGTGCTCGTCGGCCAGCCCGCCAAGAACCAGGCGGTCACCAACGTCGACCGCACCATTCGTTCGGTCAAGCGGCACATGGGCACCGACTGGTCCATCGAGATCGATGACAAGAAATACACCGCCCAGGAGATCAGCGCCCGCGTGCTGATGAAGCTGAAGCGTGACGCCGAGGCGTATCTGGGTGAGGACGTCACCGACGCGGTCGTCACCGTGCCGGCGTACTTCAACGACGCCCAGCGTCAGGCGACCAAGGAAGCCGGCCAGATCGCCGGCCTGAACGTGCTGCGTATCGTCAACGAGCCGACCGCGGCCGCACTGGCTTACGGCCTGGACAAGGGCGAGAAGGAACAGACCATCCTGGTCTTCGACCTCGGTGGCGGCACGTTCGACGTCTCGCTGCTCGAGATCGGTGAGGGCGTGGTCGAGGTCCGCGCGACCAGCGGTGACAACCACCTCGGTGGGGACGACTGGGATGACCGCGTCGTCGAGTGGCTCGTCGACAAGTTCAAGGGCACCAGCGGAATTGACCTGACCAAGGACAAGATGGCGATGCAGCGGCTGCGTGAGGCCGCGGAGAAGGCCAAGATCGAGCTCTCGAGTTCGCAGAGCACGTCGATCAACCTGCCCTACATCACCGTGGACGCGGACAAGAACCCGCTGTTCCTCGACGAACAGCTCACGCGCGCCGAATTCCAGCGCATCACACAGGATCTGCTGGACCGCACCCGTCAGCCCTTCCAGTCCGTGATCAAGGACGCCGGCATCTCGGTGTCCGAGATCGACCACGTCGTGCTGGTGGGTGGTTCCACCCGGATGCCCGCGGTGACCGAGCTGGTCAAGGAGCTCACCGGCGGCAAGGAGCCCAACAAGGGCGTCAACCCCGACGAGGTTGTTGCCGTGGGTGCCGCGCTGCAGGCGGGTGTCCTCAAGGGTGAGGTGAAAGACGTTCTGCTGCTTGACGTTACGCCGCTGAGCTTGGGTATCGAGACCAAGGGTGGCGTGATGACCAAGCTCATCGAGCGCAACACCACGATCCCGACCAAGCGGTCGGAGACCTTCACCACGGCCGATGACAACCAGCCGTCGGTGCAGATCCAGGTGTACCAGGGTGAGCGCGAAATCGCTTCGCACAACAAGCTGCTCGGCTCCTTCGAGCTGACCGGCATCCCGCCGGCCCCGCGCGGCGTCCCGCAGATCGAGGTCACCTTCGACATCGACGCCAACGGCATCGTGCACGTCACGGCCAAGGACAAGGGCACCGGCAAGGAGAACACGATCAAAATCCAGGAGGGCTCCGGCCTGTCCAAGGAGGAGATCGACCGGATGATCAAGGACGCCGAGGCGCACGCCGAGGAGGACCGCCAGCGTCGCGAGGAAGCCGACGTCCGCAACCAGGCGGAATCGCTGGTCTACCAGACGGAGAAGTTCGTCAAGGACCAGCGCGAAGCCGAGGGCGGGTCGAAGGTTCCCGAGGACACGCTGACCAAGGTCGACGCCGCGATCGCCGAGGCCAAGACGGCACTAGGTGGCACCGACATCGCCGCGATCAAGTCGGCGATGGAGAAGCTGGGCCAGGAGTCGCAGGCGCTCGGGCAGGCGATCTACGAGGCCACCCAGGCCTCGGGCGAGCAGGCCGACGCGACCGGCGGGGCGTCGGGTTCAGCGGGTTCCGCTGACGACGTCGTGGACGCGGAGGTGGTCGACGATGACCGGGAGTCCAAGTGACAGAAGGAAATCCACAGGAACAGGTGACCGTCACCGACAAGCGGCGGATCGATCCTGAGACCGGTGAAGTACGGCAGGTCCCTCCCGGCGATACGCCGGGAGGGACGGCGCCGGCCGACGAGCCGGCGGTCCAGGGCGAGGGCAAACTCGCCGAGCTGACCGCCGATCTGCAACGCGTGCAGGCCGACTTCGCCAACTACCGCAAGCGGGCGCTGCGCGACCAGCAGGCCGCGGCGGACCGGGCCAAGGCCGCCGTCGTGAACCAATTGCTGGGCGTGCTCGACGATCTCGACCGGGCGCGCAAGCACGGCGACCTCGAGTCGGGCCCGCTGAAGGCGGTCGCCGACAAGCTGGAGGGCGCGCTGACCGGGCTCGGCCTGACGGCGTTCGGCGAGGAGGGCGAGGACTTCGACCCGGTGCTGCACGAGGCCGTTCAGCACGAGGGTGATGGCTCCCGCCCGGTGATCGGCACCGTCATGCGGCAGGGCTACAAGCTCGGCGATCAAATCCTGCGCCACGCCATGGTCGGGGTCGTCGACACGGTCGCCGACGATGGCGACGAATCGGCCGCGACCGGTGAGTCCGACGAAACCGCGCCGGTGGAATCGGACGATAACGCCGGCACATCCGGTGACTAGCCCACACAATCAGCACAACAGAAAGGTGAGGAGGTGACGCGACATGGCCCAGCGTGAATGGGTCGAAAAAGACTTCTACAAGGAGCTGGGCGTCTCCTCTGACGCCAGCCCCGAAGAGATCAAGCGCGCCTACCGCAAGTTGGCGCGCGATCTGCATCCGGACGCCAACCCGGACAATCCCGCCGCCGGTGAACGATTCAAAGCGGTGTCGGAGGCACACAACGTGTTGTCCGATCCGGCCAAGCGCAAGGAATACGACGAAACCCGAAGGCTGTTCGCCGGCGGCGGTTTTGGCGGGCGCCGGTTCGATACCGGCGGCTTCGGCGGCTTCAACGTCGGCGGCGATGGGGCGGAGTTCAACCTCAACGATCTGTTCGATGCCGCCGGCCGCAGCGGCGGCACCAACATCGGCGACCTGTTCGGCGGATTGTTCGGGCGCGGCGCCGGCGCCCGTCCCAGCCGGCCGCGCCGCGGCAACGACCTCGAGACCGAGACCCAGCTGAATTTCGTCGAGGCCGCCAAGGGTGTAGCGATGCCGCTGCGGCTGACCAGCCCGGCGCCGTGCACCAACTGCCATGGCAGCGGGGCTCGGCCGGGCACCAGCCCGAAGGTGTGTCCCACGTGCAACGGCTCCGGCGTGGTCAACCGCAATCAGGGCGCGTTCGGTTTCTCCGAACCCTGCACCGATTGCCGGGGCAGCGGCTCGATCATCGAGCACCCCTGCGAGGAGTGCAAGGGCACCGGGGTCACCACGCGGACCCGCACCATCAACGTGCGCATCCCGCCCGGCGTCGAGGACGGACAGCGCATCCGGCTGCCCGGCCAGGGTGAAGCCGGCCTGCGCGGCGCGCCGTCGGGCGACCTGTACGTGACGGTGCATGTGCGGCCGGACAAGGTGTTCGGGCGCGACGGCGACGACCTGACCGTCACGGTTCCCGTCAGCTTCACCGAATTGGCTTTGGGCTCAACCATTTCGGTGCCCACGCTGGACGGCAAAGTCGGTGTCAGGGTGCCCAAGGGCACGTCCGACGGCCGCATCCTGCGGGTCCGCGGACGCGGCGTGCCCAAGCGCAGCGGCGGCAACGGGGACCTGCTGGTCACCGTCAAGGTCGCCGTGCCACCGAATCTGGAGGGTGCGGCACAGGAAGCGCTGGAGGCGTATGCCGCCGCGGAGCGTTCCAGTGGCTTTGACCCACGGGCCGGATGGGCGGGTAATCGCTGATGGCCAAGGGCTCGAGTAATTCAAGAAATGAGGATGCCCGAACCTTCCTGATCTCGGTCGCCGCCGAGCTGGCCGGCATGCACGCCCAGACGCTGCGCACCTACGACCGCCTCGGCCTGGTCAGCCCGCGCCGCACTTCCGGTGGGGGACGCCGCTATTCGGAGCACGACGTCGACCTGCTGCGTGAGGTGCAACGGCTCTCGCAGGACGAGGGGGTCAACCTCGCCGGCATCAAGCGGATCATCGAGCTGACCAACCAGGTCGAGGCACTGCAGGCGCGGATCAAAGAGCTGAGCGAGGAGTTGGCGCAGACGCGCGCCAGCCAGCGCCGCGACCTGGCGGTGGTGCCCAAGAGCACCGCGCTGGTGGTGTGGCAGCCGCGCCGGGGACGCTAATCTTCACTTGCGCCGCAAGGGTTCCCGTCTCCGGAGGCATACAACGTTCGCAAAAGCGCTAGCGCATGTGCTAGCGCTTTTCGCATTCACCTAGTGGCCATCACACAGCGACTGCAGCGACGAGAGTGGTCACTGTGATCGCACCCGGATCGAAAACTGCGTCACCGCGGGCTCACCCGGCGACGCGCAGCGATAGCCGCCGCGGCGCAGCGCATCGGTCGGGGCGGCCATCGGCTCGAAGCACACGATGGCCTTGTCGGGATCGTCGACCGGCGGTGCGAAGATCTGCGCGGCCGGATAGCCCCGCTCGAAATGCACCTCGATGCGGCGCCCGCCGCCCGAGACCGCGAACACCGCGCCCTCGGCCACCTGGTCGTAAGCATCGTCAAAGGTCTTGTCGCGCAACGCCTCTTCTCGCGCCGGCTGCGGCTGGGAATCGCCGGTGGGCAGCCCCTTGCCGTCGAGGCCGAGGTGGCGCAGCGCGGGTGTCTCGATGATCCAGTCGCCGCGGGGGACGCCCGGCAGCTGCAGGTAGGGATGGAAGCCGAAGCACAGCGGCACCGCCGCGTCGCCGGTGGCGGCGACGGTGGACCGCACCGCCAGCGTCCGGTTCGCCAGTCGCGCGGTCACCGTCAACAGATGCGGATACGGGAAGCTGGCCAGCAGTTGCGGATCGGCGCCGAAATCCACCTGCGCGGTCAGCTCGTCGGCGGTTTCGTCCGTTACCCGCCAGCCCGGATAGGCGGCCAGGACGCCGTGGATGGGCAACCCGTTGGGGTCGGCGCGCACCCCGTTCTCGCCCGGCGTCAGGTCCACCGTCGCGCCCTGGGCCGTATAGGTGGTCTCGCCCAACCGATTTGCCCACGGATACAGGATCGGGATCCCCATCGTCTTGCCGTCGGTGATGTAGGCGTCCAGGCCCCGGCGCTGGCCGAGCAGCTCCACGCCGGCGTCGCGCAGCGACGTGCCGATCATCCCCGCGCCGGGGACGAATTGGGCGACCAGCGGCGACGAAGCGTCGCGCAGGGTGACGACGTGCATGGCTACCTCCAGAGCGGATCGTGCTGAATGCGTTCGGGCGGAGCGCCTTTGGCGATCAGGGCGGACTTGGTGGCGGTGACCATCGCCGGCCCGCCGCAGATCAGGATTTGCCGGTCGCCCCAGCCGCCGTACTTGGTCACCACGTCGGGCAGCCGGCCGGTCTGGTGCACGTGCAGTCCCCGCGGCGGGGTGACGTCGGGATAGTCGGCGGCCCACGCCGGGTCGGCGCTGTACTCCGAGACCGGCGAGACCGACAGCCACGGATTGTGCGACGCGACCTGCCACAGCGTGGGCAGGTCGTAGAGTTCGCAGCGGTAGCGTGCGCCGAAGAACAGATGTATCCGCGGATTGACCGCGTACCGGGACAGGTCCATGATGAGCGCCCGCAGGGGCGCCAGACCCGTGCTGCCGGCGACCATCAGCACGTCGCCGCCCTCTCGATCGACGCCCAGGCCGCCGTGCGGGCTGGACAGCCGCCACCGGTCGCCGGGCCGGGTTTCGTTGACGATCGCCGTGCTGACCAGGCCGCCGGGCACCAGGCGCACGTGGAACTCGATGCCGCCGCCGGGATCGGCCGGAATGGCGGGGCTCAGATACCGCCAGCGGCGCGGGCATTGCGGCACATGGGCGTTGACGTATTGCCCGGGGTGGTAGTGCATCGGCTGATCGAGCTGAAGCCGAACGACCGCCAGATCCCGCGACACCCGCAGGTGCTCGATGACGGTGCCGTCCCACCAGGCGGGCCCCTCCTCGGCGTCCGCGGCGCCGCTCATCACCCCGGTGATCAGGTTCAACGACTGCCTGGCCGCGTCGTCGACGGCGCCGGTCCAGGCCGCACCCAGATGCGAGCGCAGCGTCGCCAACAACGCGCGACCCAGGGTTTCGTAATGGTGGGGCAGCACACCGTATTTGCGATGGTCCCGCCCGAGCTGGGCCAAAAACGTCACCGGCTCCTGCGCGCGCCGCGCGACCAGTTCGCCGTACACCCAGTGCAGGGCATGGCCGAAAGCTGCGCGCTGGGCGCTCATTTCGGGTGGGAAAAGATCGCGCACCGAGGCGTCGAGGGCGAACCAATGCGTGTAGAAGCGGTGCACGAGGTCACCGGAATCACCCTGGGAGCCTGAGCGGCCCGCGCCGTCGGGTTCGAAGGCGTCGCGCAGCACGCGCAGCGCTTGGACGTCCTCGAGGCTCACGGAGCCCGATTCTAGGCTCGACCTCCGTGTATTCAGCCTTGCCGGACGACGCTGGCGGACCCGGCGTTGACGATCTTGGGCGAACCCCAGTGGTAGACAACGACGTTGCCGGTTCCGGATGAGCTGACCGCGTCCGTGCTGTCAACCGCGACACGGTTGCCGCTGCCGGAGACCGTGACGCTGGTGCAGTGCCCGGTGAGGGTGATCGTGTTGTCTTTTCCGCTCACCGACAGATAGCCCGCGTGGCAGGGCAGCGTCTTCGTGGTGCGGGCGCCGCTGACCTGCAGCGTGCCGGACTCGGGAACCGCGGTCGACGCGCTGCCGCCGGCGAGGTCGGTGTGCAGGCCAACGGAGATAAGGCCCGCGAGCGCCAACCCGGCCGCGAGGGCGGCCGGCCACAAGCCCCTGCCCCGGCGCGGGGCTCCGGCGGGTTCGAGCTCGGCCTGGTCGGGGTGCTGCATCGTCTGCGTCATCGCTAGGGGGTACCCCGTAGGGCGTGTCCCTCAAAACTCGATAGAGTTGAGCGGAACAGACTCAAGATTGACGACGTTGAACAAGCAGACAAGCATTTTTGCCAGCTCCCTTTCGACCCGAATGGAGGCGTCGTGGACTCTTTCAACCCGACCACCAAGACCCAGGCCGCGCTGACGTCGGCGCTGCAGGCGGCCTCGGCCGCCGGGAACCCCGAGATCCGGCCCGCCCACCTGCTGATGGCGTTGCTGACCCAGGCGGACGGCATCGCCGCGCCGCTGCTTCAGGCCGTGGGCGTCGAGCCGGCCGCCATCCGCGCCGAAGCCGAGCGCCTGCTCGAGCGGCTGCCGCAGGCCAGCGGCGCCAGCTCGCAGCCGCAGCTCTCGCGCGAGTCGCTGGCCGCCATCACCACCGCCCAGCAACTGGCCACCGAGATGGACGACGAATACGTCTCCACCGAACACCTGATGGTCGGCCTGGCCACCGGCGACTCCGAGGTCGCCAAGCTGCTCACGGGGCACGGCGCGTCGCCGCAGGCCCTGCGGGAGGCGTTCGTCAAGGTCCGCGGCAGCGCCCGGGTCACCAGCGCCGACCCCGAGGCCACCTACCAGGCGCTGGAGAAGTACTCCACCGACCTGACCGCGCGCGCCCGCGAGGGCAAGCTCGACCCGGTCATCGGCCGCGACAACGAGATTCGCCGCGTCGTGCAGGTGCTGAGCCGGCGCACCAAGAACAACCCCGTGCTGATCGGCGAGCCCGGCGTCGGCAAGACCGCGATCGTGGAGGGCCTGGCCCAGCGCATCGTCGCCGGCGACGTGCCGGAGAGCCTGCGCGACAAGACCGTCATCAGCCTGGACCTCGGCTCGATGGTCGCGGGCGCGAAGTACCGCGGCGAGTTCGAGGAGCGCCTGAAGGCCGTCCTCGACGACATCAAGAACTCCGCCGGGCAGATCATCACCTTCATCGACGAGCTGCACACCATCGTCGGCGCCGGCGCGACCGGCGAGGGGGCGATGGACGCCGGCAACATGATCAAGCCGATGCTGGCCCGCGGCGAGCTGCGCCTGGTCGGCGCCACCACGCTCGACGAGTACCGCAAGTACATCGAGAAGGACGCCGCGCTGGAACGCCGCTTCCAGCAGGTGCTCGTCGGCGAGCCGTCGGTGGAGGACACCGTCGGCATCCTGCGCGGCCTGAAGGACCGCTACGAGGTGCACCACGGTGTGCGCATCACCGACTCGGCCTTGGTGGCCGCGGCGACGCTGTCCGACCGCTACATCACCGCGCGCTTCCTGCCGGACAAGGCCATCGACCTGGTCGACGAGGCCGCCAGCCGGCTGAAGATGGAGATCGACTCGCGGCCCGTCGAGATCGACGAGGTCGAGCGCCTGGTGCGCCGCCTCGAGATCGAGGAGATGGCGCTGGCCAAGGAGGAGGACGAGGCGTCCAAGGAGCGGCTGGAGAAGCTGCGCTCCGAGCTGGCCGACCAGAAGGAGAAGCTGGCCGAGCTCACCACCCGCTGGCAGAACGAGAAGAACGCGATCGACGTCGTGCGCGAGCTCAAGGAACAGCTCGAAGCGCTGCGCGGGGAGTCCGAGCGCGCCGAGCGCGACGGCGACCTGGCCAAGGCCGCCGAGCTGCGCTACGGCCGCATCCCCGAGGTCGAGAAGAAACTCGACGCCGCAGTGCCATTGGCCGCCGACAGCGGCCCAGCTCGGGAGAACGTGATGCTCAAGGAGGAGGTCGGCCCCGACGACATCGCCGACGTGGTGTCGGCGTGGACCGGCATCCCGGCCGGACGGATGCTCGAGGGCGAGACCGCGAAGCTGCTGCGCATGGAAGACGAGCTGGGCAAGCGCGTCATCGGGCAGCGCAAGGCGGTGACGGCCGTGTCCGACGCGGTGCGCCGCGCCCGCGCCGGTGTCGCCGACCCCAACCGGCCGACGGGATCGTTCATGTTCCTCGGCCCCACCGGCGTCGGTAAGACCGAGCTGGCCAAGGCGCTGGCCGACTTCCTGTTCGACGACGAGCGGGCGATGGTCCGCATCGACATGAGCGAGTACGGCGAGAAGCACTCGGTGGCCCGCCTGGTCGGCGCCCCTCCCGGCTACATCGGCTACGACCAGGGCGGTCAGCTGACCGAGGCGGTGCGGCGGCGTCCGTACACGGTGATCCTGTTCGACGAGATCGAGAAGGCGCACCCGGACGTGTTCGACGTGCTGCTGCAGGTGCTCGACGAGGGCCGCCTCACCGACGGGCAGGGCCGCACGCTCGACTTCCGCAACACCATCCTGATCCTGACGTCCAACCTGGGATCGGGCGGCACCGAGGAGCAGGTGATGGCCGCGGTGCGCTCGGCGTTCAAGCCGGAGTTCATCAACCGGCTCGACGACGTCATCATCTTCCACGGCCTGGAGCCCGGTGAGCTGGTGGCCATCGTCGACATCCAGTTGGCGCAGCTGCAGAAGCGGCTGGCGCAGCGCCGCCTCACCCTCGAGGTGTCGCTGCCGGCCAAGCAGTGGCTGGCGCATCGGGGATTCGACCCGGTCTACGGCGCGCGGCCGCTGCGCCGGCTGGTGCAGCAGGCCATCGGTGACCAGCTGGCCAAGCTGTTGTTGGCCGGCGACGTGCACGACGGCGACACCGTTCCGGTCAACGTCAGCCCGGACGGCGACTCCCTGATCCTGGGCTAAGCCGCCCCGCGAGCAGACGCAGAATCGCACCGGCGACGCGCCGTGCGTGCGATTCTGCGTCTGCTCGGCGCAAAGGCGCCTCGGCGCAAGGCGCACCAGGGGGCGCAGCAAACCTTGATTGGGTTGTGACCTGGTCGCCTTCTGTGTTCCGGGCCAATAGCAGATACCCTGTTTTGGATGGTCCCCCTCTGGTTCACGCTCTCCGCGCTGTGCTTTGTCGGCGCGGGGGTGCTGCTGTACGTCGACATCGATCGTCGGCGCGGGCGCAGCAGACGCCGTAAGTCGTGGGCGCGGTCGCACGGATTCGACTACGAGCGTGAATCGACCGACATCCTCAAGCGGTGGAAGCGCGGCGTGATGTCGACGGTGGGTGACGTGGCCGCCCAGAACGTGGTGCTGGGCCAGATCCGCGGCGAGGCGGTCTACATCTTCGACCTCGAGGAGGTCGCCACGGTGATCGCGCTGCACCGCAAGGTGGGCACCAACGTCGTGGTGGACCTGCGGCTCAAGGGGCTCAAAGAGCCACGGGAGAGCGACATTTGGCTGCTGGGCGCGATCGGGCCGCGGATGGTGTACTCCACCAACCTGGACGCCGCCCGCCGCGCGTGTGACCGCCGCATGGTCACCTTCGCCCACACCGCACCGGACTCCGCCGAGATCATGTGGAACGAGCAGAACTGGACGCTGGTCGCCATGCCGATCACCAGCACCCGCACCCAGTGGGACGAGGGCCTGCGCACCGTGCGGCAGTTCAACGACCTTCTCCGCGTGCTGCCGCCGCTGCCGGAGGAGACAACGCAGGAGGCCGGCACCCCGGCGGGACCGCGCAACGCGTCGCCGAGCCGCCCGTTGGCCCCGGCGGGCCGCGCCGAGTTGCCGCCCCGGCGCGCGCAGCAGGATGTGGCCGGCCTGCTCGGCCCCGACGTCGCGTCCGGCCGCCGCCAGGCCGAGCCGGTGCGCCGCGACCAGCCACGGCCGGAGGCGCGCCCCGATACCCTGCGCCGCCCCCCGCCGACCGCGCGCAACGGCCACCAGGCCAGCAACTATCAGCGCTGACGCCTCGCCTCGGGTAGCCCGGGGGCCGGTGGCGCCGCCGTCATTAAGATGTCGCTCATGCCTCGCCCCGTCGCCCTGATCTCCGGGCCGACCTCCGGGATCGGCGCCGGATACGCGCGACGCTTCGCCCGCGACGGCTACGACCTGGTGCTGGTCGCCCGCGACGCCGAACGGTTGACGAGACTCGCCGATGAGTTGAAAGACACCGTCGGCAATGTCGAGGTCCTTCCCGCCGACCTGGGCGACGCGGCTGACCGGCAACGGGTGTGCGATCGCCTCGCCGCCGGGGTCCGCGTGCTGGTGAACAACGCCGGCTTCGCCACCTCCGGCGACTTCTGGTCCACCGACCCCGCGCTGCTGCAGTCCCAGCTCGACGTCAACGTCACCGCGGTCATGCACCTCACCCGCGCGGCGCTGCCCGCCATGCTCGACGCCGGCGCCGGCACGGTCATCAACATCGCCAGCATCGCCGGCCTGGTGCCGGGGCGGGGCTCGACGTATTCGGCGTCCAAGGCGTGGGTGATCTCATTCAGCGAGGGCTTGTCCGTCGGCCTGCAGGGCACCGGGGTTTCGGTGCACGCCGTGTGTCCGGGCTACGTGCGCACCGAATTTCACGCCCGCGCCGGGATCGACATGTCCAAGTCGCCGTCGTTCATGTGGCTCGAGGTCGACGACGTGGTCAGCCAGAGCCTCGCCGATATCGCCCGCGGCAAGGTGATCAGCATTCCGGGCCTGCAGTACAAGGCGATCATCGCCGCCGAGCGGATGATCCCGCGGACCCTGATGCGGGCGGTCACCAAACGAGTCGGTGGTGGCCGTGGCCGAACCTGAGCGCGAGGAACTGGCCGAACTGGTGCGCCGCCTGGCGGTGGTGCACGGCCGGGTCACGCTGTCGTCCGGCAAGGAGGCCGACTACTACGTCGACCTGCGCCGGGCCACCCTGCACCACCGCGCGTCGGCATTGATCGGCAAGCTGATGCGGGACCTGACCAGCGACTGGGACTACGCGGTGGTCGGCGGCCTGACCCTGGGCGCCGACCCGGTGGCCACGGCCATCATGCACGCGCCGGGCCGCCCGATCGACGCGTTCGTCGTGCGCAAGTCCGCGAAAACCCATGGGCTGCAACGACTTATCGAAGGGTCCGAGGTCTCGGGCAGGCGGGTGCTGGTGGTCGAGGACACCAGCACCACCGGCAATTCGGCGCTCACCGCGGTGCGCGCCGTGCAGGAGGCCGGCGGCGACGTGCTGGGGGTGGCCACCGTCGTGGACCGCGCCACCGGCGCCGCCGAGGCCATCGAGGCGGAGGGGTTGCCGTACCGCAGCGTGCTGGGCCTGGCCGAGCTGGGGCTGAGCTAGTTGCCGGCTCGTATGCAACGACCGTCTCGCACGCCACAGCGGTCCCCGGCGTGGCCGATGCGTTCTGGTGAGACCCCGAGCCGCTGACCCATGCGCACCGTCCTTGCGATAGCCGCGTGCCTGACCCTCTGCCTCACCGGCTGCTCATCGAGCAACTCCGCCGTGCGGCCGTACGGCGCTCAGGGCGCGCGGCTCGGCGAATCGCTGGCGCTGCTGGGCTGGAACATGTCCGTGTCGAACCTGCGCTGGGACGGCGACTACGTGCTGGTGGACGTCGACGCGAGTCCGGCCTCGGCCAAGGACCCGCACGCCAAGCCCGAGGACATCCGCTTCGGCCTGTACGGCGCGCTGGCCCATCCCATGGAGGCCGACGGGCTGGGCAGCTGCGACAACGCGAAGACCGGTGTGCGTGACATTCCCGCGCCGCTGTCGGCGCCGCGCGACCGGCTCACCGGCACGGTTTGTCTGGGGCCGCTGAAGGATCGAAGTCAGGTCCGCGGCGTCTACAGCTACTCGCCGCGCGACCGGATCCCGAACAGCTCGTCGGCCTACCCGGTCGCCTTCCCGGTCGGCCTCCTGCCGACCAACCCCAACGACAGCGGCGGCCTGGCGGTCAAGACCGCCAGCCTGACGGCGTGGCGGGCCGACGGCAAGCCGGTGACCAAGGCGCAGCTGGGTGATCCGGGGGCGTTCACCGGCAACGGCTACATGCTGCTCGGGTTGGAAGCCACCGCCCTCGCGGCCCGCTATCGCGACGAGTCCGCCAAGCGCGGCGGCCCGATGATGCTGCTGGCCTCGCCGACGCTGCCCGCCCCGGGACTCAATCCCGCCTGCGCGACGTACGGGTCGTCGGTGCTGATCCTGCCCGACGCGTCCCTGGACGCGGTGCACGTCGACGCGTCGCTGTGCACCCAGGGCGAGATCAACGACGCGCTGCTCTACGCGACGCTGGCCATCGACGGCACGCACGCCGGGGTGTGGACGCAGCGATGAGCGGACCCGGGCCCACCGAATGGTCCGCGACCCCGCCCGCCGGCGTCGGGCCGTGGTCGGGCGAACCACCCGACGATCCGCGGTATGACCCAATCCTGTTGCGCGAGGGTGACACCCGCAATGTCGTCGACGCTTACCGGTACTGGACGCGGGAAGCGATCATCGCCGACATCGACGCGCGCCGGCATCCCCTGCACGTGGCGATCGAGAACTTCGGTCACGACGCCAACATCGGTTCGGTGGTGCGCACCGCCAACGCCTTCGCCGTGCATACCGTGCACATCGTGGGGCGACGACGGTGGAATCGCCGCGGCGCCATGGTCACCGACCGCTATCAGCGGTTGTGCCACCACGACAGCACCGCCGAGTTGCTCGCCTTCGCGGGCGACGCCGGTTTGACCGTGGTCGCCGTCGACAACGTCCCGGGCGCGGCGCGGCTCGAGGAGACCGCGCTGCCCCGCGAGTGCCTGCTGGTGTTCGGTCAAGAGGGGCCCGGCATCACCGACGACACCCGAACCGGCGCGACGCTGACGGTGTCGATCGCGCAGTTCGGCTCGACGCGCAGCATCAACGCGGGCGTCGCCGCCGGGATCGCGATGCACGCCTGGGTCGAGCAGCACGCCGACCTGTCCCGCGCCTGGTGACGGCCCGGCGCGGCGCGTTGAGTGTGAACTGGCGGCTTTGAGTGAGCGCTGACGGGGGCCGAGCCCGGCGTGTCGCCGCCGCCTGTGCACACCGAAAGCCCTGCGTTCACACTCGACGCCCTGACCGCACGCTCACACGCATGGGGCAGGATCGGCAGGTATGGATCAGCTATGGGCCAACCGGGCGGCCAGCTCCGAAGCCGCTGTCACACAACGACACCTGAGGCGGCTGTGGGGACTGCCCGCGACCCAGCTGGGCGTGGTGGCCTGGCCCGCACAGCGCAAGGACCGGTTGTTCGGGACCTGGCACTACTGGTGGCAGGCGCACCTGCTGGACTGCCTCGTCGACGCCGAGGCGCGTGACCCGCAGCCGCACCGGCACGCCGAGATCAACCGGCAGGTCCGCTCGCATCGGCTACGCAACAACTTCTCGTGGATCAACAACTACTACGACGACATGGCCTGGCTGGCGCTCGCGCTCGAACGCGCCGCCCGCATCGCCGGCGTCGAGCGCCGAAAAGCCTTGCCCAAGCTCGCCAACCAATTCCTCAGGGCGTGGGCGCCCGAGGACGGCGGCGGCATCCCCTGGCGCAAGCAGGACAAGTTCTTCAACGCCCCGGCCAACGGCCCCGCGGGCATCTTCCTCGCCCGGTACTCCGATCACCTGAAACGTGCCGAGCAGATCGCGAATTGGATCGAGGCGACGCTGATCGACCCGGAGACGCACCTGGTGTTCGACGGCATCAAGGCCGGTTCGCTGGTGCGCGCGCAGTACACCTACTGCCAGGGTGTGGTGCTGGGGCTGGAGACCGAGCTGGCCGCCCGCACCGGGGCGGAGGTCCGGGCGCGGCACGCCGCCCGCGTGCATCGGCTGGTGGCGGCCGTGCACGAGCACATGGCGCCCGCGGGCGTGCTGGCCGGCGCCGGCGGCGGCGACGGCGGCCTGTTCGCCGGCGTGACCGCCCGATACCTGGCGCTGGTGGCGACCGCGCTGCCCGGGGATTCGCCGGAGGACGTGGTGGCCCGCGACACCGCCCGCCGGATCGTGCTGGCCAGCGCGAAGTCGGCGTGGGACTACCGCCAGACGGTGGACGGGCTGCCGGTGTTCGGTCCGTTCTGGGACCGCGACGCCCAGGTACCCACCGCGGGTGGCAAACAGGCGGAGTTCGTCGAGGGCGCGGTGATGGCCTCCGAGGTTGCCGAACGGGACCTGTCGGTGCAGCTGTCCGGGTGGATGCTCATGGAGGCCGCCTGTAACGTCACCGCCGAATCGTCGCACGAGGACAGGAGCGCCCTGTGAAGAAAGTCCACCCCGACGCGGAGTCGGCGCTGCACGGCCTGCTGAAGGACGGCATCACCATCGCCGCCGGCGGCTTCGGCCTGTGCGGCATTCCGGAGAAGCTGATCCGGGCCCTGGTGGACAGCGGCATCAAGGACCTCACCATCGTCGGAAACAACGCCGGCGTAGACGATTTCGGCATGGGCCTGCTACTCAAGGGCAGGCAGGTGAAGAAGGTGATCGCCTCCTACGTCGGCGAGAACAAGGAGTTCGAGCGCCAGGTGCTCGCCGGCGAGCTGGACCTCGCGCTCACGCCGCAGGGCACGTTGGCGGAGAAGCTGCGCGCCGGCGGCGCGGGGATTCCCGGGTTCTATACGCGCACGGGCTACGGCACCAATCTCGCCGAGGGCAAGGACACCCGGGTCTTCGACGGCACGGAATACGTTCTGGAGGAAGGCATCCGGGCGGACGTGGCGCTCGTCAAGGCGTGGAAGGGCGACACGGCCGGCAACCTCATCTACCGCAAGACCGCGCGCAACTTCAACCCGATGATCGCCACCTGCGCCGCGGTGACGGTGGCCGAGGTCGAGGAGCTGGTCGAGGTCGGCGAGCTCGATCCGGACCTGGTCCACACCCCCGGCATCTACGTGGACCGCATCATCGTGGGAACCGGCTACGAGAAGCGCATCGAGTTCCGCACCACGAGCGGCGGCGCCGCCCTGAAGAACGACAGCCCCATTCGCGAGCTCATGGCCCAGCGCGCCGCCCGCGAATTGCGCGACGGCTACTACGTAAACCTGGGCATCGGCATCCCGACGTTGGTGGCCAACTTCATTCCCGACAACATCAACGTCACGCTGCAGTCGGAAAACGGCCTGCTCGGCATCGGGGCCTACCCGAGTGAGGACAGCGTGGACCCCGATCTCATCAACGCCGGTAAGCAGACCATCACGAGCCTGCCCGGGTCCAGCTTCTTCAGCAGCGCCGACTCGTTTGCGATGATCCGCGGCGGCCACATCGACCTGTCCATCCTCGGCGGGCTCGAGGTGGCCGAGAACGGCGACCTGGCCAACTGGATGGTGCCGGGCAAGATGGTCAAGGGACCCGGCGGCGCAATGGATCTCGTGTCGGGCGTCAAGCGGGTGATCGTCGTCATGGATCACACCGCGAAAGACGGCAGCCCGAAAATCCTCAAGCAATGCACGCTGCCCCTGACCGGCAAGGGCGTGGTCGACATGATCATCACCAACCTGTGCGTCTTCGACGTCGAGCCGGGGCAGGGCCTGGTGCTCACCGAACTGCACCCCGGGGTGACGGTCGAGGAAGTCCGCGCCAAGACCGGCTGCGATTTCGCCGTCGCGGTCTGACCCGCGCGGGGCCGCCTACTCGGAGGCCGGTTGCCGCTCGGGTTCGGGGGCGGCCGTCTCCGTCGCACGGCGCCGGCCCCGATAGCCGCGCCAGGCCGCGATGAACGCCGGGATCATCGACACGAACAGGATCGCCAGGATGATCTTTTCCAGGTTGTGGTGCACGAACGGCACGTTGCCCAGGAAGTAGCCCGCGAGGGTCGCGCCGCCGCCCCAGGCGATGCCGCCGACGATGTCGAACCCCAAGAACAGCGGATAGCGCATGTAGGACACCCCGGCGATCACGGGGACGAACGTCCGCACGAACGGCGCGAACCGGGCCAGGATGATCGCCCAGGGCCCGTACTTCTCGAAGAACGCGTGTGACTCGGTCACGTAGTGCTTCTTGAAGAACCGGGAATCTTCTTTCTTGAACAGCGCGGGCCCGATCCGCCGCCCGATGAAATACCCGGTCTGGTCGCCCAGCACCGCGACCGTGGCGACGCAGGGCGCCAGCACCCAGATGCTGACCGGTGGATGCGGATGCGCGGCCAGCAGGCCACCGGTGAACAGCAGCGACTCGCCGGGCAACAGCGGAAACAGCAGCCCGGTCTCGATGAAGACGATGACCAGAATCCCGGGCAGCACCGCCGACCCGAAGACGCCGTCGGCGCCCAACCAGTACAACGGGTCGAGGATGGCGGGCAGGGCCGTCACGGCGGTGCTCATGATCCATCAACATACCGGCCCGGGGTGAGCCGCCCGCCGACCTGGACGATACTGAGTGGACCAGGCAGAAGGGAGTTGCCATGCCCATCGCCACGCCCGAGGTCTACGCCGAGATGCTGCGCCGCGCCAAGGAGCACTCGTACGCCTTCCCCGCGATCAACTGCACCTCATCGGAGACGGTGAACGCGACCCTCAAGGGCTTCGCCGACGCGGGCAGCGACGGAATCATCCAATTCTCCACCGGCGGTGCCGAATTCGCGTCCGGCCTGGGGGTCAAGGACATGGTTGCCGGTGCGGTGGCCCTGGCCGAGTTCACCCGGTCCATCGCGGCCAGGTACCCGATCAACGTCGCGCTCCACACCGACCATTGCCCCAAGGACAAGCTGGACACCTACGTCCGCCCGCTGCTGGCGATCTCGGCGGAGCGGGTGAGCGGAGGCGGCGAGCCGTTGTTCGGATCACACATGTGGGACGGTTCGGCGGTGCCGATCGACGAGAACCTGGCGATCGCACAGCAACTGCTCACGGAGGCGTCGGCCGCCAAGATCATCCTCGAGATCGAGATCGGCGTGGTGGGCGGGGAAGAGGACGGCGTCGCCAACGAGATCAACGACAAGCTCTACACCACGCCGGAGGACTTCGAGAAGACCATCGACGCGCTGGGCCACGGCGAGCACGGCACGTATCTGCTGGCCGCCACGTTCGGCAACGTCCACGGCGTCTACAAGCCCGGCAACGTCAAGCTGCGCCCCGACATCCTGGCCCAGGGCCAGAAGGTGGCGGCCGCCAAGCTCGGCCTGTCGGCGGACGCCAAGCCGTTCGACTTCGTCTTCCACGGCGGCTCGGGTTCGGAGAAGTCGGAGATCGAGGAGGCGCTGCGCTACGGCGTGGTCAAGATGAACGTCGACACCGACACGCAGTACGCATTCACCCGCCCGATCGCCGGCCACATGTTCAACAACTACGACGGCGTGCTCAAGGTCGACGGCGACGTCGGCGCCAAGAAGGCCTACGACCCCCGCAGCTACCTCAAGAAGGCCGAGGCGTCGATGTCCGAGCGGGTGGTGCAGGCGTGCACCGACCTGCACTGCGCCGGAAAGTCGATCACCTAACCCCGTCGAGCGTCGACTTCTGGGGCTGGAAACCGCCGCCCCATTTCGCACAACAACTCCACGTTCGGCGGGCAGGGGCGGGCTAGCCGCTGGCGGACTGGCAGATCTTCCACTGGTCGTCGC
The DNA here is from genome assembly GCF_020217485.1 of Mycobacterium sp. WUMAC-067. Classification (GTDB taxonomy): domain Bacteria; phylum Actinomycetota; class Actinomycetes; order Mycobacteriales; family Mycobacteriaceae; genus Mycobacterium. The sequence goes on along the minus strand of NZ_JAEKMI010000023.1, from coordinate 42,103 downwards.
GGTACTGCAGATCCAGGCTGCGGGTGGAGCGCACCTGCGGGTCGTAGGCCATGAACGTGGTGACGTTGGCCTCGGCGTGCTGGCCGTTGACGACGACCTGGTCGATGCTGGCGATCACCGGATACTGCTTGGCCGCCGAGACGCGCCGGTACGTTTCGTCCCACGCGCGTTCGTCGTAATCCGCGTAGCCGTCGCGGGTGGTGCCGCAGGTGATGGTGCGCAGCGTGGTCAGATCGCCCCGCTGAATCGCGACGTCGAAGTTGCCGATGGTGTGCCGGACCTGGTCTTCCTGCGAAACGCCGTTGTGCTTGCCGCGGGTGAGCAACACCGTGCCCAGGATCGCGATCGCCGCCAGCGCCAGCACGATCACGACGATCGCCAGTATCCAGCCCCAGTTGAATTGCCTGGACGTGCGTAGCTTGGCGCCGAGCCGGGGTGGGATGGATTGCGGGACAGCGGCTTTGGGTGGGCCGCCGAACTGCGCGGTGCCGTCCGGTCCCGGCGCCGTGGCGAAGACCTCGGTGGCGGGTTCCGGGGTGGTGGAGATGATCGTGGTTTCTTTGGCGTCGAAGCCCGGCGCGGTGAAGCGACGTTCGCGCTGGGGTGCGTCGGGCACTTCCTGGGGACCGCTGTGCGGATCGGGTTTGTTGATCACCACGGTCTCGGTCTCGGCGTCGTTGGGGACCAGGGGCACGCTCTCGGTGGCGTCGTCGGTCTCAAAGCCGGTTTCGGTGCCGGTTTCACGGCCGGATTCGGCCCCCCACTCGTCGTTCGGTTCGCTGCGGGACTCGCGTGGGTCGAACCCGGGCCGTTTCGGCGCGCCGCCGCGGTCGGGCTCGGATGGGTTGGGCATGAGTACTACTGTCCTCCCGCTGTCGAGTGGGGTAGTTGCAGAGCTTAGCGACCGAGGCCCGGGCCCGGGGCGATGGCCGAGGTGCGTCCTGCGGGCAAAACGGGCGAGCTGCAGAATAGAGCCATGACGCCGATGAAGGATCTTCTGGGGCCCGACCCGATCCTGCTGCCCGAAGACCCCGACACCGAGGCGGAACTGCTGGCCGGTGAGAAGCCGGGCATCGTCGCCGCCGCGCATCCGACGGCCTCGGTGGCCTGGGCGGCGCTTGCCGAGCAGGCCCTGGCCGACGACCAGGCCATCACCGCGTACGCGTACGCGCGCACCGGCTATCACCGCGGCCTGGACCAGCTGCGCAGAAACGGCTGGAAGGGCTTCGGCCCCGTCCCGTATTCGCACGAGCCGAACCGCGGCTTCCTGCGATGTGTGGCCGCGCTGGCGCGCGCCGCCGACACGATCGGCGAAACCGACGAGTACGCGCGGTGCCTGGACCTGCTCGACGATTGCGACCCCGAGGCGCGCAAGGCGCTTGGGCTGTAACGCTTTAAAAGCTTTCCGAGCAATCGGTGTCGTCGGGGCAGTCGATCTGGACCGTGGCGTGCTCCAGCCCGCGGGCCGATAACACCGCCCGCGCGTCATGCAGAACCTGGGCGGGGTCCCCGGTGCTGGTCAGGTGGGCCGTGCACATGTCTTTGCCGGGCGACAGCGTCCACACGTGCAGGTCGTGCACCCCGGTCACACCGTCCACGGCGCCGAGCGCGCGGCGCAGCTCCTCGACGTCGATGTGGGTCGGCGACGATTCGGAAAGGATCCGCAGCGCGTCGCGCGCGAGCGCGATCGCCCGGGGCAGCACCCACAGCGCGACCAGCACGGCGACCACGACGTCGGCGTAGGGCCAGTGCGTCGTCACGGTGACCACGCCGGCGATCAGCACGCCCAGGCTGCCCACGGTGTCGGCGATGACCTCCATGTAGGCGCCTCTGACCGCCAGGCTCCCCGAGGAGTGGGATCGCAGCAGCAGCGCGACGGCGAAGTTGGCGGCCAGCCCGGCCAGCGCGACGACGATCATCGGCGCGCCGGGGATGGCGGGCGCCTCGCTGAGCCGCTGGACGGCCTCGTAGAGGATGAACGTCGCCACCCCGATCAGCAGCCCCGCGTTGGCGACGGCGGTGAATACCTCGGCGCGATGCCAGCCGTACGTGCGCGCCGGTGACGAGCTGCCGCGCCGGGCCAGCGTGACGGCGGCCAGCCCCATGAAGACGGCGACGACGTCGGTCAGCATGTGGCCGGCGTCGGCCAGCAGCGCGATCGAGTTGATCAGCAACGAGGTGGCCAGCTCCACGACGAAGAAGGCGGCCAGAATGGCGGCGGCCATGACCATGCGCGGGATCAGCCGAGAGTCGTCCGTCCCGGTCGGGGTGTGGTTGTGGCCGGCGCCCATGCCCCGGAATATATGCGTGACGACGCATATATGGCAAGGGTCAGAACCAGCGGCTCCAGAAGCGGGTCAGGCCGTTGCCCCAGCTCACCAACACCTCCGGCACACCGGACAGGTCGAACAACGACAACACGACCCCGAAGAACCAGTGGTTGAGCACCGGCGCCAGGAGCAGAAACAGCAGGATGACGAAGCCCCACTGCTTGGCCGGCGCCAGCGCGTGCTGTGTCTGGGGGCTCAGATGCGGTTCCAGGGCGTCGTAGCCGTCCAGCCCCGGGATGGGCAGCAGGTTCAGCACGACCGCGGTGAGCTGAAGGAAGCCCAGGAACGCCACTGCGGCCCACAGCACCACGTGCGTCGGGTCGAAGAACAACCGGGTCAGCGCCAGCAGCAGCGCCGCCAGCACGAGGTTGACCGCGGGGCCGGCCAGGCTGACCATCGTGCGACGGGCCGGCGTCATGAACCACGTCCGCACGTAGACCGCCGCCCCGGGCAGGCCGATGCCGCCCAGCGCGACGATCACCAACGGCAGCACGAGCGACAGCGCCGGATGCGTGTAGCGGCGCGGGTCCAGCGTCAGGTACCCGCGCACGGCCGCATCGTGGTCGCCGAATCGCCACGCGGTCAGCGCGTGCCCGAATTCGTGTAGGCACAGCGACACCAGCCAGCCGGCGATCACGAAGATGAACACCCCGACATAGGCCAGCGGCCGCGCGGTGTACCCGGCCTGCCAGGCCAGCGCGCCGCCGACCGCCGTCAACCCGAGCAGCGCCAAAAAGATCGGGCTGGGCCGTACCGATTCGCGTTGCGGGGCGGGGAAGCTCACCCGACGAAACTATCGGACCAGCAGCCAGCCCTCGATGTTGCGGTAGAACGCCGAGCGGCGGCCGGGGCGGGGCGCGGGGACCCCGTCGCGCGCCACGACGACGCCCGTGCTGCCGAGTTGGGCCGCGCGGCCGGTGACCCACCGGCGCCAGCCGCCCTTGAGCGTGGCCCGCAGGCCGGGCATGGCGAGCGTCGGCTCGACGTACACGGCGGCGGCGTCGCCGTCGAACAACGTGGTGTCGTCGACGACCGCCTCGCCGTGGATGACCGGCTCACCATCCGGCGGCAGCCAGGCCGCGCGCCCGACGATCACCGAGCCGGTCTCGTCGCGGATCAGGGTCACCCGCTGCGCGGAACCGCGGACGGCCCGGCGCGCCGCCCGACGCCCGGTGGGCAGGCGATAGATCCGCGTGGCCCGGGTGCGCCGGCGCGCCACGTAGGCCACCTCGACGTCGAGCCGCTCCGCGCGCAGCAGCCGGGTCAGCACGGCGGCCAGGTCGGCATCGGCGCCCACCACGATCAGCCGCCGGGAGGCGCCTATCGCGGCGTCGATATCGGGCTCGCCGGCGACCCGGTGGACGCGCACGCTCCGCAACGGGCCGTGGGTTCGGCCTTGGGCGAACAGCAGAACCGTGGCGGCCCGATCGTCTTGCGTCACAAGCTATCCAATCAAGATCGCCCAATCTTTTTGACTTCCAACGGCTCTGGTCCGATCAATGGGCCATAACGACACAGTCACAACATGGTGTCGGACTGCGAAAGTTGTTGCCGCGCCGCCAGGAAACAACCGGATACTTTACTCCTGCCAAACAGCCGTTGTTGCGCGGAATCCCGCCAACGAGTGGTTGAGAGAACGGAGAACGACCATTCGCCGACTCACCGCCATCTTCTCAGCCTCGCGCCCCGCGCCGTTCGCGTGTGGCGCCGGCCCTACCCGCCTCCGTTGCTGACGACGTACCTCTGCCGCGTTGGCGCCGTGCTGCTTTCGGCCATCCTGCTGTGCCTCGGATCGGCGAGGGCCTCGGCCGACGAATCGATCGTGATCGACTTGGTGCGCCACGGGCAGTCGGTGGCCAACGCGGAGAAACTGATCGACACGGCGGTGCCCGGGGCTTCGCTCACCGCGCTCGGCCAACAACAGGCGCAAAACGTCGCCAACGTGCTTGTGACGAAGGGCCCGGTGGCCGCGATCTTCGCGTCGCAGTTGGTCAGGACGCAGCAGACCGCGGCGCCCTTGGCCGCCGCGTTGGGAACCAACGTGCAGGTGCTGCCCGGGCTCAATGAGATCGACGCCGGCGTTTTCAACGGCATGCCGCAGATCAGCCTCGCCGGGCTGGCATACCTGCTGGCCCCCGTCGCGTGGCTGCTCGGGCTGCGCATCGTCCCGATGCTGGCTCCCGGCTCCGCCGACCCGAACGGGTACGAGTTCCACAAGCGTTTCAACGGCGCGCTGCAAACGGTCTACGGCAACGCCGCGACCAACGTCGGCCGCTTCAACGACATGCTCGGAACGATGTACGACAGCGCGCTGGCCAACCCGGTCCGCGCGTCCGACGGCAGGATCAGAGAGGTCGCGTTCTCCAGCGAATTCGACATCGGTATCGGGACGATGACGAGCGTCAGAAACCCCGAACAGTTGCTCCTGCTTTTCGACCCGCTGCCCAACACCGGCATCGTCGAGATCCAGGGCAATCCCCACGATGGCTGGACGCTGGTCAGCTGGAACGGCAAACCGGCGTGGTCCGGTTGGGCGGCCAAACGGCCCAACCGCGACACGAACGGCCTCTGCCTGATGCTGGACGCGCCGACCCGCAACGGCGTGTGCGCGGCGAAGCCGGCGTCGACGGCAAGCCCCTGACCACCGCACACCGGCGCGTCGCGCGACACGAGCCGGGATCAACGGGCCTTGCGGCAAGGCCGTCGTTACCCGACGTTTAGGATCGCCACGTGAGCGCGGCAAGCAAAGACGCGTGGAGCAACGCGCACGGTCCCGACGCGGCTAACCGAGGCGCCGTCCCCCGACGGCACTACCAGCCCGCCGGCGATGCCGAAAACCGTTGCAGCGGTGCAAGATCTGGCGTCTTGCCAGCAGAACCACAGTAAGCAGGCGGGAGCAAACTCATGCCGGCAATCGTCCTCATCGGCGCCCAGTGGGGTGACGAGGGCAAAGGTAAGGCCACCGACCTGCTCGGCGGGCGGGTTCAGTGGGTGGTGCGCTACCAGGGGGGCAACAACGCCGGGCACACCGTCGTCCTGCCGAGCGGGGAGAACTTCGCCCTGCACCTGATCCCGTCGGGGGTGCTCACGCCCGGCGTCACCAACGTCATCGGCAACGGCGTGGTGATCGACCCCGCGGTGCTGCTCGACGAGCTCAAAGGCCTCGAAGACCGCGGTGTCGACACCTCCAGGCTGCTGATCTCTGCCGACGCGCACCTGCTGTTGCCCTACCACGTGGCCATCGACAAGGTCACCGAGCGCTACATGGGCAACAAGAAGATCGGCACCACCGGCCGCGGCATCGGGCCCTGCTACCAGGACAAGATCGCCCGGATCGGAATCCGCGTCGCCGACGTGCTCGACCGGGAGGTGTTGACGCACAAGGTCGAGGCCGCGCTGGAACTGAAGAACCAGATCTTGGTCAAGATCTACAACCGCAAGGCGCTCGACCCGCACCAGGTGGTCGAGGCCCTGCTGGAGCAGGCGCAGGGTTTCGCCCACCGCATCGCCGATACCCGGCTGCTGCTCAACACCGCGCTGGAGTCCGGCGAAACCGTGTTGCTGGAGGGCTCGCAAGGCACCCTGCTCGACGTCGACCACGGCACGTATCCCTATGTGACGTCGTCGAATCCGACGGCGGGCGGGGCGGCGGTCGGTTCGGGGATCGGGCCCACCCGGATCACCACGGTGCTGGGAATCCTCAAGGCCTACACGACCCGCGTGGGCTCCGGCCCATTCCCCACCGAGCTGTTCGACGAGAACGGCGAATACCTGTCCAAGACCGGGGGCGAATTCGGCGTCACCACCGGCCGGCGCCGGCGATGCGGCTGGTTCGACGCCGTCATCGCCCGCTACGCCACCCGGGTCAACGGCATCACCGACTACTTTTTGACCAAGCTCGACGTGCTGTCCAGCCTCGAGACCGTTCCGGTGTGTGTCGGCTACCGGATCGACGGGGCCCGCATTCACGAGATGCCGATGACCCAAAGCGATCTCGGCCGCGCGGAGCCGATCTACGAGGAGCTGCCCGGCTGGTGGGAGGACATCTCGCACGCCCGGGAGTTCGACGACCTGCCGGCCAAGGCGCGCGACTACGTGCTTCGCCTCGAAGAGCTTGCGGGAGCTCATGTTTCGTGCATCGGGGTGGGCCCCGGCCGCGAACAGACGATTGTGCGCCGCGACGTCCTGGCGGCCCGCCCGTGACGGATGCGGAAGCCAACCCGATTGACCTCGATCCCGAATACGAACACCACGGCGGCTTCCCGGAGTACGGCCCGGCCAGCCCCGGCCCCGGCTTCGCCCGGTTCGTCGCCTCGATGCGCCGGCTGCAGGACCTCGCCGTGTCGGCCGACCCGGGTGACGATGTCTGGGATGACGCCGCGGATCGAGTCGCGGCGCTGACCGAGCTGCTGGGGCCGTTTGAGGCCGAGGTCGAGGGCCAGGCGCCCGCGGGCCGCACCCCCGACCTGCCCGGCATGGGCAGCCTGCTGCTGCCGCCGTGGGTCCTGACGCGGTACGACCCCGAGGGTGTCGAAATGACCGGTCACTTCAGCCGGTTCCACGTCGGCGGCAACCACGCGGTGCACGGCGGGGTGCTGCCGCTGCTGTTCGACCACATGTTCGGCATGATCTCCCATGCCGCCAACCGGCCCATCAGCCGCACGGCGTTCCTGCACGTCGACTACCGCAAGGTCACCCCGATCGACGTCCCGTTGCTGGTGCGTGGCCGGGTCACCGGCACCGAGGGCCGCAAGGCGTTCGTCTCCGCCGAATTGGTCGACGGCGACCAGACCGTGTTGGCCGAGGGCAACGGTCTGATGGTGCGGCTGCTTCCCGGCCAGCCCTGAATCAGCCCTAGTCAAGCGCGAGCACGGCCTCGCACCCTTCGCCCCGACCTATCCTTGAGCCGTGACTGACGGCGAGACGGACGGACGAGACGACGAAACGACGGCGCTCGTCGTGCCCCCGCAAGCCCCCGCCGACGCACGCCCGACGGTGCTGCTGCTGGGATCGGACGAGATCAGCCGGGAGCTGGCGATCGCCCTGGGACGCCTCGGGGCCCGCGTGATCGCCGCCGACCGGCACCCCCACGCCCCCGCGCACGGGGTCGCCGACCAGGCGCTGGTGTTCGACATGTCCGACGCCGACGAGCTGGCGCAGACGATCGGGCGGCTGCACCCCGACCTCGTCGTCACCACCACCGACGCGGTCGCCACCAGGGCCCTCGACGGGCTCGACGGCAACCGCAGCCGGCTGGTGCCCAGCGCCCGCGCCGTGCGGCTCACCGCCGACCGCGAAGGGCTGCGCCGGCTGGCCGCCGACGAGCTGGGGCTGCCCACCGCGCCGTTCTGGTTCGTCGGGTCGCTGGCCGAACTCGAGGCGGTCGGCGCGCACGCGGGGTATCCGTTGCTGGTCAAGCCGGCGGCCGGGCCGACCGGGCAGCGACAGTCGGTGGCGGCACGTCGCGAGGACATCGCTCCCGCCTGGCATCGCGCGGTGGGCGACCAGCCCGCCGCCCGGGTGCTGGCCGAAACCGTGGTCGAGGTCGAGTTCTACGTGACCCTCCTGGCGGTGCGCAGCGAAGGCCCGTCGGGGCCGGCGATCGAATTCTGCTCACCCATCGGGCATCGCGGATCCGCCGGACAGGTCCTGGAATCCTGGCAGCCCCAGAAGATGAGCGCGGCCGCGACGGACGCCGCGAGGTCGATCGCCGCGCGGATCGTCAAGGCGCTGGGCGGGCGCGGCGTGTTCGGGGTCGAATTGATGGTCAACGGCGACGAGGTGTACTTCGCCGACGTCACGTCGCACCCGGCCGACAGCGCCTGGGTGACCCTGCGCAGCCAGCGCCTTTCGGCGTTCGAGCTGCAGGCCCGCACCATCCTGGGACTGCCGGTGGACACCATGATGGTGTCGCCGGCCGCCGCCCGCGTCGCGGCCCCGGCCGATTCCCGTGACCCCGCCGCGTTGGTCGGCGCGCTGAGCGTGCCGGAGAGCGACCTGCGCGTCTCCGGGCGCGGGTTCCGGGCCTTGGCGACGGCGCCGGAGGTGACGGCCGCACGCGAGCGCGCCGGTCAGGCCGCGGAAAGGCTGGCCGCCCCGGGCTCAGGCGGCTGAGCCCCGAGATGCGCGCGGCGGCGGTCTCGATACGATCGCAGGTCAGGTATCGCCGCGGGCAGGGGGCAATCTCGCCGGGGTGGCTGACGATGCGTACGAAGGACGAGGGAATACGAGCATGAGCACAGAGCGCGGACACTCCTACGCGGGCGACATCTCGCCGCTGGAGGCATGGAAACTGCTCAGCGACAATCCGGACGCCGTGCTGGTCGACGTGCGCACCGACGCCGAATGGCGATTCGTCGGGGTGCCCGATCTGTCCAGCCTCGGCCGCGAGGTGCTGTTCCTCGAATGGAATTCGTCCGACGGCAGGCCCAACGCGAATTTCGCCGACCAGCTGCGCGAGCAGGTGCTCGCCGCCGCCGACGCGGACCGCCCGGTGCTGTTCCTGTGCCGCTCGGGAAACCGATCCATCGGCGCCGCCGAGGTGGCGACCGAGCTGGGCATCACCCCGGCCTACAACATCCTGGACGGCTTCGAAGGCCAGCTCGACGCCAACGGACACCGCGGCGAGTCGGGGTGGCGGGCGATCGGATTGCCTTGGAAGCAAGGTTGATCCAGGCATGACGCCCGCCGACCACGGCTCGGTCCGCACACCCACACCGCTGCCCGAAGACGTCAGCCAGGCGACCATCGGCGTACGTGGTGGGCTGCTGCGTTCGGGGTTCGACGAGACCGCCGAGGCGCTGTACCTGACGTCGGGCTACGTCTACGAGTCCGCGGCGGTCGCCGAGCAGTCGTTCACCGGTGAGGTCGACCGCTTCGTCTACTCGCGGTACGGCAACCCGACCGTGACGATGTTCGAGGAGCGGCTGCGCCTGCTCGAGGGGGCACCGGCGGCGTTCGCCACCGCCAGCGGCATGGCGGCGGTGTTCACGTCGCTGGGGGCGCTGCTGGGCGCGGGGGACCGGTTGGTCGCGTCGCGCAGCCTGTTCGGGTCGTGTTTCGTGGTGTGCAACGAGATCCTGCCGCGCTGGGGTGTCGAAACCGTCTTCGTCGACGGCGACGACCTGGCCCAGTGGGAGCAGGCGTTGTCGGTACCCACCACGGCGGTGTTCTTCGAGACACCGTCGAATCCGATGCAGTCGCTGGTGGACATCGCCGCGGTGACCGAGCTCGCCCACGCCGCGGGCGCAAAGGTGGTGTTGGACAACGTTTTCGCCACACCGCTGCTGCAGCAGGGCGTCCCGCTCGGTGTCGACGTGGTGGTGTACTCGGGCACCAAGCACATCGACGGCCAGGGCCGGGTGCTGGGCGGGGCCATCCTCGGCGACAAGGAGTACATCGACGGCCCGGTGCAGAAACTGATGCGGCACACCGGCCCGGCGATGAGCGCGTTCAACGCCTGGGTGTTGCTGAAAGGCCTTGAGACGATGGCTATCCGGGTCGAGCACAGCAATTCCTCGGCGTACCGGATCGCCGAATTCCTCGAGACCCATCCGGCGGTGAGTTGGGTCCGTTACCCCTATCTGTCCTCACACCCGCAATACGACCTGGCCAAGCGCCAGATGTCGGGCGGCGGGACGGTGATCACCTTCGCGCTCGACTGCCCGGAAAGTGCGGCCAAACGGCGGGCCTTCGAGGTGCTGGACAAGTTGACGCTGATCGACATCTCCAACAATCTCGGCGACGCCAAATCCCTTGTCACACACCCCGCGACCACCACTCACCGCGCGATGGGCCCGGAGGGCCGCGCGGCGATCGGGCTCGGTGACGGCGTGGTGCGCATCTCCGTCGGGCTGGAAGGCACCGAGGACCTGATCGCCGACATCGATCGGGCCTTGAGCTAACCGGCCGCCTTCTGCTCGGCCGTCTCGGCGCGTTCGGCCGCCGCGAGCGTTCCTTCCGCGGCCTGCTGCTCCACCCAGTTCACCAGCGGGCGGGCGTAGATCATCTGGCTGGTGATGGCCATCTGGCCGCGGGTGCGGCCCAGGAACGAGATCCCCCAGGCGAACATGGCGGCGAGTCGGTTCCGGTGGCCGATGAGGTAGTACAGGTGCAGCACCAGCCAGGCCAGCCAGGCGAAGAATCCGGCAAATTCGACCTTGCCGACCTGCGCGACCGCGCTGTAGCGGGAGATGAGCGCCATGCTGCCCTTGTTCACGTACCGGAACGGCGTGCGCTCGGCCGGATTGTCGTCGCCCTTGACCGCGTGCTTGATGACGGTGGCGGCGTACTTCGCTCCCTGGATCGCGCCCTGCGCCATCCCGGGGACGCCGGGCACCGACATCAGGTCACCGACGACGAACACGTACGGGTGGCCCTTGACGGTGAGGTCGGGCTCGACGATCACCCTTCCGGCGCGGTCGGTTTCGGTTCCGTCGGACTGTTCGGCGAGCATCGCGCCCAGCGAGCTGGCCTGCACGCCGGCCGCCCACACCTTGCACGCGCACTCGATGCGGCGCTCGCCGCCGTCCTTCTCCTTGACCGTGATGCCCATGTAGTCGACCGCGGTCACCATCGCGTTGAGCTGGACCTCGACATCCATCTTCTCCAGCCGCCGTTGCGCCTTGAGGCCCAGCTTGGTACCCATCGGCGGCAACACCGCGGGCGCCGCGTCGAGCAGGATGACGCGGCATTCGCTGGGGGTGATCGTCCGGAACGCGCCGGCCAGGGTCCGCTCGGCCAGCTGAACGATCTCGCCCGCCAGCTCGACACCGGTGGGCCCGGCCCCGACCACCACGAAGGTCAGCCGGCGTTGGCGTTCGGCCGGGTCGATGGCGACCTCGGCGGCCTCGAATGCGCCGAGAATGCGGCCGCGCAGTTCCAGGGCGTCGTCGATGCTCTTCATCCCGGGCGCGAACGCGGCGTACTCGTCGTGGCCGAAGTAGGACTGCTGTGCGCCGGCGGCCACGATCAGGCTGTCGTAGGGCGTCACCGTCTCCATGCCCATCAGGTGGGATGTGACCGTCTTGGCGGTGAGGTCGATGGCCGAGACTTCCCCCCACAGCACCCGGACGTTTTTCTGGCGGCGCAGGATCAGCCTGGTGGTCGGCGCGATGTCGCCCTCGGACAGGATGCCCGTGGCCACCTGGTACAGCAGCGGCTGGAAGAGGTGCGTGGTCGTTTTCGAGATCACGGTGACCTCGACTTCACTTCCCCTGGGGGCGCGTTTGAGCGCCTTGGCCGCCGTCAGTCCGCCGAAACCGCTTCCGATGATGACCACACGATGGCGCGACATGCCTCCACCGTACGACGCCGCGCCCAGGAAAGGCGAGGCCGATCTGCAGACCGATGCGCAACGCATCAGGGCCACCAGGGCAGCAGAAGGAGCGGAGGAGTCGAAAACGCCTGTGACCAAGTCAGTCTCAGCGCCGTACGCTCCGCGAAGCCCGAAAGGGCGTGTGTGGTAAAGGATCCCGGCCGGGGCCGCGGCGCGCATCAGGGCATGCTGCGGCCCCGGCCGATCACCGTGCGCTCCTCGCTACGCGAGGCGTGATGTGAGTGGAGGGCCCCGAATTGAGCTCGGGGCCCGTTCGGTCTGCCGCTATCCGGTGCAGGTCAAACCGGGTCCACAATCGATAACGATCGGAACCGTGCACGCCGAGGTCATTGGCGCTGCGAAAGCCAGCACCACGGCGACGACGATTTTGCTAGTACGACGTGACATGAGAAACCCCTACGTCTGGGAGACGACATTCTGAGGCCCGATGTCCGCGAGCTTACGGCGTCAATCGCTCGCAGATAAGCGATTTCGCGAATATTTCCGACCAATTCGTCAAACGGATGACCGATGAACCCCGCTGTGATGCGACCGCTTGGCCGAGAACAAAATTCAGCAAAATCCGGTGGCCCGGTGAATGGGAATTATCCTGCGCGGGGCCCATGTCGCGGCTATATTGGATCGCTATTTACCCGCCGCTCGCCGACGCGGCTGCGCAAATTGGATATGAATTCAAATACGTCCCGAGCTCGCGCCGCCCGACGCGCGGCGAAACCATCGGGATGGCAATTTGTTTCAGCGACGGGTAAGAGGGCATCGCGGCCGTTAGAACGGCCACCCGCTGGCGTCGCTCTTGTACTTGGCGTTGAGGTCGCTGCAGAAGTCGGCGGCGGTGCCGGCGAGCAGGATGTAATAGGTCTCGCCGCGGCGGCTCTCGTAGGACGTCGGCGTGGTCCAGCCGTTGTTGCACATGGCCGTTTCGCCGCCGGCCGCTGTCCGTCGCCAGTTGGTCTTCACGCAGCCGACCAGGGTGTCGAGGCTCGGCGTCGCGCTCTTGGCCGCGACCAGCATCGCTCCTCCCCACTGCCCGTCGTTGCGTCGGTAGGCGCGCGCCCCGAACCCCGCCCCCGATCCGGAATTGTCGGTCTGGCATGCCAACGCCCGGCGCAGCAGCGAGAAGGGCGCCGCGAGTCGCTGGTTGGCGGCGCCCGCGGCGGACGTGATGAACTGCGCCGCGTCCGAGCCGTCGACCTCCTGCACGACGTTAGGATTGCCAAAGCTAAAGAGCTGCTGCGCGATTCCCTGCGCCGCGGCGGAGCCCCCGCCGATGATCGGCCCACTGCCGCTGGACGTCATCGGGGGCAGCCCCGCGGCCGGGTCGGCGCCCGCCGCCGGCAGACCGGCAACGGCCCCCAGGGCCAACAGCGCGACCATGCCGCGGACTCGGCGTGCGGTGATCCCCATGCCCCTCATTTCAGCACGTGCGCGTAGTCGGCGCGGCGGTCGTCGGCGATCAATCCGCCCAGCACGTGGCGGATCTGCAACGCGATGTATTCGTCGACGGTGTAGATCGGCCCGAAGTGCCAATGCTTCAGCGCCCAGCCGTGCGCGAGCAGCATGATGTCGAACACGGTGAGGTCGACATCGACCCCGCGGAAGACGCCCTCGGCGATGCCGGCCTCGATCACCGCGCGCAGCGGTGCGGCCGTGGCGATTTCGAGGTCCTTGATCTGGGTGCGCCCGGGCGCTCCGAGGGTTCGGCTCTCCCGGTAGGTCAGCACCACGCCGTCGAGGTTCTCGTCGACGATCTGGATGTAGCGGCGGATCCCCGCGGTCAACTGGTCCACGACGTCATCGCCGGCGGCGTCGATGACCGGCGAAAGCTGATCGCGGAACACGTCGAGGATGCGCACGATCGTGGCGAGCAGCAGGTCCTCCTTGCCGCCGAAGTACTTGTAGAGCAGGCCGACGCTGACCTCGGCCTCGGCGGCCAGATCCTGCATGGACATCTGGTGAAACCCGGTCCTGCCCATGACCTTGACCGCGGCATCGAGCACCTGGCGGCGCCGCGAGCTGACGCGGGCGGCGCGCACCGCCTCCTCGGCGGGAAGGGCGCTGTAGTCGGCGATGTCGGTGGCCATCGGCTGCCCCTAGAGGCCCAGGTCCTTGGCGATGATCGTCTTCATGATCTCGTTGGTGCCGCCGTAGATGGTTTGGATGCGGGCGTCGACGAACGCGCGCGCCACGCTGTATTCGCGCATGTAGCCGTACCCCCCGTGCAGCTGCAGGCAGCGGTCGGCGGTGCGCACCTGGAGGTCGGTCGTCCACCATTTCAGCCGGGCGGCGCGGGCCGCCGTCAGCTCACCCTCGAGGTGCTGGGCAAGGCAGTCGTCGAGATACGTTCGGGCGATGTCGATTTCGGTTGCCAGCTCGGCGAGCACGAATTGGCTGTGCTGGAAGCTCGCGATCGGTGATCCGAAGGCCTTGCGGTCACGGACGTAGTCGAGGGTTCCGGCCAGGATCGCTTCCGCGGCGGCCACCGCCCCCACGCCGAGCGCGAGCCGCTCCTGGGGCAGGTTCTTCATCAACTGATAGAAGCCGCGGCCCTCTGATTCGAGCAGGTTTTCTTTCGGCACCCGCATATCGGTGAAGGTGAGCTCGCTGGTGTCCTGGGCGTGCAGGCCGATCTTCTCCAGGTTGCGGCCGCGGGAGAAGCCCGGGGTGTCGGCGTCGACCACCAGAAGTGACAGTCCCTGATGGCGATCCGGCGAGGTGCGCGCGGCGATGACGAACAGGTCCCCGACCTGACCGTTGGAGATGAACGTCTTGGCGCCGTTGACGACGTAGTCGTCGCCGTCTCGCACCGCGGTCGTGCGGATCCCGGCCAGGTCGCTGCCGGTTCCGGGCTCGGTCATCCCGATGCCGAGCACCGTCTCGCCGGTGACCACCCCGGGCAGCCAGCGCTGTTGCTGCTCGGGGGTCGTCAAATCGGTGAGATAGGGCAGCACCACGTCGTTTTGCAGCGTGAAGGCGATGGCCTCGGCGGCCGCCCCGGCGCGCTGCAACTCGTCGATCACGATCGCGTTGTAGCGGAAGTCGTCCACGCCGGGGCCGCCGAGATGCTCGGGCACCGAAAAGCCCAGCAGCCCAAGCTTGCCCGCCTCGGTGAACAGCGAGCGGTCCCACTGGCCGTCGCGTTCCCAGCTCTCGTGGTTGGGCGCGACCGCCTGCTGCACGAAATCGCGTACCAGTTCCCGGAACTGGTGATGCTCGTGCGTGTAGGTCAGGCGGCTCATCAGCGGAAGGCGTCGCTGCCGGTGAACGCCTGGCCGAGGACGAGCTGGTGCATCTCCGGTGTGCCCTCATAGGTCAGCACCGATTCCAGGTTGACCATGTGCCGGATCACGGGGTATTCCAGCGATATCCCGTTGCCGCCCAGGATCGTTCGGGCGGTCCGGCAGATCTCGATCGCCTCCCGGGTGTTGTTGAGCTTGCCGAAGCTGACCTGTTCGGGACGCAGGCCCACGCTGTCCTTGAGGCGGCCGAGGTGCAGCGACAGCAGTTGGCCCTTGTGCAGCTCGACGGCCATATCGACGAGTTTCGCCTGGGTCAACTGGAATCCGGCGATCGGGCGGCCGAACTGGGTGCGCTGCGTGGCGTAGTCGAGGGCGGCCTGCCAGGCCGAGCGCGCCGCCCCCATGGAGCCCCAGATGATTCCGTAGCGGGCCTCGGACAGACACGACAGTGGCCCGCGCAGCCCCTTGGCCTCGGGCAGCATCGCCTCGGCGGGCAACCGCACGTCGTCGAGCACCAGCTCGCTGGTGATCGAGGCCCGCAGCGACAGCTTGTGGTGAATGGTGTTGGCGGTGAAGCCCGCGGTGCGGGTGGGCACGATGAATCCGCGTATGCCGTCGTCGGTGTTGGCCCACACGACCGCGACGTCGGCGACCGAGCCGTTGGTGATCCACAGCTTGCGACCGTTGAGCACCCAATCCGAACCATCCCGTCGCGCACGGGTTTTCATCGCGGCGGGGTCGGATCCGACGTCGGGCTCGGTCAGCCCGAAGCAGCCGAGCAGCTCGCCGGTGGCCATGCCCGGCAGCCATTCCTGCTTCTGCTCCTCGGACCCGAAATTCCAGATCGCGAACATCGCCAGCGACCCCTGCACCGAGACCATCGACCGAAGGCCGGAGTCGGCGGCCTCGAGCTCCACGCAGGCCAGCCCGTAATGCACGGCGGAGGCCCCACCGCAGCCGTACCCGTGCAGGTGCATGCCCAGCAGGCCCAGCTGACCGAACCCCTTGGCGAGTTCGCGGACGGGCAGGTCGCCGATCTCGAACCACTCCGCGACGTGGGGCAGGACGTGCTCGGCGCAGAAGTCCCGGACGGTGTCGCGCACTGCGCGCTCGTCGTCGGACAGGGAGGCGTCCAGGCCCAGGGGGTCGTAGCGGTCGAAGGCGGGTGGCGTCTTGGTGCTCATAGACGTCAGCCTGCCACTAGCCGGCCATCGTCAAACCGCCGCTGACGCTGATCACCTGTCCGGTGATGAACGACGCCGCGTCCGACGCGAAGAACAGCACCGGCGCGGCGACCTCGTCGGGCCGGGCCAGCCGCCGAAACGGGATCGCCTTGACCAGCGCCTCCTTCAGTTTCTCGGGCTGCGCGTGAAACAGCGGCGTGTCGGTCGGTCCCGGGCACACGCAGTTGACCGTGATCTGGTGACGCGCCATCTCGCGGGCCAGCGACTTGGTCAGCGCGATCACCCCGCCCTTGGCGCCGGCGTAGATGCTCTCGCCCGCGCTGCCCACTCGGCCGGCGTCGCTGGCCAGGTTGACCACGCGCCCGCCGCCGTGCGTCTCGATCATCCCCGGCAGGAACGCCGAGCACACATGCACGGGTCCGAGGTAGTTGATCGCGACCACCTTCTGCGCGAATTCCGCTGTGGCGTTGAGGAATTGGTCGGTGCGGTCCCATCCGGCGGCGTTGACGACGACGTTGGGCACGCCGAGGTCGGCGTGGATGCGATCGCGCAGCGCGTTGACTTGCGCCGGGTCGGCCACGTCCACCGGCAGCGCGGTGATCTTCTCGGGGTGTTCGTCGGCGGTGGCCGAGGCCGCCGCCTGGTCGAGGTCGGCGGCGACGACGCGGTCGCCCCGGGCGGCGAGACCCAGCGCGATCGCCCTGCCGATGCCGGAGCCGGCGCCGGTCACCACCGCGAGGCCTGGTGAATGAGTATTCATTGCTGACGAATCTAGGTTCACCGCGGCCGTCGGGTCAAGGATCTTCGGCCCTGCCCGGTAGTCTCGCTGCATGCTTAGGCTCCGATGGCTGGGCTGGCTCGCCGTCGACGTCGTCGGCGTGCTGGTGTTCTGCGCCCTGGGGCGCCGCAGCCACGACGAAGGGCTCAACGTCACCGGCGTCGCCGCGACGGCGTGGCCGTTTCTCACCGGCACCGCCATCGGGTGGCTGGCCGCGCGCGGCTGGCGGCGGCCCACCGCCGTGGCGCCGACCGGGGTCGTGGTCTGGTTGTCGACCGTGGTCGTCGGCATGGTGCTGCGCAAGGCGACGTCTGCGGGCGTGGCCGCCAGTTTCGTCGTGGTGGCGACGACGGTCACCGCGCTGTTGTTGCTGGGCTGGCGAGTGGCCGTCGGGCTGACCCTGCGGCGCCGCTCCGACGTCTGAGCGCGCGATGGCACCGACGGCCGACGTGGAGGTGACCGCGACGTTCGGCGCCGCCGCGCGGGCCGTGGCCACCGACAAGGGCCTGCTGAATGATCCGTTCGCCGAGCCGTTGCTGTGCGCCGTCGGGATCGAGTACCTCACCCGGGCGGTCAAGGACCACACCTTCGCGGCCGACGACGGCGACGACCCGGCGATGACGGCGCTGATGGATGCGCTGGCGGCGCACACCCGTTTCGTGGACGAATTCCTTGCCGACGCGGGCAGGGCGGGCATCCGCCAGGTGGTGATCCTGGCGTCGGGACTGGACACCCGGCCCTATCGGCTGTGGTGGCCCCGGGGGACGACGGTCTACGAGATCGATCGGCCGCAGGTGCTCGACTTCAAGTCCGACGTGCTGCGCGGGCTGGACGCCACCCTGGCCACCAACCGGTGCGCGGTCGGCATCGACCTGCGCCACGATTGGCCGGCGGCCTTGCGGCGGGTGGGTTTTGACGCCGCCCAGCCCACGGTGTGGGTCGCCGAGCAGTTGCTCGTCGGGTACCTGCCACCCCACGAGCAGAGCCGGTTGCTGCACGGGGTCACCGCGGCGAGCGCCCCGGGCAGCCGGTTGGCCGCCGATCACATGCCCACCTGGAATCCGTTGCAGCTGGGGGCCGAGCGCGCCTTCGTGGACGGCTGGCGGCGGCGCGGCCTCGACGTCGACCTGGCCAGCCTGACTTATCCGGGCGAATACCACTATGTCCCTGAGTATCTGGCGACCCACGGCTGGGAGACACGCGGGCGCGACATCGCCGACTTGCTGCGCACCATGGGGCTGGGCAGGCGGCGGCGTACCGGGCGCGGCGACGCGGAGTTCATCCCGGAATACGTCACCGCGACACGCGTTTGAGCTTTCGATGATGCCGGAATCCATTGCCCCAGACGGCCGGCTGCGATTCGTCTCGGCCACCCACGATGATCCGCTGGCCCAACCGCTGCTGGCCGAGTTGGCCGTCGAGTACGCGGAGCGCTACGGCGGCACCCCGAGCACGCATCTGTCCTGGCTGCCCGTGCCCGAGGCCGAGCTGGCGCCACCGGACGGCGGGTTGCTGATCGGGGTCCTGCGCGGCGTGCCCGTGACCGGCGGCGCGTTTCGCCGCTACGACGCCCACACCGCCGAACTCAAGCGGATCTGGACCGACGCCGCCCACCGGCGCCGCGGCTATGCGCGCGCGTTGCTCGCCGCGCTGGAGGCCGAGACGCTGGCCCGCGGGTACCGGCGGCTCTACTTGATCACCGGCAACCGGCAGCCCGAGGCCGAGGCGCTCTACGACGCGACGGGCTATACCCGGGTGGCCCCCGACCCGCTGCCGTCCTGGGGGCCGTTCATCCCGATCGCCTTCGAGAAGTGGCTGACGTGACCACCCCGTCGCCGACGCTCAGACCGGAGCTATCGAGTTAGCCACCGTCACAACGGATCTCAGGGCATAGGGGGCTTTCAATTTTGATAGCGCATGCGCTAGCGCGTTTGGGGTTCACACATCGGATCCCGTGACGGGACCAGTGGGGTTGGTGTGGCGATGATCTGGCCCGAGGTCATCAACCGCCGGCCAGCGAGATGGCCCGAGCCGTCGCCTCGCGAATCGGCCCGCGCCACACGTCGCCGTGCCCCGGCAGCAACACCTCGGTGTCGAGCAGGGCCAACGCATCCAGGCTGCGCAGCGAATTCTGCTGGCTGTGGCTGAACACCTCCGGCAACAGCTGCGGCCCGTCGTGCTTGAGCAGGGGGTGGCCGGTGATCAGCGCGTCGCCGCTGACCAGCACCCCGTCGACCACATACGAGCAATGCCCGCTGGTGTGCCCCGGGGTGAAAACGGCCATCGGGTGGCCCGGCAGCCCGGCGGCCACGTCGGCGGTCAGCGGCCGGGTCGACGGGATGCCGTCGCGGATCAGGCCGCCGCTGCGCACCACGTGCAGCCCCCACGCGGCCCAGCGGGGCCGCCAAATGCGCAGGGCCACATCGAAAACCGAGGCCTGCTCCAGGTATTCGCGCTTGGCGTGACCCACCTCTTCGGCGTGGCAATACACGTCGGTGCCGTAGTCGTTGGCGAACCAGATCGCCGACCCCAGGTGGTCGATGTGGGCGTGGGTGAGCAGGATGGCACGCACGTCGCCGGCGTCGTGGCCCAGCTCCCGCAGCGACGCCAGCACGTCGTGGCGGTCCCCGGGATAGCCGGCGTCGATCAGCATCACGCCGGTGCCGTCGGCGACGATCGTCCAGTTGACGGCCTCGCCCCGCGCGAGGTGCACCGTGTCGGTGACTTGAACAAGAGTTGGCGCCGGTCCCATGCCCGCGAGTGTAGAAGCGTCGTTGCCCCGAGCGATCGCGAGCGCGGCGTAGCCGGGCGCGGCGGGTCGCGACCGTCAGGCCCGAGCGATCGCGAGCGCGGCGTAGCCGGGCGCGGCGGGTCGCGACCATCTGCACAGGAGTAGAAAGAACGAGTGGCTGAACTGAAACTCGGATACAAAGCGTCCGCCGAACAATTTGCCCCGCGCGAGCTCGTCGAGCTTGCCGTCGCCGCCGAAGGTCACGGCATGGACAGCGCAACGGTCAGTGACCATTTCCAGCCGTGGCGGCACGAGGGCGGGCACGCGCCGTTCTCGCTGGCCTGGATGACCGCGGTCGGCGAACGCACCAAGCGGATCACGCTGGGCACTTCCGTGCTCACCCCGACCTTCCGCTACAACCCGGCCGTCATCGCGCAGGCCTTCGCCACCATGGCCTGCCTGTACCCGGACCGCATCTTTCTCGGGGTCGGCACCGGCGAGGCGCTGAACGAGATCGCCACCGGATACGAGGGTGACTGGCCGGAGTTCAAGGAGCGGTTCGCCCGGCTGCGCGAGTCGGTGCGGTTGATGCGCGAGCTGTGGTGCGGCGACCGCGTCGACTTCGACGGCGAGTACTACCGGCTCAAGGGCGCCTCGATCTACGACGTGCCCGAGGGCGGGGTCCCCATCTACGTCGCGGCCGGGGGCCCGGCGGTCGCCAAATACGCCGGACGGGCCGGCGACGGCTTCATCTGCACCTCCGGCAAGGGCGAGGAGCTGTACAAGGACAAGCTGATCCCTGCGGTCAAGGAGGGTGCGGCGATCAACGACCGCAACGTCGACGACATCGACAGGATGATCGAGATCAAGATCTCGTATGATCCCGATCCCGAACTGGCGCTGGAGAACACCCGATTCTGGGCGCCGCTGTCGCTGACCGCAGAGCAGAAGCACAGCATCGACGACCCGATCGAAATGGAGAAGGCCGCCGACGCGCTGCCGATCGAGCAGGTCGCCAAGCGCTGGATCGTGGCCTCGGATCCCGACGAGGCGGTCGAAAAGGTCGGCCAGTACGTGAAGTGGGGCCTCAACCACCTGGTGTTCCACGCCCCCGGTCACGACCAGCGCCGGTTCCTGGACCTCTTCGAGAAGGACCTGGCGCCGCGGCTGCGGCGGCTGGCCTGAGGGGCGGGCGAGTGGTCTCGGGCGCCGCAACGGCAATCTACATCGCCGCGCCCGAGCCGGAGACCGGAAAGTCGACGATCGCGCTGGGGCTGCTGCACCGGCTGACCGCGACGGTCGCGAAAGTCGGTGTGTTCCGGCCCATTACACGCTCCGACAGCGGCGATCGCCAGCCCGGCGAAGCCGGGCGCAGCGGGTCGCCGCAGGCCGTGGAAGATCGGGATTACATCCTGGAACTGCTGCTGTCGCGCACCACGGCGGGCCTGTCCTACGAGCAGTGCGTCGGCGTCACGTACCAGCAGCTGCACGCGGACGGTGACGCGGCGATCGCCGCCATCGTCGACGCCTACCACGCCGTCGCCGAGCAGTGCGACGTGGTGGTGATCGTCGGCAGCGATTATTCCGAACTGGGACAGGCGATCCGGCCCGCGGAGCTGTCCACCAACGCGCGCATCGCGGTCAACCTCGGCGCGCCGCTGCTGCTGACGGTCAGCGGCAAGGGTCGGAGCGCCGGTGAGGTGGCCGACGTCGTCAAGGTCTGCCTGGCCGAGCTCGACGCCCAGCACGCGCACACCGCGGCGGTGGTGGCCAACCGCTGCGAACCGGCCGAGTTGGACGCCATCCGAAAGAGATTGGACGAGGCGCTGCGCCCGTCGTCCCTGCGCAGCTATGTGCTGCCCGACGAACCGCTGCTGTCGGCGCCGACGGTGGCCGAACTTCAGAGCGCGGTGAGCGGGACGCCGGTCAGCGGCGAAGAGTCGCTGCGGGAGCGCGAGGTCACCGAGGTGATGGTCGCCGGGATGACCGCCGACCACGTCCTGGAACGGCTGCGCGACGGCATGGCGGTCATCACCCCCGGCGACCGCTCCGACGTGGTGCTCGCCGTCGCCAGCGCGCATGCCGCGGAGGGCTTTCCGTCCCTGTCGTGCATCGTCCTCAACGGCGGTTTCGAGTTGCACCCGTCCATCGCGGCCCTGGTCGCCGGGCTGCGACTGCGGCTGCCCATCGTCGCCACGAGGCTGGGCACCTACGACACCGCCAGCGCGGCGGCCTCCGCCCGGGGCAGGGTCACGGCGACGTCGCAGCGCAAGATCGACACCGCGCTCGAGTTGATGGACGGCCACGTCGACATCACCGATCTGCTGGCGCAGCTTGCCATTCCGATCCCCACGGTGACCACCCCGCAGATGTTCATCCATCAGCTGACGCTGCAGGCGCGTTCGGATCGCAAGCACATCGTGCTGCCCGAAGGCGACGACGACCGTATCCTGCGGTCCGCCGGGCGGGTGCTGCAGCGCCGCGTCGCCGACGTGACCATCCTGGGCGACGAGGCCCAAATCCGCCAGCGCTCGGGCGAACTCGGGGTGGATCTGGCCGACGTAACGGTGATCGATCCGCGTGCCAGCCAGTTGCGTGACGAGTTCGCCAACCAGTACGCGCAGTTGCGCAAGGCGAAGGGCGTCACCGTCGAACAGGCCCGCGAGATCATGCGCGACACGACGTATTTCGGCACCATGATGGTGCACAACGGCATGGTCGACGGCATGGTGTCCGGTGCCGCGCACACCACCGCGCACACGGTGCGACCCGCATTCGAGATCATCAAGACCGTCCCGGACGTCTCCACGGTGTCCAGCATCTTCTTGATGTGCCTGCCCGATCGTGTCCTGGCCTACGGCGACTGCGCGATCATCCCCAACCCGACGCCGGAGCAGCTGGCCGACATCGCGATCTCGTCGGCGCGCACCGCCGCGCAGTTCGGCATCGAGCCCCGGGTTGCGATGCTGTCCTACTCGACCGGTGACTCCGGCACCGGGGCCGACGTCGACAAGGTCAGGGCGGCAACACAATTGGTGCGAGAGCGGAATCCCGGCCTGCCGGTCGAGGGCCCCATCCAGTACGACGCTGCGATCGAACCGTCGGTCGCGGCCACCAAACTGCGCGACTCGCCCGTGGCCGGGCGCGCCACGGTGCTGATCTTCCCCGACCTCAACACCGGTAACAACACCTACAAGGCGGTGCAGCGCAGCGCCGGCGCGCTGGCCATCGGCCCCGTGTTGCAGGGCCTGCGCAAGCCGGTGAACGACCTGTCGCGGGGCGCTCTGGTGGAAGACATCGTGAACACCGTTGCCATCACCGCGATTCAGGCGCAGGGCGGCCCCCATGGGAAGTAGCAGCGCGCGCCTCGTGCTGGTGATCAACTCCGGCTCGTCGTCTCTGAAGTTTCAACTGGTCGATCCCGATTCGGGCGCTGCCCGCTCGACCGGCCTCGTGGAGCGCATCGGAGAGGCGGGGTCGCCGGTTCCCGACCACGAGGCCGCGCTGCGCCGCGCGTTCGACGCGCTGGCCGACGAAGGCATCGACCTGAAGACATCCGGCGTCGTCGCGGTGGGCCATCGAGTAGTGCACGGCGGCAATACCTTCTACGAGCCGACACCGCTCGGCGACGCGGTGATCGCGAGGCTCAACGATCTGTCGGACCTGGCGCCGCTGCACAATCCGTCCGCGCTCACGGGAATCGAGGTCGCGCGGAAGTTGCTGCCCGACATACCGCACATCGCGGTCTTCGACACCGGCTTCTTCCACGACCTGCCGCCCGCGGCGGCGACCTACGCCATCGACCGCGAACTGGCGCAGCGGTATCAGATCCGCCGGTACGGGTTCCACGGCACCTCGCACCGCTACGTCAGCGAGCAGGCCGCCGCCTTCCTGGACCGATCGGTCGGCGACCTGAAACAGATTGTGCTGCATCTGGGTAACGGCTGCTCCGCCTCGGCGATCGCCGGCACCCGGCCGCTCGACACCTCGATGGGTCTCACCCCGCTGGAGGGGCTGGTGATGGGCACCCGCAGCGGTGACATCGATCCCAGCGTGGTCAGCTACCTGTGCCACACGGCGCAGATGGGCGTCGACGACATCGAGACGATGCTCAACCAGCGGTCCGGGGTGTGGGGTCTGTCCGGCGAGCGGGACTTTCGCCGGCTGCGGGCAATGATCGAATCCGGCGACGAGTCAGCGCAATTGGCGTATAGCGTGTTCACGCACCGGCTACGCAAATACGTCGGCGCCTACCTGGCGGTGCTGGGGCACACCGACGTCGTCAGCTTCACCGCCGGGATCGGCGAGAACGACGCGGCGGTGCGGCGGGACGCGGTCGCGGGCATGGAGGAGCTGGGCATCGTGCTCGACGAGCGGCGCAACCTCGGCGGGGGCAAGGGTGCACGACAGATCTCCGCCGACGATTCACCGATCACCGTGCTGGTGATCCCGACCAACGAGGAGCTGGCCATCGCCCGCGACTGCGTGAACGTGCTAGGCGGATAAGAATCCCAGCCTCTTTCGTCCCGTGCCGACCGAGGGTGTGGGATCGGTTTTGACGGTTTGCGCCAGCAGCTCGAAGTAGATGTCACGAAAATCGGTGGTGTACTTCAGGTCTCCGTTGTCGAGGTCGGTGAGGCTGGACTCCTCGCCGTAGAAGCCGCCCTTCACGGGCGTACCCGCGATGAAAACGGGCCCCGCCGTACCGTGATCAGTGCCTTGTGACGCATTGGCACGCACTCGACGCCCGAACTCCGAATACGCCATCAGGACCACGTCTCGTCCGGCCATCTCCTGAATGAACGCGGCCACCGCCTCGTCGAATGTCTGCAGTAACCGTTGCTGGGTCCCACGTTCGCCGGCATGGGTGTCGAAGCCGCCCAACTGCACCGTATACACCCGCGTCGGGACGCGGGCCTTGATGGCCTGGGCAACCATGCTCAGCTGAGTGGCCAGTGAATTGCGTTCCGTGATAGCAGGTTTGACCGACGCGAAGGTTGTGTTGGCGGTGTGCGTCGCACGGTAGGCCTTGCACACCGCGGCCATCGCGGGAGTGTCATCGGGGTCGTCGTTACCCAGCGCGGTCATGATCCCGTCGAATCCCTCCGCCTCGGCCGGCGCCCCGTTCGGCGAAAGCGCTGCCGCTGTGCACTTTGCGCCGACGGCCAGCGGTGGCAGGACCGCCCCGATGTTGACCGCACGCAACGGGTCATCGCCGGTGGCGTCGAGCCAGCGGCCGATCCAGCCGGTCGAAACCGGCTCGGCGGGTGACGCCGTCTGCCAGATGTCCATGGAGCGAAAGTGGCTGTGGTCGGGCTTCGGGTAGCCGGCGCCGCGCACAACGGCGAGGTGCCGCTGGTTCCACAGACCGGCCATGTTCTTCAGAGCCGGATTGAGGCCCAGCTGCGCGTCGAGGTGCAAGACATCGCCGGGGGAATAGGCGAGTTCGGGACGGGCGTCGTGGTAGGCGTTGTCCGCGTAGGGGATCAGGGTGTTGATCCCGTCGTTGCCGCCGTAGAGCGTGGCGATCACCAGGACGCCGCTTCCTTCGGCCAGCGGCCGGTCGGAGGCGGCGCGCATCAGGTCGGGCCAACTGACCGCCACCGTTCCCGACAGCAACCCCGCCGCCCCCACACCCGCGCTGGCGATCAGGAATCTGCGACGGTTCATCTCGGCCATGGCTGCTGATCCCCTACGACGTCAAGTATTCGGGAGTGTTGACGGCGGCCGCGACCAACTGCGGCGGTTGGCGCACCAGCGGTCGCAGCGCCTGGGCGGTGCGGTCCGACCAGGCGCCGACGCCGATCAGGTAGCCGACCGCATCGATGCGGTCACCGGCGGGGGTTCCCTCGACGCTGGAGAGGTCGCCGGCGTGTGCCAGCTCTGCCGCCGCGCGCAGCCTGGCCCCAGCACTGGCGGTGGAAAGCCACACCTGGCCGCTGGGCCAGCCGCCGACGCTGGGCGGGTAGAACGGTCGTTGACCCAGCGTGCGCAACGTCGCGTCGATCATCTTGAGACGCTTGGGATTGTCGACCGGCACGCGCAGCGCCCGGATCACGCCGATGAGCCACTCGGTAGGGGTATTGACGACCGCGGCACGGCTGCCGGTGAACGCGGTGTCGGTCAGGATCGCGCGGGTCAGCGCGCGCAGGTCGCGGTTGGGGCCGTAGGCGCCGACCAGCCGGTCGAGCACCTGGGGTGGCGCTGGATCGTCGGACGCCAATTGCTGCCACAGACGTCCCGCGATGTATTCCGCCGATCTGGGTTGCGCCAGCACAATGTCGCAGAACCCGGCGGCGTCGAAGTTGCGGGTTTGCCCGAACAGCGTCTTGGCGGTCCCGTCATGACGTTTGCGGGCCATCGAGGTGCTACCCCCGACGCCGATCACCCATCCCGTCAGGGCCCGCGCGCCGTTGCGCACGTCGCTTTCGGTGTAGCCGTTGCCGTGTCCCAAGGCGAACAGCTCCATGAATTCGCGGGCAAGGTTTTCGTTGGGTGCCCTGGCGGTGCTGCTTTGCGCGTCGAGCCAGCGCAGCATCGCGGCGTCGGTCAGCATCCCGTAGGCCAGGGTGCGGAAATCCCCCAACGATCCGGTGCGCAATTTGTGATTCTGCGCGGCCATGTATGCCGCTACCCGCACCTTCTGCGCCGAGGTGGCGAAGTGGTTGTGCCACAGCAGGGTTAGCTTCTCGTGGAGCGGCTGTCGCACGGCGACCATGCGCCGCACCCACCAATTCGACAGCACGCCCAGCTGTTCCGACACCTGCTGGTTGTACTGCTTGTGGGCGGCCGGGGTGGCGCGCTTACCGGGCGGGCTGGGCGTCGGCAGGGTGGGCATCGGGGTGGCAACCGCGCCGGGGTCGACGTCGGGATCGCCGCCCAGCAGCGCGTCCACGTAGCCGGACCAGTCCCGCGCTACGGCCGCGTCGACCTCGGGCCCTGTCACCCCGAACCCGGCCCGGCGCAGCATGCGGGCCGTACTGACCCACGCCGTGGACTGGCCTGCCATGTGTCAACTGTGCGGCATATACCTATGTTCTCGCTGTGAATCCGGGCTGTGAATAGCCGGATGCATGGCTCGCGGTCGACGTGCGATGGTGCGCGGCATGAGGGAAGTGCCGTTCATCGGCAGCGAGGCGCTGGCGTCGGGAAGGCTGAATCGCCACCAGCTGCGGGCGGTCTACCGGCCGGTGTTTCCCAACGTCTACGTGCCGGCGCACGCGGAGCTGCCGCTTGAGCTGCGCATCCGCGCGGCCTGGCTGTGGTCGGGGCGGTCGGCGATCGTCGGGGGAGCGGCCGCGGCGGCGCTGCACGGCGCCGCGTGGATCCCCGACAATGTCCCCGTCGAGCTGATACACACCAACACTCGTCCGCCCGATGGTGTGCTGACGCGCCGGGACACGTTGTGCGCCGGGGAAACCCAGGTTTGCGATGGGCTCGCCGTCACCACGCCGGAGCGAACCGCCTTCGACATCGGCCGGCGGGGGGCGGTGCGGTCGGCCGTGGTGCGCCTGGACGCGCTCGCCCGCGCAACGGGTTTCAAGGTCGACGACGTGCTGCGTGTCGCGGCGGCACACTCTCGCTCGCCGGGGCTGCGGCGATTGGAGGCGGCGCTCGACCTGGTCGACCCGGGCGCGCAGTCACCGAGGGAGAGCTACCTGCGGCTGCTTCTCATCGACGCGGGCCTGCCCCGGCCGCAGACCCAGATTCCGGTGTTGGGCACCGATGGCCTGCCGTTCGCCTACCTCGACCTGGGCTGGGCGGAATCGCTGGTGGCCGTCGAATACGACGGCGATCACCATCGCGCCGACCGGCGGCAATTCGTCAAAGACATTCAGCGCATGGAGATGCTCGAGGAGAGGGGCTGGGTCGTCGTCCGCGTCGTCGCGGAGGACCGCCCGGCCAGTATCATCCG
Source organism: Mycobacterium sp. WUMAC-067 (assembly GCF_020217485.1). Taxonomy (GTDB): domain Bacteria; phylum Actinomycetota; class Actinomycetes; order Mycobacteriales; family Mycobacteriaceae; genus Mycobacterium. Next base: position 14,592 of record NZ_JAEKMI010000023.1, on the reverse strand, counting down.
CCGGGTGCGAGAGGCGCTGGCGAAATCGACTGTGAATCTTGGGCTTTGCGTGTGAGCCCACGGCGAGGTTTGTCGGCGTGTCGTCGCCCAGTGTTCACGCCGAAAGCCCAGGTTTCACACTCAACGCCCAGGTTTCACACTCGACACCGTAAGGCGTGCAACAGTTCAGAACGTGCTGGTGGGCCGCACCCGGTTGGCCATGTCGACCAGCTCGTAGCGGTGCCGCTGCGTGGGTGCGACGCGGGCCAGATTGCGCAGCGCCGCCTCGACGCCCAGCCGCAGCCCGTGCTCGGTGAACGGGAAGCCCAGGATGTGATTGGTGCTGGCCTTGTTGTCCTCCAGCCAGTCCATCGCGCAGCCCAGCACCAGCGCGCGGATCTGCAGCACGCGGGGCTCGGTGGGCGGCAGCGCCTCCACCCGCCGCGCCGCGTCCCTAATGTCCTCTTCGGTGATCTCGCTCTTGGTCCGGCCGGACAACAGCGTGACCGCGCTGGTCAGGCGCGCGGTGGTGAAGTGGCGCGACGTGGCCGGCACCTCGTCCAGCGTGCGCACCGCCGCGGCCCGATCACCTTCGGCGGACAGCGATCTGGCCAACCCGAACGCCGCCGAGATCACGCCGTCGTTGGTCTTCCACACCGTCTCGTAGTACTTGTGCTCGTCGGCGTCGCCGGCCAGCTCGGCGGTGGCGGCCAACGCCAGCTTGGGCGCCAGCTCGCCCGGGAAGGTATCCAGCACCTCGGTGAAATGCGTTGTGGCCGAATCGTAATCGCCGGTGAGCAACTCGGCGACGGCTCTGTACCACACCAGCCGCCATTGCCAGCCGACCCGCGCGGCCAGGTCGTCGAGCTTGCGGGTGGCCTTGGCGACGTCGCCGAGATCCAGCAGCGCGCGCACCTCCATCATCGGCAGCTCGACCGACTCGGACAGCTCGGCACCGTCGGCGTCCAGGGTCCCGTGCCGGGCGGCGCGCAACGAGTCCAAGGTTTGCACCGGCTGCGACAACACCGTCGCCTGTAGCACCGACGCGGCGACGTCGGCCGGATCGACCAGCGGCACTTGCAGCGCGGTGACGATTTCGCGGGCCGTCAGCTTCTCCGAATGGACCTGCCCGTCCAGGTAGACGTCGGTGTGCGCGACCAGCAGGTCCACCCCGAACGTCGAGCGGCTGGGCGAAAAGATCGTCGACAGGCCGGGCCGGGGCACCCCGCTGTCGTGGGCGACGACCTCGCGCAGCACGCCGATCAACTGCGCGGACATCTCCTCGGTGTTGGCGAACCGCCGGCGCGGGTCGGGATCGGTGGCGCGGCGCAGCAACCGGTGGAACGAGTCGTAGGTGCTCAGCACCGGGTCGTGCTCGGGCAGGCCGTCGACGTAGCGGCCGTTGCGGGTGCGCAGGTTGAGCGTGAGCGCCGCCAGCGTGCGCCCCACCGTGTAGATGTCGGTGGCGACCGTCGGGCCGGTCCGCACGATCTCCGGAGCCTGGAAACCCGGTGTGCCATAAAGGTATCCGAACGAATTGATCCGCGACACCGCGCCCAGGTCGATCAGCTTGAGCTGCTCCTCGGTGAGCATGATGTTCTCCGGCTTCAGGTCGTTGTAGACCAGGCCGATGGAGTGCAGGTAGCTCAGCGCGGGCAGGATTTCCAGCAGGTAGGCGATGGCCTCGGCGACGGGAAGCTTCTCGCCCTTCCCGTGCTTGAGCGACTGCCCGCCGACGTACTCCATGACGATGTAGCCGACCGGATTGCCGTGCTGGTCCTTGTGTTCGACGAAGTTGAAGATCTGCACGATCTGCGGGTGGACGACCTCGGCCAGAAACTGCCGTTCGGCCATCGCGATCGCCTGCGCCTCCGCATCGCCGGAGTGGACCAGGCCTTTGAGCACGACCGGCCGGTCGTTGACGTTTTTGTCGACGGCCAGATACACCCAGCCCAGCCCGCCGTGCGCGATGCAACCTTTGACCTCGTACTGGCCGGCGACGATGTCCCCCGGATTGAGTTGCGGCAGAAACGAATACGGGCTGCCGCAGGCCGGGCACCAACCCTCCGACGTGCCCTTGCTCTTCTTGCTGGACCGGCCCACCGGCTTTCCGCAGTTCCAGCAGAAGCGCTTGGACTCGGGGACCACCGGGTTGGTCATCAGCGCTTCGCGCGGGTCGATGTCGCGTCCCCGCGGAATCTCGACGAGCCCACCGCCGAGCTGTCGGACCGCCGGCAGCGACCGCGTCGCCACCGTCATGCGGTCGCCGGTGTCGGTGTCCAGGGTGCCCAGCGAGATGTGCGGGAAGTCGTCGTCGTCATCGTCGAAGTCGGGCCGAAACAGCGCCTGCGTGGCCTGCAGCCGCCCCGTCGAGGCGCCGGTCTGGACGTCCGCCGGCTGGGTGCCGGGGTTCACGTCGTCCACGTCTCCGGAGCCGGGTTCCGGCTGCTCGGACTGCTTATCCGGCTCGGCCATCAGTCCAGATACCTCGGTGTGGGCGGGGCCGGCGCGGGGCCCAGCACGGTCAACCACTTGCGGTACAACGTGTTCCACGTGCCGTCGCGGCGGATCCTTTCCAGGGTCCCGTTGACGAACCGCACCAGGGGGGTGTTGTTCAGGTTGATGCCGATGCCGTAGGGCTGGGTGGCCATGTTGGGCCCGACGATGTGCAGGTAGGGGTCCTCTTCGACCAGCCCGGCCAGGATCGAGTCGTCGGTGCTGACGGCGTCGATCTCGCGCTGCTGCATCGCGACCAGGCAGTCGGCCCAGTTGACCACCGACACCACCACCGGCGGCGGGTCGATCTGCCGGATGCGATGCAGCGAGGTGGTGCCCTTGGCCACGCAGACGCGTTTCCCGGACAGGTCGCTCACCTTGACGATCGACGAGTCGCGCGGGGTGAGGATGCGCTGGTTGGCGTCGAGGTAGACGGTGGAGAAGTTGACCAGCTTGCGCCGGTCGCAGGTGATCGTCATGGTCTTGACCACGATGTCGACCTCGCCGCGTTGCAGGGCGGTGACGCGCTCGTCCGACGACAGGATCCGGTACTCGACGTGGGACGGGGCGCCGAAGATGTCGCGGGCGATCTCGCCGGCCATGTCGACGTCGAAGCCGGTGATCTCGCCGGTGATCGGGTCGCGGAAGCTGAACAGGTTGCTGCCGATGTCGAGCCCGACGATCAGCCTGCCCCGCGCGCGGATGTCGGCGACGGCGGCGTCGGCCTCGGCCTTGGTGGGGAAGGGCCGCAGGCTGGCCGTCAGGTCGCAGTCCTGATGGGGGCCGTCGGGCGGCAGCGGCGGCTGCGGCGGCAGTTGCTCCATGCCGACCGGGGTGGGCGGCGGCAGCGTCGGGACGCTGGCCACGTGCAGCGATTCTGTGTGCCCGCAGCCCGCCGCCGCGACCGCTACCGCCACCGTGGCGGCCACGGTGCGCGCCCGGCGCAGCAGGGGCAGGCGGGTCATTATCGATACTCTTTCAGCCGCGGCCACAGGCCCAGCGCCACCGCGATGGCCGCCCCGAGGCTGAGCACCACGCCGCCCACCTGGGCGCCGGACAGCCCGCTGCGCGCGTTGATCACGTCGTTGCGCAGGTGGATGCGGCCCTGGTCCATGGCCTTGACCAGCTCGTCTTCCAGTTTGTCGAACGCCGGGGTGGAATCCTCCTCGCTGCTGCCCAGCGCGACCTGGGTGGCGGCGCGGTAGTTCCCCACCGAGATGTACGAGGTGATCCGGTCGTTGGCCTGCCGCCAGCGCAGCAGCAGCTGGTCGGCGCCTTCCAGGTCGGGTTTGTCCACGGCGTCGCTGCGGGACATGTACTGGTCGAGCTGGCGGTGCATCGAATCGATGCGCTGATAGAACGACTGCTTGCGCTTCTCTTCGTCCCCGCGGCGGATCAGCGACAGCGTCTCGTCGGCGCGCGCCTGCTGGGCGGTGATCGCGACGTTGGTGACGGTCTTGAGGGACTCCGCGGCGGTGTCCTTCGCGCTACGACTGGCCGTCGTAGAGATGGTTAGCGCAGTCCCGACCCATACCACCATGACGAGAATAGCGAGCGCGCCCACGACCAGGCCGGGGTTGATGCGGCGCCGGGTCCGCCGGGCCAGCCAGCGATGGGAGAACGCGCCGAAGACCACGGTGGCGCCGACGACCATGATCACCGGCGCCGGGATCTGGGTCGACGCGGTGGTTTCCACGTCCACCCGCTCCGAGGTGGCGCGGTAAAGCCGCGCCGCGTCGGGCAGGATCGTCGACTGCATCAGCCCCGATGCCTCCGACAGGTACGACGAGCCGACCGGGTTGCCCGCCCGGTTGTTGGTTCGCGCGATTTCGATCAGGCCGGTGTAGACGGCCAGCTGGGCGTTGATCCGGCCCAGGAGCTGCACCTGCGGCTCGTCGGTGAGCCCGCTGGACGCCCTGGTCACGGCCACGGCCGCGTCGGTGATGGCCTGCTCGTAGCGCTGCCGCACCGGCGGCGGTTCGGCTTCGGCGATGAACGCGGTGGCCGCCGCGGCGTCGGCCACCGACAGGGTGGTGTAGAGCCGGCCGGCGGCGAACGACAGCGGCTCGGTGTGGTTGAGCACCGTGGTGAGCACCTGTTGCCGGTGGTTGATGGTGGTCGAGGTGGCGAAGGCGCTGATCCCGCCGAGGGCCGCCAGGACGATGCCGATGGTCAGGATGCGGCCCGGCGTCGTCGAGATGAACCACCAGCGTGGGTGGGCTGGTTCGGCCGGTGACCGCGATCCCTGCGGCTCGGTCGACGGGTGCGCCAGCTCAACCGTCACGTCTGATCAGCCCTCATCTCTTGGCCACTGGATTTCGCTGCACGGACCTCTATAAGCGAAGTCTAAGAGCATGTTCGGGTGGATGGGTGGAGGCCGACGCAATTGCCGACGCGCCGAAGACCGCCGAGAACCAAGTCTGCCTATCCTTGATCCGTGCAGGGCGACGGCGACGGCTGGGTGATCTCGGAGCGCGGCGCCCATTATTGGGGCCGGTACGGCGCCGCCGGTCTGCTGCTGCGCGCCCCGCGGCCCGACGGCACGCCCGCGGTGCTGCTGCAACACCGCGCGGTGTGGAGCCATCAGGGCGGGACGTGGGGGCTGCCGGGCGGGGCCCGGGACAGCCACGAAACGCCCGAGCAGACGGCGGTCCGCGAAGCGAACGAGGAGGCCGGGCTGCTCGCCGAGCGGCTCAACGTGCGCGCGACGCTGGTCACCGCCGAGGTCGCCGGGATCGGCGGCACCCGGTGGAGCTACACCACCGTCGTCGCCGACGCCGACGAGTTGCTGCACACCGTGCCCAACCGGGAGAGCGCGGAGATGCGCTGGGTCGCCGAGGACGAGGTGGCCGACCTGCCGCTGCACCCGGGCTTCGCGGCCAGCTGGCAACGGCTGCGCACCGCGCCGGCGCTGTTGCCGCTGGGCCACGGCGACGAACGCCGGCAGTATCTGCCCCGCACGATCGAGGTCGAGGACGGCGTTTTCGTGTGGTGCATGCCCGGTGACGCCGACCAAGCGCCGTCGCAGCTGAGCCGCCGGATCAGCTCGCTGCTGCCAGCGCCGAACTGAGCCGCCGCGCCGCCGCCCGCGGGTCGGGGGCCGCGGTGATCGCGCGCACCACCACGACGCGGCGCGCCCCGGAGTCGATCACCTCGGGCAGCCGCTGCGCGTCGACGCCGCCGATCGCGAACCACGGCTTGCCGGTCCCGAGCTCGGCGGCGGCGCGGACCAGTCCCAGGCCCGGGGCCTCGCGGTCCGGCTTCGTGGGCGTCGGCCAGCAGGGGCCGACGCAGAAGTAGTCCGCTTCGCTGGTTGCCGCCGCGGTGGCCTGCGCGACGCTGTGGCTGGACAGCCCGAGCAGCACGTCCGGCCCGACGATGTCGCGGGCGACGTCCAGCGGCAGGTCGCCCTGCCCGAGGTGCAGCACGTCGGCGCCGGCCGCGCGGGCGATGTCGGCGCGGTCGTTGACCGCGAACAGGGCGCCGTGCCTACGGGCGGCGTCGGCCAGGATCTGGCACGCGGCCAGCTCCTCGCGCGCCTCCAGCGGCCCGAACCGCTGCTCGCCGACGGATCCCTTGTCGCGCAGCTGGATGATGTCCACCCCGCCGGCCAGCGCGGCGTCGGCGAACTCGGCCAGATCGCCGCGCTCGCGGCGCGCGTCGGTGCACAGGTACAGCCGGGCGGTGGCCAGAGCGGAGGGTCGGCTATCCACGGGACGCTGCACACCGAGACGCTAGCGCGCTAGCGTGGAGCGCGAAGAACCACCAGACACGGGAGTCCCGGGAGCGGGGCTGAGAGTGGGCACAGCCGCGAGGACCTGCCCTTACCGTCACACCTGATCCGGATCATGCCGGCGAAGGGAGGCTCGACAATGACCGGGATGCCCTCGGGCCCACCGCCGGGGTCGCTCGCCGTCATCGGCGGCGGCGTCATCGGGCTGGCGGTGGCGCGCCGCGCCGCGCAGGCCGGCTGGTCGGTGCGGGTGCACCGCAGCGGGGAGCGGGGCGCATCCTGGGTCGCCGGCGGCATGCTGGCGCCGCACAGCGAAGGCTGGCCCGGTGAAGAGCGGTTGTTGCGGCTGGGCCTGGAATCCCTGCGGCTGTGGCGCGAGGGCGGTTTCCTCGACGGCCTGCCGGCGGGGGTGGTCACCGCCCGCGAGTCGCTGGTGGTGGCCGTCGACCGCGCCGACGCCGCCGACCTGCGCACGGTCGCGGACTGGTTGTCCGCGCAGGGGCATCCCGTGGTCTGGGAGTCGGCCGCCCGCGACGTGGAACCCCTACTGGCGCAGGGTATCCGGCACGGCTTTCGGGCGCCCACCGAGCTGGCCGTCGACAACCGGGCGGTGCTCGACGCGCTGGAGACGGAGTGCGAGCGCCTCGGGGTGCGGTGGGCGTCGCCGGTGCACGACCTGTCGGCGGTCGAGGCCGACGCGGTGGTGATCGCCAACGGCATCGACGCACCGGCGTTGTGGCCGGGCCTGCCGGTGCGCCCGGTCAAGGGCGAAGTGTTGCGGCTGCGGTGGAGGAAGGGCTGTATGCCGTTGCCGCGGCGGGTCATTCGCGCCCGCGTCCACGGGCGGCAGGTCTACCTGGTGCCGCGCGCGGACGGGGTCGTGGTCGGCGCCACCCAATACGAACACGGGCGCGACACCGCCCCGGTCGTCTCGGGGGTGCGTGACCTCCTCGACGACGCCTGCGCGGTGCTGCCGGCCCTGGGCGAATACGAGCTGGCCGAGTGCGGCGCCGGGCTGCGCCCGATGACACCCGACAATCTGCCGTTGGTGCATCGCCTGGACGCGCGCACGCTGGTCGCCGCGGGCCACGGCCGGTCGGGGTTCCTGCTGGCACCCTGGACGGCAGAACAGATCGTTTCCGAATTGGCCCCGGTAGCAGCGGCGCAATGATGGTCCGCGTTGCGACGATGCAGAGCGAAGCGATGAGGAGGAGCGGCGCAATGATGGTCCGCGTTGCGACGATGCAGAGCGAAGCGATGAGGAGGAGCGGCGCAATGATCGTACTGGTCAACGAGAAAGAGGTCGACGTCGACCCGCACACCACGGTGTCCGCGCTGCTCGACTCCCTGGGCTTCGGCGAGCGCGGCATCGCCGTGGCGATGGACGACGCCGTGCTGCCGCGATCACGCTGGGCGACAGAGCTTTCGGAGCTTCCCGGCGCCCCCGTGCGGCTCGAGGTGGTGACGGCGGTGCAGGGTGGCTGACTCGAAACTGACGATCGCGGACCGCAGCTTCGCCTCGCGGCTCATCATGGGGACCGGGGGAGCGAGCAACCTGGCGGTGCTGGAAGAGGCGCTGGTCGCGTCGGGCACGGAACTGACCACCGTCGCGATCCGCCGGGTGGACGCCGAGGGTGGCACCGGATTGCTCGATCTGCTCAACCGGCTGGGCATCACGCCGCTGCCCAACACCGCGGGATGCCGCGGCGCCGCCGAGGCGGTGCTCACCGCGCAGCTGGCGCGCGAGGCGTTGAACACCAACTGGATCAAGCTCGAAGTGATCGCCGACGACCGCACTCTGCTGCCCGATGCGATCGAATTGGTGCGGGCCGCAGAGCAATTGGTCGACGACGGGTTCGTCGTCCTGCCCTACACCAACGATGACCCCGTGCTGGCGCGCCGGCTCGAGGACGCCGGATGCGCGGCGGTCATGCCGTTGGGCTCGCCGATCGGGACCGGGCTGGGCATCACCAATCCGCACAACATCGAGATGATCGTCGCCGGGGCCCATGTTCCGGTGGTGCTCGACGCCGGCATCGGCACCGCCAGCGACGCCGCGCTGGCCATGGAATTGGGTTGCGACGCCGTGCTGTTGGCTTCCGCGGTGACCCGCGCCGCCGATCCCGCCGCGATGGCCGCCGCGATGTCGGCCGCCGTCACCGCCGGCTATCTGGCCCGGCGGGCCGGGCGGATCCCGAAGCGGTTCTGGGCGCAGGCCTCGAGCCCTGGCACGGCGACGATGCGGGCCGCTGAGGAGCCGGGCAATTGAGCCTGAGCCGATGAAACGCTATGTCGCGCTGGGCAGTTCGATGGCCGCCGGGCCGGGCATCCGGCCGCGCGCCGCGGGAGCCCCGCGGTGGTCGGGCCGCTCCGCGCGCAACTATGCGCACCTGATCGCCGGGCGATACGACTACGACCTGGTCGACGTGACCTTCTCCGGTGCGACCACCGCGAACGTCCTCGCCGAGCGTCAACGCGGCGCGCCGCCGCAAATCGACGCGCTGGACGGCTCGGAGAGTCTGGTCACCGTCACCATCGGCGGCAACGACGTCGGCTACGTACCGCTGTTGATGGCGGCCTCGCTGCCGCGCCCGCTGCGTCGCATGCCGCTGCTGGGCGACCGCATCCGCGAACTGCTCGACACCGACGCGCGAAATCAGGCCCTTGACGCGGTGTTCGAATCGCTGTGTGCTGTCGGCCGCGCGGTGCGTCAGCGATCCGCCGGCGCGCGGATCTTTTTCGTCGACTACCTGACGATGCTGCCGCCCGCGGGCGCGCCGGCTCCACCGTTGTCGCCCGCCGACGCCGACCTGGGCCGGCACGTCGCCGACACGCTGGAAAGGATGACGGCCGACGCCGCCGCGGCGACCGGCTGCGGAATCATCCACGCCGCCGCGGCCAGCCGCGAGCACCACGCCTGGTCGGCCGAGCCCTGGACGACGCTGCCGGCGCGTTACGGTGTTCCGCTACCGGGTCGCCCCGCACCGTTGCACCCGAACCCCGCCGGGATGTGCGCGGTAGCGGATTTGATTGCGGCTCAACTGTAAACGTCAGCCGTTCGTGCGCCACCACTGGTAGAGCGCGTTGACGTCGGCGTTGGCCGCGGTCAGGTGACCCAGCACGTTCTTGGCGTCGGTGGTCCAGGTCAACGTCGCGTAGTTCTTGTAAGTGCCGCAGGCGATCTGGCCGCCGGTCTGGCCGTTCTGCTTCCACGTTCCCGGTGACTGCCCGGCGTCCCCGCACGCCGCCAGGGACACGTCCTTGATGGTGGAACTGAAGGCCGAGCCCAGGTTCGTGCTGTTGGAGAACAGCGCGTAGACACCGGAACCGGGCCCGCCCGCGTCGGGGCTCTGCCCGCACAGGAGTTCGGCGAGTTCACCGGTTTCGGTGAGCTCTTGCGGCTTGCAGTTGTTCAGGCCGTAGCCCTTCGACAGCGAAGCGGCCAGCGTGTTCATGTCCGTCGCGCTACCGGTATTGGGTTCGGCGACCGCGGTGGCGCTGCCCGCGAGAACCAAACCGCCTGTGAAAGCTGCGGCCGACATAGCTCGCAGCGCGGTGATCAGATGTGACATGTTGACTCCCTGCGGTTGTTGGTGGTTAGTGCAAAAACCCCTTGCCCCCCAAGAAGATTGTCAACCGTTGGCGCGCCACCACTGGTAGAGCGCATTGACGTCGGTGTTGGACGCGCGCAGGTAGCTCAGCGTGTTTTTGGCGTCCGTCGTCCAGATGATCTCGGCGGCGTTTTGGTACGTGCCGCACGCCGCCTGCCCGGCGCTGGCGCCCGAACCGTCCTTGTGCCAGCTGGACGGCGACTGGTTGGCGTCCCCGCACGGCCTCAGGACGTCCTCCTTGATGGTCGCCCGAAACGCGGTGGCCAGGTTGTCGGCGCTGGTGAACAGGACGTACTTGGCCTGTGCCGGTCCTTTCGGGTCGGGGCTCTGTCCGCACGCCAATACGGCCAACTGCCTGCCCCGGTCGATGTTCTGGGCGGTGCAGTTGTTCAGGCCGTAGCCCTTCGACAGCGTGGCCGCCAGTGTGTTGATGTCCGACGGGTTGCCGGTGCCGGCCGGGTCCGCGGCCGCCGCGACGCTGCCCGCTAACGCGAACAAGCCCGTGAACGCCGTCGCCATCGCCGCCTTCAGCGCGTTGCTGAAATCAGACATGAATGGCTCCTTAACGGCCGTTGCTAACACGGATAGTAGGGCTATGTCGTGGTAATGCAACACGTTCCGGCGGCAATTGTCTGTCTGGGCATCGTTTCCGGTTATCGGCGGCAAAGGCCCAGGGCAACGGTGGCGGCGCGCATTTCGCCGCGACGGATGTCGAATGACGTTGAGGCCGGGCGTTAATCGGGCCTTCGCGCCGATATGGCGGAGCCGTCGATGCGGCGCCGCAACCGTAGCCCGGATCAGATTTTTTCATTGCTAGTGCCGACGCGGGGATGAGCGGGTATGGTTAGCACCGCTTTACGCCAGCTAACTTCTCTTGACTGGAGAATCCATGACACAACCGCCGCCCCCGCCGCCTCCCGGGTACCCGCCGCAGCAGCCGGCCGCCCAAGCGCCGAATAACTATCTGGTGTGGTCGATTTTGGTGACGCTGTTCTGCTGTCTTCCGTTCGGGATCGTGGCGATCGTCAAATCCAGCCAGGTCAACGGGTTGTGGGCGCAGGGTCGCTACGCCGAGGCGCAGGCATCGGCCGAGAGCGCCAAGAAATGGGCGATCTGGTCGGCGGCCATCGGTGTCGTCGTCGGCATCATCTACGTCATCTTGATGTCGGTCGGCGCGCTGAACACGGACACCAACGCGGCGCTTGCCGCGATGTACTAAAGCGAGGGTCTCGAGATGGTGACCCGCCGGGGGGCGGCGCACGTGGGCCTGGGTGCACCACTGGTGGTGGCCGCATCCGCGACGTTGATGTGCGCCGCCATCTGGGCGGGTGACCCGACCACCCCGAACGGCCCGCTGCCGGTATGCCCCACCAAGGCGTTGTTGGGGATCGACTGTCCCGGATGCGGCAGCCTGCGCATGCTGTATTCCCTCATGCACGGCAACGTGTTGGCGGCCGCCAGGTACAACGCTCTGGGCCTGGCGGCGGTCGTGCTTTTGGTGTGGGCGTACCTGGCCTGGACCTACGGGCACGTGGTGGGGCGGCGGGTCCGCAGTTGGCAACACCGCCGCTGGGCCGCCCTCGTGACACTGTCATTGGTCCTGGCATGGTTCGTGGTGCGCAACATCCCCTTTGCGCCCTTCACGGCGCTGTATGTCTGATCCCGACGTGTCCTGATCCCGCCCGCTTGGCCCGCGGTCTAACCTGGGGCGCGATGGTGAAAAAACTCACGACGTTGCCGGCGGCACTCGCCGTGATCGCCCTGACCGCATTCTCAACCGGTTGCTCGCAGCGGTCCGGCTCGGAGCAGACGATGGGCGCGGCCGAGTTCGCGTCCGCGTTGCGCGGCAAGGTGACGACCGATGCGATGATGGCCCACCTGTCCAAGCTGCAAGACATTGCCAATGCCAGCAACGGCACCCGGGCGGTGGGGACCCCAGGTTACGACGCCAGCGTCGACTACGTGGTGAAAACCCTGCGCGACAAGGGGTTTGACGTGCAAACGCCCGAGTTTTCGGCGCGGGTGTTCCACGCCGAGAAGCCGGAGATGACCGTCGCCGGCAAGTCGGTGGAGGCGCGCGCGCTGGACTTCAGTCTGGGGACCGCGCCGGGCGGGGTGAGCGGGCCACTGGTCGCCGCACCGGTGAACAGCTTGGGGTGCGCGGTCTCCGACTACGGCGATCTCCCGGTGCGGGGCGCGGTGGTGCTCGTCGATCGCGGCACCTGCCCGTTCGCGCAGAAGGAGGACGTCGCGGCGCAGCGCGGGGCCGTGGCGATGATCATCGCCGACAATGTCGACGAGGAGCAGATGGGCGGTACGCTCGGCCCGACCACCGAGGTGAAGATCCCGGTGCTCAGCGTGACGAAATCCACCGGGGTGCAGTTGCGCGCCCAGCCGGGGCCCACCACCATCAAGCTCGATGCCAGCGCGCAAAGCTTCAAGGCCCGCAATGTGATCGCGCAGACCAAAACCGGTTCGGACTCCAACGTGGTGATGGCGGGGGCGCACCTGGACAGCGTCCCCGAGGGCCCGGGGATCAACGACAATGGATCGGGAGTGGCCGCGGTGCTGGAAACCGCTGTGCAGCTGGGCAGTTCGCCCGCCGTGCACAACAGGCTGCGATTCGGCTTCTGGGGTGCGGAAGAACTCGGGCTCATCGGGTCGCGGAACTACGTCGAGTCGCTGGACTTGGCCGCGCTCAAAAACATTGCGCTGTACCTCAACTTCGACATGCTGGCGTCGCCGAACCCCGGCTATTTCACCTACGACGGGGACCAATCGCTGCCCATGGACGCCCGCGGCCGCCCGGTGGTCCCCGAAGGTTCGGCCGGCATCGAGCGCACGCTGGCCGCCTACCTGAAGTCGGCCGGCAAGACCGCACAGGACACCTCCTTTGACGGTCGGTCCGACTACGACGGATTCACCCTGGCGGGCATCCCCGCCGGCGGCCTGTTCTCGGGCGCCGAGGGGAAGATGTCCGCGGACCAGGCGAAGCTGTGGGGCGGGACGGCCGACCAACCGTTCGACCCCAACTACCACCAAAAGGGCGACACCCTCGATCACATCGACCGCACCGCGCTGGGAATCAACGGCGGCGGGGTCGCATACGCGGTCGGGCTCTACGCTCAAGACCTCAGCGGACACAACGGTGTCCCCGCCATGGAGGACCGCACCCGGCACGTCCTCACCAAGTCATGAGTTCCCGCCTGTGCGCAACGCTGTTGCTGATCACGGTGCTGGTGGCCGGGTGCTCGCCGGCGCGGCCCGGCTCGCCCACCGCGACACCCGATCTCGGGCACGGCCTGGCCAAGAAGATCACCGTCGACGGCATGGTCACCCACCTGCGCGCCCTGCAGGACATCGCCAACGCCCACGGCGGCAACCGTGCCGATGGCACGCCGGGCTTCGACGCCAGCGTGGATTACGTGGCCAAGGCGTTGCGCGACAAGGGGTTTGACGTACAGACGCCGCAATTCGATCGGCTGTACACCGTGTCTATGGGTAAGCCGTCACTGATCGTCGCGGGCCGCACCTATCCCGTCGACCAGGCCTCGCTGCTGGTCCAGACACCGCCCGGCGGCCTGACGGGGCAACCGATCCGGCCGTCCCAGCCGTCGGGTTGTGCGGCCCACGACTACCCGGCCGCGGTGCCCAAGGGCGCGATCGCCGTCGTCGACGACACCCGCTGCTCGGTGGTCGACAAACAGAACAGCGCGCTGGCCAAGGGGGCGAGCGCGCTGATCGTGCTGAGCGCCCCCAACGGGCGCGGAGCTCCGCCCACGTTGTTCAGCCCCGGTTATTTCAAGCAACTGACCGTGCCGGTCGCCGTCGTCAACCCCAACGGTGCCGCCGCACTGACCGGTGCGACCGCGCCGATCCGCCTGGTGCTGGATGCCGTCAACACCAAGATCACGTCCCGAAATGTCGTGGCACAGACCAAGTCCGGGTCGCCCCACGAGGTCGTCGTGGTGGGTGCGCAGCTCGACGGTTCGCGCGCCGGACCCGGCATCAACGACGACGGCTCCGGGGTGGCCGCGGTGCTGGAGGCGGCGCGCCAGCTGGGCCCGCTGGCCCCGGTGAACAACGCGGTGCGGTTCGTGTTCTGGGGCGCCGAATCCGAGGGGCTCAACGGGGTCATGGATTACGTGTTCGGCATGGGCCGTGATCAGCTCAACGACATCGCGCTCTATCTGAATTTCACCGCGCTGGGGTCGCCCAACGCCGGCTTCTTCACCGACGACGGCGACCAATCCGGCCCGCCCGGGCCCGGTGTCTTCGCCGCGGATGTCCCCGAAGGCTCGGCGGGCATCGAGCGCACCCTGGCCGGCTATCTGAACCTGGCCGGCAAGCGCCCCGCGGACATGCCGCTGAATTCCCGGGCCGACTATCACCCCTTCATGGTCGCGGGCGTGCCGATCGGGGGCCTGACGACCGGTTCCTCGCAGCTGAAAACCACCGTGCAGGCACGGTTGTGGGGCGGCCAGGCCGGCGTGCCGTTCGATCCGAACTTCCAGAGCCCGCGCGACACCATCGACAACATCAACCGGGAAGCCTTGGGGATCATGGGTTCTGGCGTCGGGTTCGCGGTCGGCAGCTACGCCGAGTCGATCGGCGGGGTCAACGGTGTGCCCTCACACGACAAGAGGCATCGCACCCGGATGCCGTAGTGGCGGTTTCCCGTCGGAACCACGCAGACCCCGAGAGTGTGCTGGCACGCATCGAATTCCTCTATGCTGCAAAGTGTTTGATCGGCAGCAGTACCACGAACCGAGT
>NZ_JAEKMI010000229.1 GCF_020217485.1 Mycobacterium sp. WUMAC-067 | reverse complement strand
CTTCTTTCAGCTGATGACGCAACTGCCGCAGGAGCGACTTATCGTCGCGGTCGGAGCGGTTGCCGCCATGGAATTGGCCTTGCACCAGACGATCGAATACACGCGCCAACGAGAAGCATTCGGGCGAACGATCTTCGGGTTCCAAAATACCAAGTTCACCCTCGCTGAAGCCGCCACCGAAACAAGGATTGCGCGAGTGTTCCTCGACCACTGCATCTGTCTGCATCTCGACGGTA
>NZ_JAEKMI010000228.1 GCF_020217485.1 Mycobacterium sp. WUMAC-067 | reverse complement strand
TTTCATCCAGCTGATGACGCAACTGCCGCAGGAGCGACTAATCGTTGCGGTCGGAGCGGTTGCCGCCATGGAATTGGCCTTGCAGCAGACGGTCAAATACACGCGCGAACGAGAGGCCTTCGGACGAACGATCTTCGGGTTCCAGAACACCAAGTTCACCCTGGCCGAAGCGGCCACTGAAACAAGGATTGCGCGAGTATTCCTCGACCACTGCATCTGCCTACACCTCCAGGGCC
>NZ_JAEKMI010000227.1 GCF_020217485.1 Mycobacterium sp. WUMAC-067 | reverse complement strand
GAGTGGCCGGCGTAACGATCGGCACCATCAAATCCATTTCACCAGAGCCCGAATACACCAAGATCGTGATGGGTGTCAGAGGCGACGTGCCAATACCCGCGGATGCCCAGGCCATCATCATCTCCCCAAGCCTGGTGGCCTCGAGGTTCATCGAATTGACGCCCACTTATGACCAGGGGCCAATTCTGGCCGACCACAGCACCATTCCCCGGGCCCGCACAGCGGTGCCTGTCGAA
>NZ_JAEKMI010000226.1 GCF_020217485.1 Mycobacterium sp. WUMAC-067 | reverse complement strand
AAGTGGCCGGCGTAACGATCGGCAGCATTAAGTCCATTTCACCAGAGCCCGAACACACCAAGATCGTGATGGGTGTCAGAGGCGACGTGCCGATACCCGCGGACGCCCAGGCCATCATCATCTCCCCAAGCCTGGTGGCCTCGAGGTTCATCGAACTGACGCCCACTTATGACCAGGGGCCAATTCTGGCCGACCACAGCACCATTCCCCAAGCCCGTACAGCGGTGCCCGTCGAG
>NZ_JAEKMI010000225.1 GCF_020217485.1 Mycobacterium sp. WUMAC-067 | reverse complement strand
TGGCGGGCGACCACATCGGCCAGCGCCGCCCCCAACGCCTCGGCATCCAGGTTTCCGCTGAGCCGCAACGCCGCCGGGATGTTGTAGATCGGAGAAGGCCCCAGCAGCTGGTCGATAAACCACAACCGTTGCTGGGCAAACGACAACGGAATCAGCTCGGGCCGCTCCACCGCCACCAACGGCTCGCGTCGGCCCCCATCGCCACCGATGCGGAGCGCCAACTGGGCTACCGTGGGCGCCTCGAACA
>NZ_JAEKMI010000224.1 GCF_020217485.1 Mycobacterium sp. WUMAC-067 | reverse complement strand
TCCGGGCGGGACCAGCGGGGCCGAGATCCGCAACACCGGCGTGTTACCCACCAGCGCGGCGGGTCGCCGATAGGTACCAGGGGCACGCTGGCCGCAGTCGCGCGGCTCGAGGACCGTCAGCGCCGCAACGGAATGAACACAAATGTTGTCAAAAGAACGAACTTCAGTCATCGGAATCGTCGCTTTCCTGCGAAGCCGCGAACCAGAGCGCGGCACTTGACATGGGTCAGCGGTCACCGGCCGCCGCCACAAAGGGCAG
>NZ_JAEKMI010000223.1 GCF_020217485.1 Mycobacterium sp. WUMAC-067 | reverse complement strand
TAGCAGATCCTCATCTGCGTTGATACACCGGGCGTTCGGTCGTCGCTATCTTGTCAAAGCGACCTCGAAATAATCTCTTTCATTATTTCGTTAGACCCCGCGTAGATTTTCTGTACTCGCTGATCAACCCAGAGACGCGAAATCGGATATTCCGTCATGTATCCGTACCCGCCGTGCAGCTGCAGGCAGTCGTCGAGGACTTTCATCGCCCGTTCCGTCGTCCACCATTTGGCCATCGCGACAGTTTGCACGTCGAGCT
>NZ_JAEKMI010000222.1 GCF_020217485.1 Mycobacterium sp. WUMAC-067 | reverse complement strand
CCGTCCCCACTCGGCCCTGGGCTACCGCACACCGGCCGAGTACGCTGCGGCGTGCAGGTGCACCCATACCCCGGTGGCCTGCAGCATCAACTGAGAACGGATTACACCAACCCGACTCCAAAACCGGGTGGACTCAGTAACGGGGACTCGTCAGAGGAGACCCCCACGTTTGAGGCACTCGAAAAGAGTGATGCAGTTGTGCACAACCCATTGATGGTTAGCATCAAAAAATTCTGGAGAGAGATAGTCGTGACCATCGGGGTCGCGA
>NZ_JAEKMI010000221.1 GCF_020217485.1 Mycobacterium sp. WUMAC-067 | reverse complement strand
CAGCGCGGCCACGACGCCCTGCTGGCCGGACTGCGCGCACTGCTGGCCTCCGGGAAACTGGGCCAACACAACGGGTTACCGGCCTCCATCATCGTCACCACCACCCTGCAAGAGTTGGAGGCCGCCGCCGGACGCGGCCTCACCGGCGGGGGCACCATCCTGCCCATGAGTGAGGTGATCCGCCTGGGCCGCCACGCCCACCACTACTTGGCCATCTTCGACAAGGGCAAGGCCCTGGCGCTCTACCACACCAAGCGGATCGCTTCCCCGGGA
>NZ_JAEKMI010000220.1 GCF_020217485.1 Mycobacterium sp. WUMAC-067 | reverse complement strand
GTACGCAACTGATTGACCGTGGCGACCGCGGCCAGCTGCGCGTAATGCTCATCCGAACCCTCGCCGCCCCGCGCGGCGATCACCCCGACCTGATCGGCCGAGAACCGGCCCTCGCGCATCCCCTGGGCACACCGCGGGAACTCGCTCAGCCGGCCCGCGATGGCGCTGAGCGTGTGCGCGTTTGCCGACGAACAACCCAACTTCCAGGCCACCAACGCCGGCACCGACCGCGCCCCAGTCACACCACACAATTGGTCACGATCAATCTCGGCCACA